>JBHENQ010000160.1:0-37226 GCA_046261975.1 Gemmatimonadaceae bacterium | reverse complement strand
TCCTGAGATCGTCGCTTCACTCGGCTTTGGCCCGCTGATCCGCCTGGTCTTCGGAGAGAACAATCCGAACGCGCCGCTATATGTAGTTATGCTGGGCGGGGTGTCCCTACTCACGGCCGCCGCCTGCGTGGGGCTGGTGCGTGACGTCGGCGGGCGTGACGTGCCCGAGCGGTCGGTAATCGAAGGCGACACGAAGGAAGCTCTGACAGTACAGCACTCTGTCCAGCCGGTCCCAAGTAGCGGGCTAGTGGACGAGCCTTAAGAGCAGCCACCGCGTCCGTCACTTGGCATCACGGTCGACAGCCGCACAAGGCGGCACTCCGGTCCGCATCGGCCTGATAGGCTACGGCCTGGCCGGCTCGGCGTTTCACGCACCGCTCATCGTCGTGACGCCCGGCTTGGATCTGGCTGTGATCGTCACCGGTAATCCGGAGCGACGGCAGCAGGCTGAGCGCGATCATCCTCGCGCGCTCATCGTCGAGAGCGTCGAGTGGCTCTGGGCGCACGCACACGATCTCGATGTGGTAGTCGTTGCGACGCCGAATCGAACGCACGTCCCACTGTCACTTGCCGCACTGGATGCGGGCCTGCACGTAGTCGTCGACAAGCCGCTGGCGCCAACAGCGCACGAAGGACAGCAGCTCGTGCACGAGGCTCGGCGGCGGGACCGCATCCTCGTGCCCTTTCAGAACAGGCGCTGGGATGGCGATTTCCGGACAGCGCAACGACTGCTGCGTGAGGGCGCTCTCGGTGATCCGTCAAGATTCGAATCCCGGTTCGAGCGCTGGCGTCCCGCACCCAAAACCGGATGGCGCGAGCTTGGCGATCCGGCCGAGGCAGGGGGGCTGCTCTTTGATCTTGGCAGCCATCTCATCGATCAGGCGCTCACCCTGTTCGGGCCAGTCCAGCAGGTGTACGCGGAGCTCGATCGGCGGCGTCCCGGGGTCGAGGTCGACGATGACGCGTTCGTGGCCATGTCGCATCACTCGGGCGTGCGGTCTCATCTGTGGATGAGCGCCGTAGCTGCCCAACCGGGCCCGCGCATGCGCATTCTCGGATCGCGCGCGGCTTACACGAAGTTCGGTCTGGATGTGCAGGAGAAGGCACTACGCGCGGGCGAGCGCCCTGGCGCCGGTTGGGGCGAAGACCCACGCGACCACTGGGGCCACCTTAGCAACGGCACCGAGGAGCATGCCGTTCCGACGGAGCGGGGCGCTTATCAGGACTTTTACGCCAGGCTTGTTGCGACGATCCGGCTTGGAGCGCCACCACCGGTGGACGCCGACGACGCCGTTGCTACACTCAGAGTCATCGAAGCTGCTCGCGAGTCCGCGGTCGGGAAGAAGCTAGTTTCCCTCTAACTGCACTGCGCATCGAGTACCAACTGCGCACTGCGCAGTGACTGCGTACCACGTATCGCGCGCACAAAGATGCGCACTAACACCATCCGTCGAAGTCCCTACTTGGATTGGTTTCCCGGTTTTCGAGGTGGAAGGAATCGGCGCAGTATCAGGGCGAGAACCACGACGATGGCCGCGACGGGCACTAGAATGCCCAGTGACGAGATGAGGCCTGCAACGAATCCGACAAAGTTGCGCCAGGCGTTGCGGAATGCCTCCGCCAGGACGTTAGTGCTGCCTCTTTCGCCCACCACGGGACGAGGCTCGTGAATGGTGATGGAGAGGGTGCTGACGGCAGAACGGGTTCTGAGGTAGCGCATGCGGCCCTCATACCGCTCGATCTCCTCGCGCACCCTTGCGAGCTCGCGCTCCACCTGCAGGACGTCGGATAGTCTGCCCGTCCTGTTTGCCAGCAGCTCCACAAGTCTCGCTTCAAGCCGCTTCGCGTTGGCGACGCGGGCGGAGACATCCACGAATTCTTCGCTCACGTCCTCGGCAGAAACGACTTGTGATTCGACCTTGCCGATGCGACTCAGGCCGGAGATGGCTTCGTCGAAGCGAGCGGCGGGGAGCTTGATCTCGAGAGTGGCGGACTTGGGCTCCTCGCCACCGGCCTGCACCGAGCTGTTTGCGACGTACCCGCCAACGCGCGTGGCGAGGTCTCGTACTCGCGCTATTCCTTGCGCGAGTGAGTCCACTTCGATGCTCACCTGGCCCGTGCGGATGATCATCGACGGCGCTATCGTGCCGGTATCCGATACTGGCCGCTGGGGCCCGGGCTGCGATGTCTGGTTCGTCGCTCTGGAGAGATCAACCTCCGGCGCACTGACCGGTGACTGTTCTGGACTCACTCCTTCGCCGGCAGCGTTTTTCTCGGCGAAGGCCATGGTGTCCATCAACACCGTGCTGCCGCCTCCGTCAGCACCGCGCGGCGAGTTACACGCAACCGCGACAAACAGAGCAACGACAAGCAGTAATCGGGCTTTCATGAAATCCTCAGGTATTGAAGTCGAGCAGCAGGAGGCCGGTCTTACAATATGACGCGTAAGTACCTCGTGCTTGCACATAAGGGCTGGGGAGTCGGGAGCCGGGAGTCGGGAGTCGGACGAAAATCCAGGGACCAGGTGAGAGATCTTGCAATCAAGCTACGTGGGATTTATTCCGAGTCGCCCCGACTCCCGACTCCCGACTCCCGACTCCCGACTCCCGACTCCCGACTCCCGACTCCCGACTCCCTAGTCCCTAGGTCTCACCGGGGTGGTGAGGCAGAACGTCGTGCCCACACCCTCCTGGCTCTCGACCGTGACTGTTCCGCCCATCGCAGCCACGGTCCGGCGGACGAGCGTGAGACCCAGGCCCATTCCGCCGTGCCGCCTTGTCGTGCCACTCTCAACCTGGCGGAAGCTATCGAATATGCGGTCGAGCTTGTGAGATGGAATTCCGATGCCCGTGTCTCGTACACGCGTCGCAAAGTAGTTCTCGCCGGCTGTCTCCACCGAGAGCTCCACTTCGCCCTTCGTCTCTGTGAACTTAATGGCGTTCGATACCAGGTTCACTACTGCGTGCCTGAACTTGCCACGATCCAGCCTAACGTCACCGGGACAGTCGTCCCGCACGATCATGCGTACCCCGCGATCTTTCGCCTGCGGCGCGACATCGTTCGTAATCTCGACCAGGACGTCCGCGGGATGGAAATCCGAGAAGAGAAGCTGCGGTGTGCCTGTCTCGAAGCTTGAAAGATCCAGAACGTCGTCGATGATAAGCTGAAGGTCTTTCGCACGGCGTATGATCGATTGTACGGCGCGTTTTTGCGCGTCTGTCACGGCTCCATAAACACCGTCCCGCAGCAGGCCAGCGTATCCAAGTACTGCGTTCAGCGGTGTTCTGAGCTCGTGGGATACAGTCTCGAGGAACTCTGACTTTGCGCGCACTGCGTCCTTGTCGGGTTCCGTCGGGGTGGGAATACCGATCAGCCAGACGCCATCCACATCGCTAACAGTCGAGAATTTGCGCTCGTACTGACCGGCCTCGGTACGGAACCGAAGACAGACCGTACCCTGCGCACTCTTGGATGTGGCAACGGCTTCTTCCACCGGCACCGCGCCGGCAGTCGCGATGTCAGCGAGATGATGAGAGAAGAATGCATTGCCGCTAATTCCGAGCTCGCGCTCGAGAACGGTATTCGAGGCCCTGATTTTCCACTCGGAGTCGAGTCGCAGGACGGGGAAGGGAAGATTGGCGGCAGGCAGCCCCGTGAGCGATTCCTTGGGGTATGCTCGGTTTTTTCCGGCATCCAGGTCCATTGTTTCAGCAGCCAAACGTCATATTGAGAATCTGAATTGCAATTCGCACGCCCAGGGCGCCGTCCACCGCGGGCTTTCCGCCACCAAGGTCGCCGGCGATATTTCGGGCCCCGAATGACTCATGCCCGCTCCCTCATCCAGGATTCCTGAATGCCGCGCCGCCGACACGGTAGCTTCGCCGTCTCTACGTTGGTTTTGACTCTCGTTTCGGCGGTCGCCGCGAATGCCCAGCGCGTGCCGGCGAATGCCACTTCGACAAGGCAATCCGCAGCCATTTCCGGGATTTCATATGTAGTGACGTTCGATTCGGTCACAGCGCGCTTACGCACGATCAAGGTCGACATGAGCTTCACTGTCCCATCTGGCGCTGGAACTCCTGTCATTCTCTCACTACCGGCGTGGACACCGGGTGCGTACGAGCTCAGCTACTTCTCAAAGTACGTAACCAAGTTCGCTCCGGCGGGAGATGGGAAGCCTCTCCAATGGGACAAGCTGGATTACGACACGTGGCGAATTCAGACCGTGGGAGTCAAATCCGTCACAGTGTCCGCGGAGTTTCTGGCCGACACTCTGGACAATGCGATGGCCTGGGCGCGGCGTGACTTTGCGCTCTTCAACGGAACCAACGTTTTCCTGTTCCCCGAGGGCCGCGGCTTCAACTTCAGCGCCACCGTGTCCGTTCGCACCGCTCCGGGGTGGCTCGTCGCCACCGGGATGACGCCGGGCAGCAGCCCACGAACCTATTCCGCAAGCAACTATCACGATCTGGTCGACATGCCATTCTTCGTCGGCCGCTTCGACTACGACAGCACGCGGATTGCCGACCGGTGGGTGCGTCTAGCCACGTATCCCACGGGCAGTCTCGCAGGTCAGGCGCGTGCCCAGGTGTGGGAGCAACTTCAGCGGATGATTCCTCCGCAGGTCGCGGTTTTCGGTGAGGCGCCGTTCCAGACGTACACGGTGTTTCAGATCACTGATTCTTCATATGCCGGCGCGAGTGGACTCGAACACCAGAATTCGCACGTGGATGTCGTCACACCGCTGGCAATCGGCAGTGCGTTCATGCCGTCGCTGTACGCGCACGAAGTATTCCACGCCTGGAACGTCAAGCGCCTCCGGCCGGCGGATCTGTGGCCATACCAGTACTCTGAAGAGCAGCCAACGACGTGGCTGTGGGTGAGTGAGGGAGTCACCGACTATTATGCCGACCTGGCGCTGGTTCGCGGCGGAATCATCGACTCGGCCGGCTTCTTTGCGGCGACGTCCGGCAAGATCCAGGAAGTATTCGGCGTGCCCGCAGTTTCCCTGGAGGACGCGTCGCTCTCCACCTGGTCGCATCCGGTAGATGGAACCGGCTACATCTACTATCCGAAGGGCTCATTGGCGGGCTTCATGCTGGACATCATGATCCGCGACGCGAGCGACAACCGGAGATCGCTCGACGATGTGATGCGCCAGCTTTATCGCGAGACCTACAAGCAGGGCCGCGGTTTCACCGGCGAACAGTGGTGGCGTGCCGTATCAGCAGCAGCCGGCGGAAAGTCCTTCGCTGACTTCAACACGCGTTACATCGACGGACGCGAACCATTTCCATGGGGCAGCGTTCTTCCTCTCGCGGCGATGCGCCTCGTTGCCGATACGCTGCGTGAGCCGCGCCTGGGAGTGAACACCGTTCCCGATACCGGTGGGGTCCTGGTCGTCGCCGCCGAGCCGGGTGGCGCCGCGGCAAGCGCCGGTGTGGAGCCTGGCGACTACCTCATTTCGGTGGGTGGCATTCCGGTTACCGATCAAACTTTCGGAGTACGTTTCCGCGCCGACTTCGCCAATCGCGAGGGAGCGCCACTTCCGATCGTCGTGCGTCGCGACGGCCAGAACGTTACGCTGAATGCCAGCGTTCGGCTGCAGGAGCGGCTCGAGTTGCGAATCGAAGCCGACTCGGCGGCAGCGGAGAAGGCGGTGAGGATTCGCAACGGAATACTTAGAGGCTCGGGAGTCGGGAGTCGGGAGTCGAAAACAACGAGTAGCAAGAAACCGAGAACAGGAATCAATGATGGTCAGGGTTTCCGACTCCCGACTCCCGACTCCCGACTCCCGTTTTCCTTCCGGTACCAGTTCACAACATCAGCGTTCCTGGCTCCCGGTCCGGCGTACGTCTCCCTCATCAAGCCTTCGATCTCCGCGATCTCTCGCGGCGCCTTGGAAATCCATTCCACACCCTTGTCGGTGACGATGTAATCGTCCTCGATTCGCACACCGGTGTTGCGATAGCGAACGACCGCCGGCTTCAGTTTCTCGATCATGGCGCGGTTTCGAGGTGTGTCCGCGAGGTGATCCAGAATGTCGGCGCGCACATAGATGCCAGGCTCGATGGTAAAAGCGCTACCTCGCGCTATGAGACCCGTAAAGTAGAATTGCTCCGGGTCGTGCACATCGAGGCCGATTCCGTGGCCCAATCCATGGAAATAGTATAGGCGGTATTGGGGGCATTGGTTCGCGCCGTCTTCTCCACAGTCGAACGTCGCGCTCGCAGATTCCGTGAGACCGAGCTTCGCGAGTCCGGCTGCAATCACGATATTCGAAGAGTCGGTCATGAGCTGAGCTCGCGCGCCCACCTTTGCCTGACGCTCAGCCGCTGCCTGTGCGTTACGCACGATTTCGTAAATAGCGCGCTGGTCCGGCGTGAAAGTGCCACTCACAGGAACAGTTCGTGTGACGTCGGCCGCATAACCACGGTAGCTGGCTCCAATGTCCATCACCACGAGCTCGCCGGCGTTCATGAAGCGGTCGTCGGCATTGTAATGCAGCGTGGTGGAGTTGGGGCCTGAGCCCACAATCGTGGCAAAGGACGGACGGTCAGCGCCGTTGCGGCGGAACGTGTACTCAATGAGCGCCTGGATTTCGAATTCATTCATCCCGGGCTCCATCGCACGCATGGCATTGCGCTGAGCTTCGACGGTTATTTCAACAGCCTTGCGGATAAGCTCGATCTCCGCCGGGCTCTTGGTGCCCCGCAGCTGGTTCATCAAACGGCTGTCTGGCATCACCTTGAGCGACGGCAGACTCTCCACTATCCCGCGAACCATCTGCCCCTCACGCGTGAGCGCGCCTTCCTCGCCCAGCTCTCCGGCCACGAGAAGGGTGAGTCCTGTGCGTGCGAGTGAATCGAGCACCGTTCGCAGCTCATCGATGGGCCGCGCAGTGAGTCCTGTCAACTGCGTAACGCCCGCCGTGCCGAGGCGCTCGCCCATCCACGCTTCGCGTGCGGGCTCGCGCTCTCTTACGAAGACGACGCTCTTGACGTTGCTGCCGCTTTTCACCATGACGAGAGCCGCGTTGGCCTCTCGGCTCAGGCCGGTGAGGTACTCGAACGGCGAGGACTGAAAGAATCCCTCGTAGTCACGAGCGGGCTCGGGCGCGCCGAAGACGAGCGTGATTCCATCGCTGGAGCGCGCAGCCAGTGCCTGTCGCCGTTGCGCGTACTCGGTCTGAGGAATCTGCGCCGAGAGCGGCTGCGCTGCGGCGAAGCCTGCGGCAATGGCGAGCGTTAGAAGGCGAATCACAGCGCGAAGTCTCCGGTCTGGTGGAAGGTGTTCGATTGGTTGTAAGATAATACGCTCATCAGCCTGTGAGCGCACATGACGACCCCCTCGACGCTGGATTCGCCTACCGCTTCGGTACCACCGCCACCTCCTGCCGCTGCCTGGGAAGATTATCTGGACATCTTCTACGCGCCGAAGCGTGTATTCGCGCGCAGGATCAACGGCAAGTTCCTGGTACCGCTGCTGTTTCTAACTGCGCTCATGGTGGCATTCTACTTCAGCAACCAATCGCTCCTTGCCCCGATCGCCGACGCCGAGTGGGACCGGCAGGCCGCGGCAATAATGAAGCAGAATCCAAACATGACCGCCGAGCAGATTGCGACCGGCAGAGAGTTCACGGAAAAGTTCGGTGTTTTGTTCGTGGCGTTCGGCGTTCCCATCATTATCTGTCTCATTGGGCTCTCGCTGTGGCTCGTCGGGAAGCTGGTCGAGTCGACTCAGACGTTACGATCAGCCTTCGTCGTTGCAACGTTCGCCTACTTTCCGAGGATCATCGAACAGATCGTTTCCGGAGCTCAGGGACTGCTGCTTGATCCCGCCACGTTCAATTCGCGCTACAGCGTTTCACTCGGGCTGGGCCGCTTCTTCGATCCTGATACCGCGTCGCCAGTTCTGCTGGCAATTCTTGGCCGCGTAGACGTTTTTACGATCTGGGTGACGGTGCTGTTGGGCATCGGTCTGATGGTGACGGGCGCGATACCCGCGGCGCGCGCGGCGGTGGCGGCGGTTATCGTCTGGGTCCTGGGCGCGGTGCCGGGGTTGCTAGGGGCGTTGCGGCAGGGCTGAACAACAGAAGAACGGGGGTAGGGTGTGGGGTGTGGGGTGTTGGGCCCCACACCCCACACCCCACACCCTACACCCGCTTCTCTACTCTACTTCAGCAACAACTTCGCTATCGTCTGCAGCTGCATATTCGACGTGCCTTCGTAGATCGTGCCGATCTTAGCGTCGCGATAGTACTTCTCCACTGCGTAATCCCCGGTATAGCCGTAGCCGCCCAGTAGCTCGACGCAGAGCGAAGTAACGCGCTCACAAACCTGCGACGAATAAAGCTTGGCCATTGCAGCTTCCCGGGTGAACAGCTGGCCCATGTCCTTTAGGCGGGACGCGTTGTAGACCATGAGACGTGCGGCCTCGAGCTCGGTGGCTGCCTGCGCTATCTGGAACTGCACCGCCTGGAAATCGGCAATCGGCCTCCCGAACTGGTTCCGTTCCTTCACATAGGCGATCGCAGTATCGAGCGCTCCGCGTGCCACGCCGATCATCTGCGCTCCAATGCCGATTCGTCCCTCGTTCAGGGTCTCTATCGCGATCTTGTAGCCTTGGCCCACAGGGCCGAGCACGTTCTCCGGCGGCACCTGGCATCCATCGAGGATGAGCTCCGTCGTGCTGGAAGCCCGGATGCCTAGCTTATCCTCCTTCTTGCCTACGGAGAATCCAGGAAAATCTCGCTCGATGATGAAGCCTGTGATTCCCTTGTAGCCCGCCTTCGGGTCCGCAGTCGCGAAAACAATGTAGATCTCGGCTTCCGCCCCGTTCGTAACCCAGAGCTTCCGGCCGTCGAGCACCCACTGATCGCCCTTTCGCTCAGCCCGCGTCGCGAGACCAAAGGCATCCGAGCCCGAGCCTGCCTCGGAGAGTGCATACGCTCCGACCTTCGACGACGTGAGCTGCGTGAGATACAGTCGCTTCTGTCCGGCAGACGCGTACTTGCAAAGCGGGTAGTTGACGAGGGTGTTCTGGACATCCACCAGTATCGCGGCGGAGGCGTCCACGCGGCTGATCTCCTCTACCGCAAGCGTGACCATGAGCAGGGATCCACCTGCGCCACCGAACTCTTCCGGAACCTCGATTCCCATGAGCCCTAGTTCGAAGAGCTTGGGTATCAGCTCCGTGTCTATTGCCGCCGCGCGCTCCATGTCTACCACGCGAGGCCGGACTTCCTCCTCCGCGAATCCGGCAACCGCGTCGCGGAACATGAGCTCGTCTTCGGAAAGCGTGGTCAGCGCGGGGCGGGCGTCGGTGTTTATCATCTCAGGCTCGCTGTTTCTCACCTGCGCGCTGGAGGACCACCGCGGCCAGAGCCTCGTCGATGCCAAAGGCGTCGGTCACACGGAACGACACGCCCGGAAAAGCACGAGCGGCTTCAGCTACCATTCGTGGAATGTCTCTCGTGGAATGCTTGCCCGGCGAGAGCATGTAAGGGAAGGCGACGACCTCAGTGGCTCCGGCCTCCACACAGCGCGCAAAACCCTGCGCTATCGTCGGCTCAGCAAGCTCCATGTGCGCGGCGCATACGAAGACGTCTTCACTTGCCATCTGCTGAACGAGGGTAACCACGCCCTCGAGCATATCGTTGGCGGCCGCGACAACGGAGCCGTGGTCAATGATCAGTATTCCTTTCACAATGGGCAAAACGCTAACGCGCGAACACCTGCAGCGCCAACTCCACCTTGCCGAACGGCGCCGACACCTGCACGCCCTGCACTCCGCCGCGCACGCGCTCCAGCATCTCCCGGGCTATTGCTATTCCCTCTGCGACGCCATGTTCCTTCGAGCGAGCGCTGGCTTTGCGCATGCGCTCGATTATCGACTCGGGAACCACAACGCCTGGGACCTCGTTCGCCAGAAATTCAGCGTTCCGTGCCGAAACCAGAGGCCAGATGCCTGCCACGATTGGAATGCGGACGTGCGCAATCCGCTGCAGGAATCGCTCGAGCTGCTCCGGATCGAACACCGGTTGCGTGATTGCGTACTCCGCACCGGCATCCACCTTCCATTCGAAGCGCCTGGTCTCGAGAGCGGGATCGAGCGCTGCGGGGTTTACGCCCACACCGATCGTAAAACAGGTGGGCTGGCCTATCGCGTGCCCGCCGGGGTCGAGGCCACGGTTCAACCTGCTCACGAGGTTGGTGAGGCCTATCGAGTCGATGTCGAACACAGCAGTGGCGTCCGGGTACGGCCCCATTTTCGGCGGATCGCCCGTGATGATCAGCATGTTGCGGAGTCCCATCGCCGAAGCGCCAAGCAAATCGCTCAGCATTCCCAACAGATTGCGATCGCGGCAACAGTAGTGGATCACCGTCTCGATACCGATCCGCTGTTCGATCAGGAGCCCCGTCATCAGCGCACCCATACGGCTCTGCGCGCGTGGTCCGTCGGGCACGTTCACCGCATTGACGCCGGCGTCTTTGAGGGCTTTCACGCCCTCGAGCATTTTCGTGGCATCCACGCCACGGGGCGGCACGATCTCAACAGACGTCACGAATTCACGTGCAGCTATCCTCTGACCCCAGAGTGAGCGCGCAGCCAACGCCACCGGTTCGACTCCTGCGTCCTCGCCCACGCCAGTGGCGCGCCGGCGTTCGCCGCCCCCCCCGTTTGGCAGAGCGCCGGTACCGCGGGCGATCATTTTACCTCGGTGGCGCGGCACCAACGGGCGGATGCCTTCGACGATCGCCGTGATGTGCTCGGGCGTCGTGCCGCAGCAGCCACCGATGATCTTGGCGCCGGCCTGGATCAGATGCCTGGCATAGCTCGCCATGTATTCGGGGCTGGCCATGTACATGCTTCGACCGCCGACGTCGCGCGGCATGCCGGCGTTCGGCTGCGCGCTGATTTTCCGCGCCGTCACAGGCGCCATGCGTTCTACCGCCTCGAGAATCGCCTGAGGGCCGACGGAGCAGTTGAGACCAACAGCATCCGCGCCCCATCGATCGAGAGCTCGCGCGATGTCCTCTGGTGTCGCGCCATATGGGGTGAGACAGTCCGGCCCTATTGTCATCTGCGCGATCACGGGAATTGATGAATCCACGTCCCGCGCCGCTAGAACGGCCTGTTGAATCTCGTTGAGATCGCCAAAGGTCTCGAGCAAAAACATGTGAACGCCGCCATCGCGAAGCGCCGTCATCTGCTCCCGAAAGAACTCGCGGGCTTCGGCGGTGCTGGTCGGACCGAAAGGCTCGATGCGCACGCCAAGCGGACCGACCGCACCTGCCACCCAGGCCTCGTCACCAGCAGACTCGCGAGCGAGCTCCGCTGCCCTGCGATTTATCTCGGCAACGTGCGCCTCCAAGCCGTACTGAGCCAGCTTTGCCCGGTTGGCGCCGAAGCTATTCGTCTCAACTACTTCTGCGCCCGCGTCGATATAAGCGCAGTGCACGTCGCGCACGAGATCGGGCGAGCGCACGTTCAGCTCGTCGTAGCACTGGTTGATGAAGACGCCCCGCGAGTACAGCATCGTTCCCATCGCTCCGTCGAAGACGACCACCCGGTCCGGATCGAATAGCTCCAGGACGTCCCGGTCTTTGCGCGTGTCGGTCTGTGCCGTCGACGGCACCTGTGTGGTTGCCATTTTTTAAACAGCGCTCGCGGCAAGGGGCGACGGTACGGCGCCTGATCGGACGGCGAAATACTTCGCGGCGGGATGATGGATTACCAGCGCGGCCGTGGACTGCTCGGGAATCAGCTGGTACGCGGAGCTCAGCTGCATACCCAGGCTCTCGGCGGCTGGCAGAATCCTGAATACAATCTGGTGGTCTTCAAGATCGGGGCACGCCGGATATCCCCACGAGTACCGCTTGCCCTGCGTGTCCGATATTCCCAGCTCTGATCTGACACGCAAGTGAACCCATTGGGCCACGGCCTCTGCGGCCTCCACAGCCAGTCCGTGCGCGTAGAACGCTTCACTGTAGTCACCGCGCGTCTGAAGCTCGTCGAATCGACGCGTGGCAGCGTCGCCGACGGTCACTATCTGTAAGGCAGCCACGTCGACGTCGCCCGAATCAGTGCGACGGAAGTAATCGGCCAGACAGAGCCGCTCGGCGCCATCCTGCCGCGGAAAATGGAAGCGAGCGATCTCCCTGAGAGCGGCGCCGTCGCTCGCGTACGCCGCCGGATCGAAGACGATGAGATCGTTGCCGAGAGATTGGACGGGGAAGTATCCGTAGACTGCCTGCGGCTTGATCCAGCCGTCGCGTTTTGCCTCTGCGCACAGACGCTCCAGCACTGGGCGGAACTCGTCGCGCACCGTGGCCTCGTACTTCTCACCAGATCCGCGGCCTCCCCATTGCAGCCGGAAAAGCTCGTCCAGATCCAGAAGAGCAAAGATCTCATCGAGCGGGATGTCACGCAGCACACGCGCGCCGAAGAACGGTGCCGCGGGAACGGGGGTACTGGTGCTGACGTCACTGCGTTCGCCGCCGGCCAATCCGGTCGCAATGTCTTTCCCAACCGACGTACGAAGAAAGACATCTCCCTGCGCTTTCGCGAGGTTGTCGGCGACAAAATCGCGGCGGCGTGCGGGATCCACGAGAATCTCCATTGATTCGAGACCCTCGAAAGCGTCCTTGCAGTAGAACACGCCAGGCGGGTATGCGCGCTCGCCGTCAACGAACAACGCACGCCGGCCGAAGCGCCGGTTGATGGCGGCGCCACCGATGAGCACTGGGAACGCGAGTCCGCGCTTGTCGAGCTCCTGCACGCAGATCGGCATCTGCTTTGACGTCGAGACGAGGAGGGCCGAGAGACCGATAGCGTCCGCGCCGACTTCGACGGCCTTGTCGATGATCGTGTTCACAGGCACCTGCTTGCCGAGGTCGAACACCGTGTAGCCGTTGTTGGAGAGAATGGTATTGACCAGCGATTTGCCAATGTCGTGCACATCGCCGTACACGGTGGCGAGGACGACCTTGCCCTTGGTGTAACCCTCTTTCCGCTCGAGAAACTGCTCTAGATGCCGCACCGCGCGCTTCATCACTTCGGCGGACTGCAGCACGAAGGGCAGGATGAGCTCGCCCGCCCCGAACTTGTCGCCCACCTCCTTCATGGCAGGCAGCAGAACCTCGTTCAGCACGCGCACGGGTTTCTCGCGAACGCCTGCCGAGTCGAGGAGGTCCTCGATGCCGTCCTTCTTCCGGTGCAGAACGTGCCAGTGAATCTTTTCGTCGGGCGACATGCCCGCGGTGGGGTCCTTCTGCTCCTTCTCCGCTCCCAGTGATTTGGAGACGCCCTCGCCCGAGTAATGCTCGATGAAGCGCTGGAGCGCGTCCGCTCGGCGATTAAATACGAGGTCGTCCGCCAGCGCGCGCTCCTCGTTGGGGATCTCCGCGTACGGCCGAACGTGCGCTGGGTTCACTATCGCGAGATCGAGTCCTGCCTGCACGCAATGGTGCAGAAACACCGAGTTGAGCACGGCGCGAGCATCGGTAGTGAGGCCGAAGCTCACGTTGGAGACCCCGAGTATGGTGAACACGCCCGGAAGCTCGCGCTTGATGGCGCGAATGCCTTCAATGGTTTCGGTTCCGGAGTCCACCCATTCCTGTTCGCCGGTGGCGAGCGTGAAAGTGAGGGCATCGAAGATCAGATCTTCGGGCGAAAGGCCGTACTCCTGAGTAGCGATATCGTGAATCTTGCGCGCGATCTCGACCTTTCGCTCGCGCGTCTTGGCCATACCGATCTCGTCAATCGTGAGCGCGACGACGGCGGCGCCGTGCTTCTTCACGATCGGCAGAACGCTCTCGATACGCTTGCGGCCGTTCTCCATGTTGATGGAGTTGACGATCCCGCGTCCTGGCACGTGCTCGAGCGCCTGCTCGATGACCGCGGCTTCGGTCGAGTCGATCATGAGCGGCGTTTCCACGCTCATGGAGAGCAGCTTCACAACGCTCGACATCTGATCGGCCTCGTCGGCGCGCTCAGTGAGCGCTACGCAGACGTCCAATACGTGCGCGCCTGAATCGACCTGCTCACGGGCCACGCCGAGTATGCTCTCGTAGTCGTCGGCCAGGAGAAGCCGCTTGACCTTGCGGGAGCCCTGGGAGTTCACGCGCTCTCCCACGAGAAGTGGCGGCGGGTCCTGGTGGAGCGTGATGGCGCGCATGGCTGAAGAGACGCGAGCGGCGTGTGTGCGCCGGCCCGCGCCGTGAATGTGACCGGCGGCGGTCTTGTGAGCCGGCTGGTCGCGCTGGGCCGCGGCGACCGCCTTGACTATCGCGTCGAGGTGTGCGGGCGTGGTACCGCAACATCCCCCGACCACACGCACGCCGAACTCGCTCACGAACTCCGAGAGCGCCTTCGCCATCGGGGCGGGCTCGAGAGGGTACACCGCCTCACCCACTCCCGTGTTCAGCGGGAGCCCCGCGTTAGGGATCACCGAGAGAGGAAGCCGCGCGTGCTCGCTCAGGTAGCGAACCGGTTCGCGCATATGCTCAGGCCCGGTGGAGCAGTTGAGCCCTATGACGTCGACGCCGAGTGATTCGAGCGTGGTCATGGCGCTGGCGATGTCGGTGCCCAGCAGCATCCGGCCGCTGGTGTCCAAGGTTACCTGGGCCTGCAACGCAACTCGGCGGCCCAGCTCGGTGAAGAGACGCTCGATTCCTGCGATCGCGGCTTTTACCTCGAGGATGTCCTGACACGTCTCGATGAGAAGGACGTCCACGCCGCCTTCCACGAGCGCCTTGGCCTGCTGGTAGAAGTTCTCGCTCAGCTCCTCGAAACCGATGGCGGAGAGCACAGGATCGCTGCTGGATGGCAGCATGCCCGTGGGACCCATGGAGCCAGCGACAAATCGCGGGCGGTCGGGCGTGGCGAACTTGTCGCACGCGGCCCGTGCTAGCTGCGCGGCGCCCACGTTGATGTCGCGCACCTTGTCGCCGATTCCCCATTCGTGGAGTCGGCGCGGCGTGCTCTGGAATGTGCACGTCTCGACGACGTCGCAGCCCACGGCCAGGAACGATTCGTGGATGTCGCTGATAACGTCGGGGCGCGTGAGCACGAGGTGATCGTTGCAGCCCTCGAGCGCCTTGCCGCCGAAGTCGTCGGGGGAGAGATGGCGGAGCTGGATGTTCGTACCCATCGCGCCGTCGTAGATCAGGACTCGGCGCGCCAGCTCAGCCAGGTACTTGGAACCGCCGTTCGGATCAGTCATTCATGAATGCGAAAAAGCCCGATGCGCACGGGCACCAGGCCGGCGCTTTAGCGGAGTTTTAACGTGGCCGCAATTTGCCGTAAATCGCCACGAAAGCCATTGTGTCCTACCATTACATACTAATCAGCCAGGGGAACGCAACGCAATACCGCTGGGTCAGCAGATTCTGGTTCGAGGGTGGGCACAGCTGTCGTTGGAGTGCGGCGGCGTTAACTCGCCTTCCGACCCAGCGGACAACTCGGTATCCTCAAGGCGTGAGTCCGACCGTTCTGCGCGTTCGCGGCTATCGGTTGTACTTTTTTTCTCGTGAAGAGCCGCGCGCACACGTGCACGTGCAACACGCGAGCGGTGAAGCAAAGTTCTGGTTGGATCCTCAGGTTGAACTGGCGTGAAACTACGGATTAAGTCCTAAGCGAACCAATACGGCCCTCAGAATCGTCGGAGACCATGAAGACGAAATCCGCGCAGCCTGGGCGACGCACTTCTGCGGTTGAGGTGGTTAACGTGTCGCCCCACGGCTTCTGGTTACTGATTGGCGGGCTGGAACGGTTTGTTCCGTTCAAGGAGTTCCCATGGTTTCGCGAGGCGACCATCGGGGAATTGACCAACGTGACGCTGCCGAGTCCGCATCACCTGTACTGGCCAGATCTCGACATCGATCTGGCAGTCGATTCGCTGGATCATCCGGCGCGCTATCCCCTGGTCAGTATTGCTGTTCCGGCCAACAAGCCGCTTAAGTCGGCTACGTCGGTAACGGAAAAGGAGAGGAAGGCGGCGCACCAGTCGCCGCGCAAACGTCGCCGCGGCTGAGCGGGTCCTGGCAGAGCCAGTCGAATGCCAGAGGGACGGCGTGACATGGACCCCAAGTGGTACGAGAATTTCTTTCAGGGAATTGCGCTCGAGACCTGGCGCAAGGCTGTGTCGCCGGAGCAAACGCGCCCCGAAGTTGACTTTCTGCAACGCGTTCTGCGTCTGGAAAGGGGATCTCGAGTGCTCGACGTGCCGTGCGGATTGGGACGACACTCCCTGGAGCTGGCGTCCCTAGGATTTCGCATGACCGGCGTCGACCAGTCGCGGCAGATGATCGAGGAAGGCCAAGCTCTGGCGGCGCAGGCAGGCCTTGCGATCGAATGGCGAAACTCCGACATGCGGGATCTCGCGTGGGAGTCCGAGTTCGACGCCGGCTTCTGCTTCGGAAACAGCTTCGGGTACCTTGACGCCGAGGGCACTCGCCAGTTTCTCCAGGCTGTGTCTCGCGCTCTCAAGCCCGGAGCACGCTTTGCCCTGGACTACGGCATGGCAGCCGAGTGCATCCTGCCGAGGTTTCGCGAGCGGGAATGGGCACAGGTCGAGGATATTCTGTTTCTCGAAGAGAATCGCTACGAACTGGCCGAAAGCTGCATCGAGACGACCTACACGTTTGTGCGGGATGGCAAGTCCCAGGTGCAAACGGGGCTCCATTGGGTCTACACGCTGCGCGAGATCCGCCAATTGCTCGAAGAGGCCGGTCTAGAGACGGAGGAGGTCTTGAGATCGTTGGACGGAGTTCCGTTCGAGATCGGATCGCCAATGCTCTTTCTCGTGGCGCAGAAGGCCTGACGGCCTTTAGGGCACCGGCTCAGGCCTGGCTGTGGCCTTGACGCCCAGACCAGCCAATGCTATATATGGCAAAGCTACATATATGGCTATGCCACACATCGAGGACTCATGTTCGACCGCGAGCTGAAGAAGGGCAGCACCGAGCTCCTCCTCCTCGCCCTGCTCGAGCACGAGCAGCGGCACGGCTACGACCTCAGCAAGCTCATAGAGTCGCGGTCGCGCGGCGCCATTCGACTTCACGTCGCATCGCTCTACCCGCTGCTCTACCGGCTCGAGAAACGCGGCTGGATCGAGGGCCGCTGGGTGGAGAAGGCCGGCCAGCGCCGCCGACGCTACTACAAGCTGACGAGGGACGGCAAGAAGGTGCTCGCCGCTCAGCGCCGGAGCTGGCAGGAGTTCGTAAAGGCAATCAACCTGATTGCCGGGGTGCAACAGGCCTGACTGGAGGGCCGAGATCGGACGCCGGCTCACGCACCTGGGCCTCGCGACGGCGCGGGAGGCCGAGATCGTCGAAGAGCTCTCCCAGCATCTGGATGACCGTTTCGAGGAGCTAAGCTTGCAGGGAGTGCCGGAGCGCGACGCACGCGACGCCGCGCTCGCGGAGCTGCTCGATACCGAGTCGCTCGCGCGCGGGCTCCGCGGCATCGAGCGCGAGAAAGGACCGCAGCCGATCCGGCCGGCGTAAGTGCGAACGGAGGCTTCGTCGACAATCTGCGCCACGACTTTCGCTACGCGCTCCGCGTGCTGCGGAAGTGGCCGAACGTCGACGCTATCGGGAAGCGGATCCGGAAGGGAGTCGACCCTTCGATCAACCCGTGGCTGACGGTCGTCGGCATTGCCAGCAGTGTCAAGCACACCAGCCTTGACGAAGTCGGCGATCTGCAGCTGTATGAGCCCTTCGCTCAGAATCCGCGTTGGGGCTCGTTCCTGGTCGTTCGCGCTGCCGGTTCTCCCGAGGGTTTGACCGCCGCCTGCGCGCCCGGCTCTTCTGAGCTCTACCCAACACTGCCACTATTCGATGTGCATACCATGGAGCAGGCGCTGGACCGATCGCTTGGCACGAAGCGGCTGACGAACACGTTGCTCACAAGCTTCGCGCTCATCGCACTGCTGCTTGCGGCGATCGGTATCTACGGTATGATGTCGCTGCACGTTAGCGCGCGCATGAAGGAGTTTGGCATCCGGCCTGCGCTCGGCGCGCGGCCGGCTTCCGTCCTCGGGCTCGTCATGCGTGAAGGTCTCACGCTCGCTGTCGGCGGCGTCGTGCTGGGACTCGCCGGCGCGGCGCTGCTCACGCACGCGCCTCCTAAGCGGGTTGCTCTACGGTGTGCGGCCGCTTGACGCGCTGACGTTCGGGGGCGTGGCAACTATCCTCGCCACTGTCGCCCTCATCGCTTGCTGGGTTCCGGTTCCGGCACGTCGGGCGACGAAGGCGGACCCCATGATCGCGCTGCGCGCCGAGTAGCGTCGGCCGAAGTACCGCCGCCGGCTTGCGGTCGCGTCGGAGCTGCATTGGCGCCATCGTTCTGTCAGGGAGGAACACCAATGAGCATCCACGAGTTGTTCGCCTACCTGCACGTCAAGGATGCAGCGAAGGCCATTGAGTTTTACAAGAAGGCATTCGGGGTCGAGGAAAGATTCCGGCTGAACGATCCATCCGGTCGTGTCGGCCACGCCGAGCTCGACTTCGGCGGAACGACCCTGATGCTGGCGGACGAGTTTCCCGAGTTGGGCATAAGGGGGCCGAAGACCATTGGTGGTACCAGCGTCACCATTCACATCCACGTGGACAACGCGGATGAGGTCATCAAGCGCGCCGCCGAAGCGGGGGCGACAGTCGACAGGGAGCCGCAGGACCATTCCCATGGTGAGCGGTCGGGGATCCTGATCGATCCGTTTGGACACAGGTGGAACATCGGGCACAGCATCGAAGAAGTCTCCCCGACCGAGATGCAACGGAGATACAACGAGACGACGACGGGGAAGTGATCGACGGGGCCCGGGACGGCGGATCGCCTGACCTGTACCGCGGCCTGCGCCGCATCGATGTCGTCGCTCTCACCCTCAACAATATTGTCGGCGCCGGCATCTTCGCGCTCCCAGCCGCGCTCGTCGCTGCCGCCGGAACTCAGAGCATCGCCGTCCTGCTCGTGGCCTTTATCCTCGTCGCGCTCATGGCGCTCTGTACCGTCGAGGTGGCGAGCCGCTACGACGTCACCGGCGGGCCCATGTACTACGCGAGTGCCGCGTTCGGGCCACGCGCCGGATTCGTTGTCGGCTGGCTCATGTACCTCTCGCGACTTGCCGCGTTCGGCGCGATCGCCGCGATCATGCTCGACTACGCGACGGGTCTGTGGCCCACGCTCGGCGCTCCGATGGCACGCGCTGCCGCGATCACCGTGTTCATCGGCACGCTCGCGGCATTCAACGTGCGCGGCGTGGTCCACGGCGCACTGTTGAGCAACCTGCTCACCGTCGCCAAGGGGTTGCCGCTCGTACTACTCGCACTCGCCGGACTGTGGCTAAGCGGATGGAAAGCGTGGCCGTCCGCGGACCCGAAAGGAATCGAGGACCTGAGCCGCGCGCTGCTCATCGCGTTCTTCGCCTGCATGGGATTCGAGCAAGCAGCGGTGGTCGCCGGCGAGGTGCGAAACCCGAGGCGCGACCTGCCGGTGGGCATGCTTGGCGGCCTTGCGGTAGTGGGCGTGCTGTACACGCTGTTGATGTTTGCGTGCTTCGCTACAGTGCCGGGCCTGGCAAGCTCCACCCGGCCGCTCGCGGAGGCCGCAGCCGCCCTTGTCGGTCCGGCGGGCGCCACGGCGATGTCGCTCACGGCCGCCTTGTCCTGCGCGGGTGGTTTGAGCGCCTCCATGATGGTGACGCCCCGGGTGCTCTACGCACTCGCCGCCCAGGGCGACCTGCCACATGCGCTGGCGCGCGTGGAACCCATCCGCCTCACTCCAGCGGTGGCCATCCTCACCACCGCCTTTCTGTTCTGGCTGCTCACGGTTTCCGGGACGTTCGTCTACCTTGCGACCTTCTCCGTGATCGCGCGCATGCTCATGTACGCCTCGACGTGCATGGCGCTCATCGCGTTGCGCAGGCGCGACGGTGCCGCTCCCATACCGATCCCGTTCGGGCCGGCGTGGGCGGTGATCGCGTTGCTGTGCTGCCTCGTTGCGTTCGCAACCACGACTGGTACGGCGCTGCGAGATGTGTCGATCGCTGTGGCGGTGGGGTGGGCAGCTCGGGTAGTGGTGCGGCGACTGAAGAGCTAGCGCTCTTCCGGGAACGTCTCGACGACCCGCTGCTCCAGTGAAGCCACCTCTCGCTCCGCCTCCCGCAGCTCCGCGAGTCCGCTCTCCAGCTTTGTCCGCTCGGTATCGAGGAATCGCTCGTAGGGCGCCATGACCTCTATGAGCTGCTGCTCGTAGCGCGTGAGCTGGTCCTCGAACTTGGCCCGCAACAGCGCGCCCAGGTCCTCATTGAGCTTCGCGATCTTGGTCTCGAAATCCTGAATGAGTTTCCGCCGCCGCGCCGGGATGAGCAGCCAGCCGGCGATCGCGAACACTGTGGCGGTGAGGACACCGGTGACGTCGAGCGCGGCTGTAGTGAAGGCGGCAACGAGAATGCCGCCGAGCCCGATCGCCAGCACGTTCACACCGAGCGCGGTCGTGACCGCCTCCTTCACCGACTCGACGATCTGACGAGACTCCCGGTCAGTGTCGAACTCGCCGAGCCGCCGTTCGACAGGCTCGCGCAACCGTGCGAACAGCTCCTCGCGATTGTACTGGAAGTCGGTGTCGCCGTGCGGGGCCAGCGCACCGGACTCGCGGAGGCGAGCAGTGTGGGCGTCCAGCTCGACGAACACGCTGTTCCAGAGCTTCAGGTTTCGCTGCACTGTCCAGTCGACCATACGGTGCACGACTCCCTCGATTGCCTGCGGTGAGTCGCGGACGACGTCGGCTCGAAACCGGTTCTCGACCGCATCCTTGTTGCGGAGGAAGTTCGCGTTCCCGATCCTGATGGTTCGCTCGAACCACGACCTGCCGCGGCGCTCCATCTCATAGAGCACGTTCCGCAATTCGATCAGATAGCGTTCGGCATCCGTCCGCATCTCCTTCGAGTATGCATCGAGTTGCTCCCGGATGGAGCGCAGGACGCGCGCGTCCTCATGCACTACCTGAAGACGCCCTTCGAGCGCGGCAACGTTCCGCTTCAGCAGATTCCGCAGCACGCCCAGTGGCGTGAGAAGCTTCAGGCGGACGCGCTCGGTCTCACGCAGCGTCTCCAGTACATAACGCTCCAGAGCGGGATACTCGTTGCGCGGGTCAGACTCGGCTGAAGCAGCGGTCGACGCGGCTGACGAGCCCTTTGCGGGAACTCCTCCCCGCGCACTCAGTTTTCCGCGAAGAGACTGAAGCGCACTGATGAAGTATAGCGTGGGAGCGGAGGCGCCCAGTCGGGCCTGGACTTCCCGAGCCAGGTATTCCCGCACGCGGTCGATCTGCTCGTCCGAGTTGCGCCGATCCACTCCGTTCACCACGAACACTACCTTCTTTCCCCACTCCCGAATGTGAGCTAGGAAGTCGAGCTCGCTCGCGGTGAGCGGCTGCAGAAGGCTGGTGACGAACAGCACTAGATCCGCGCGCGGGACGAATTCGCGGGTGAGCGCTTCCTCCATCCGCTCGATCGAGTTGGTTCCCGGGGTGTCCACAATGTCGAGATCGCGTAACACGTCGAGCGGATAGTGGTAGAGGTACATGTTCTCGCCGATCGGCTCCGGCGGCCCCGCTTTACCGTAGCGCAGGATGGAAATGGCTCGCGTCGTGGGCAGGTCGCCCATGGCGAACACATCATCGCCGAGAAGGGCGTTGATGAACGTGCTCTTGCCGCTGTTGTATTCCCCGACGACTACCAGGAGGAAGAGCTCGTCCATTTCGCCGACGAGCGATGCGAGTCGCTCGAGGTCCGCGCGCGAGCCGTCGGATCGGGCGAGCGCGTCGCGCACACGGAGCACGAGTCGGCGCTCGAGTGCCACTAGGTCGCCCTGCTGCCGAGTGAGAACCTGTTCCAAGCTTAGACGTGCCCAGCGCGCCGGAAGGCCATAGAGGTGTACGGGGTGGCGGAAGGTGAGCAGTTCGAAGTGGCCGACAACAAGTGCGGAAGCCTCGCAGTATAACGCGGCGACCTCATCACTGGTTAGGCTTCGGAGTCATCGTATCGACCCTGTAACCAGGCGGAATGCCGGGCTCGGAACCCGCACCAAGCCGTCCAGGCACCGAGTCGGGCAGCACCTCAATTGGCAGCGACGCCGAGACGGTGCTTACGCTGATTCGCCCGCGGTAAATGGAAGTAAGCGCTTGACACTCGTCCCGCTGACACAATAATGGCCACTGACAACGCTGGCGGTCACCGCAGGACTCGTGCATGCGGGTGGATATTGTAGTGATTATCGACGCGGATCGGCAGGACCCCTGGTGTCGGACCACTTTCTCGAACCTAATACTGTGTGGGTTCTCCCGTTTGGTCCCAGCCTCATAGATCCTATAACGCCGCGTTATCTTGCGTCGCGCGTTCCAGACAGGTCTGGCATGACGGCTGCTAGCTCGGTGTCCGCATCAACCCCCAACAGACAACGAGGAGCTTAAGATTTCCTCCCCGAGTGCGACGGTCCAGTCCAAGCTCGCTACGATCGCTCCCATTTTCCTCCAGCTCGCGCTGGTTCTGCTTGTCATCCACCAATTCCAGATCGAAAGCCGGACATTCTTCAACGTTATGCTCCTAGTCACGGCGGGATTCGTCGTGCACGGACTGCTGCCACTGCGGCACCGCCTCCTTTTCTTTGTGCTGTTGTCGCTCACGGCCATCCTGCTGGCACTGGGGCTGCTTGACGGGATGTTGGTCGTGGTCCTCGGTCTGGTGCTGATCGGCATCTGCCACCTGCCGATCCGGATGTCTTTCCGGGTGCTCCTCCTGGTCGCCACGGCAGCGCTCTACGCGGTCTGGAGGGTGAAGCTGCTTCCGGGGCCATGGTCGGCCGCGATCTGGCCGGTCCTGGCTTCCATGTTCATGTTTCGTCTGGCGCTCTACCTGTACGCCTTGAGCCACGAAGAGAAACGGCCGACGGTCGCGGTCACGCTGGCCTACTTCTTCATGCTCCCGAACGTCTGCTTTCCGCTCTATCCCGTCATCGACTACTCGACGTTCTCCCGCACCTACTATGACCGTGACCCGAGCCCGATCTACGAGACTGGAGTGAAGTGGATCGTCCGGGGGCTGATCCACCTGATCCTCTACCGCTACGTCTATCTCCACCTCGCGAACCCGGAGGGGCTGCTGACGTTGGGCGATCTGGTGCAGTTCGTCCTCGCCACTTTCCTGCTCTATCTGCGGGTCTCCGGACAGTTTCACCTGATTACCGGAATCCTCCACTTGTTCGGATTCCGGCTGCCGGAGACCCATCATCTCTACTACCTCGCCTCCAACTTCAACGACTTCTGGCGCCGGATCAACATCTACTGGAAGGATTTCATGATGAAGCTGGTGTACTATCCCAGCTACTTCTGGTTGCGCCGCTGGGGTGGCACCACAGCGCTGGTCGGTGCGACGGTGACCGTGTTCTTCGGCACCTGGATCCTGCATTCGTACCAGTGGTTTTGGCTTCGCGGCGGCTTCCCACTGATGCCGCAGGACGCGCTCTTCTGGGCGATACTGGGCGCGCTCGTGGTATTCAGCTCGCTGCGCGAATCCAAGCGCCCCCGCAAGCGCACGTTGGGGCGCGGGGCGGTGTGGAGCCTCTCGCTGGCGCTCCGAACGGTCGGGACCTTTACGGCCATCTGCATTCTCTGGTCACTGTGGAGCGCCGAGTCGGTCGGAACGTGGCTCACGATGTGGATGGCGGCCGGTAACGCGGCGCCGGGCGACTTCGGGCTGCTCGGCGGCCTGCTACTCGGCGGCCTGCTGGTGGGTGGGCACCCCTGGGCCGTGAGGGAATCCGATGACCCAGCACGCCGCCCGTTCTACCGGCGGCCTATGCTGCTCTCGACCGTCCTGCTGGTCGGCTTGCTGCTCGTCGGGAATCCGCATCTTTATGCGCGGACGAGCTCGACGTTTGCTCGGACGATGACGTCGCTGCAACGCCCGATGCTGAGCGCTCGCGACGAGTCGCTGAAGCACAAAGGCTATTACGAGAATCTGGACAACACCAGCCGGTTGAGCTGGCAACTCTGGGAAAACAGGGCGCAACGGCCTGCCCACTGGCTGGGACTCAGCGACACGGAAGCGTACCGCCAACGCGATGATTTTCTGCGTGGGGAGCTTCGGCCGGGCATCCAAATCATGTTTCTCGACCAGCTCCTGACGACGAATCGCTGGGGAATACGTGGCCGGGACAATTCGCTCGCCAAGCCGGAGGGAACGTACCGGATCGCGCTGCTCGGGCCGTCGCACGTCATGGGGTCGGGTGTTGCGGACGGCGAGACTATTGCGGTCTTTTTGGAATCGCGCCTCAACGCAGCCGCGGATTCTGCAGGAACCGGACGCTTCGAAGTGCTCAACTTCGGGGTGGCGGGATACTCGCTCCTGCAGCAGCTCTCGCTGCTGGAACAGCGGGCGGTGATGTTCGAGCCCGATGCGGTGCTCATCGCGGACGGCCGGCACCTCAGCGGGCCTATCGTCGCACACCTGCGCCACGTCCTGAGTGCCAGAGTCGCCATCCCCTTCGCCGACATAGATTCGCTGGTCCGCCGGACGGGCGTTACCGCTCTGGCCGACTCTGGCATTCCGATTCCTTTCCAGAGCCCTCGCGCCCTGTTCCGGCGGTTGGGCCTCGGAACGCGGATGCCCTGGGACGAGGCGCGCCGCCGGCTCCGTCCGGAGGTCGACGACATCATCCGGCTGACCCTCGGACAGATTGCGCGCGTGGCACGCGAGCACGGCGCCGTGCCGGTGTTCGTGGCTCTCGACAACGTGGTCGATCGGCCGCAGAGGGAAGTGGTGGCCCTCCGGGAGGCCGCCACCGCCGGGTTCCTGGTGTTCGACCTCTTAGGCCTGTGGGAGGGCCGCGACAAGCCATCCTTGCGCATCGCGCCGTGGGACAATCACCCCAATGCCGCCGGCAACCGCATAATCGCGGATCGCCTGTTCACACTGATCCAGCAGCACCGCACTGCGTTGAAGTTGGGCAGAGCGCCCGAGGCTCCCCGCGACCCCATCCGCTGAAGGAAGGAACTCCATGGACGAGATTATCCGAGACGTTAAGCTTTACATTCTCGACACGTTCCTGCCGGGGGAGAATCCGCAGGCGCTCACGCCGACCACGCCGCTGATCACCAGCGGAATCCTCGATTCGCTAGCGACCCTGGACCTGGTCTCGTTCCTGGAAAAGCGGTACGGAGTGGAACTGGAAGCCCATGATGTCGATCATAGCAAGCTCGCCACCCTGGAAGACATCGCCCGTATGGTCCGCTCCAAGCTCTCGGCGAAGACATGAGCTCGCCAGATACTCTGCACGCGCTGTTGGAGCGCTCTGCGGGCCGATTCCCCGAGGGGACCGCCGTCGACAGCCCAGGGCTCGCGACCATTACCTATGGGGAGCTCGACCGCCTATCCGACCGCGTGCGGGACCGCCTGGCGTCTCTGGGAGTCCGGCCCGGGAACCGAGTGGGTATCCACATGCGAAAGTCGATCGACGCCATCGCGTCGATCTTCGGGATTCTGAAGTGCGGCGCGGTGTACATACCAGTCGACCCGGACGCTCCCGCCGAGCGTTGCGCCTACATTCTGAACGACTGTACCGTGTCCGCGATCGTAGGCGAGCTTCGGTTGGAATCCGGCCTCCGCGCGGCGTTGGAGACTCTCGGCAGAGTCCCCCCGCTCCTGTTGCTCGACGAGTCGGACGGTCCGATTCCGCTACGCGCGGCGCTGGCACGCGAAGAGCAGCGTCGTCCCGCGCCCGAAACGCCGACCGTCCATCCCGGGGCCGACGGGCTGGCGTACTTCCTCTACACGTCCGGCTCGACGGGCCGACCCAAGGGCGTGATGCTGTCCCATCGCAATGCCAGGAGCTTCGTCGACTGGTGCTCCAGCGTGTTCGCGCCCAACGAGCGCGACGTTTTCTCCTCGCACGCCCCGCTCCACTTCGACCTTTCGATCCTCGACGTGTTCGTCAGCCTCAAGCACGGTGCCACGCTTGTGCTGATCAGCGAGCAGCTCGGGAAGGAGCCGCTCCGGCTCGCGCCGCTCATCGCCGAGAAGCGCATTTCGGTGTGGTACTCCACCCCATCGATCCTCAACCTGCTCGCGCAGTATGGCAAGCTCGAGCGGTACGACTACAGCTCCCTTCGGATCGTCCTGTTCGCTGGAGAAGTATTCCCCATCCCCCAGCTTCGGGCGCTCCGGCAGCACTGGACCAATCCGCGCTACTTCAACCTCTACGGCCCCACCGAAACCAACGTCTGCACTTACTACGAGCTGCCTCCCACGACACCGCCGGAGCGAGCCGAGCCGTATCCCATAGGGATCTCGTGCTCCCACGTGCGCTGCCGGATCGCGGAGGCCGATGGCCGGGCGGTGCCAGTGGGGTCGGAAGGCGAGCTGGTGGTCAGCGGCGATGGCGTGATGCAGGGGTACTGGAACCTGCCTGAGCAGAACGCCCGGGCGTTTCTCACTGATTCCGCCGGCACCCACTGGTATCGGACCGGTGACATCGTCGTGGAGGACGCGGAAACGCAGTACGTGTACTGTGGGCGCCGCGACCGCATGATCAAGCGTCACGGGTACCGCATCGAGCTGGGAGAAATCGAGGCAGGGCTGGCCACCCACCCGGCGGTCAAAGAGGTGGCGGTGGTCGCTCTCCCGGATCCGAGCGCGGGACTGCGAATCAAGGCATACCTGAGCCTCAAGGACGAGCAGCGTCACTCGGTGATCGAGCTGAAACAGTTCTGCACCGAGCGGTTGCCGAGGTACATGGTCCCGGACGTATTCGGCTTCCTGCCGGCCTTGCCCCGCACCTCCACCGACAAGATCAACTACCAGGCGCTGCTGGCACAGGAGTGACGATGGATTTTTCCTGGAGCCCCGACCAGATCGAGCTGCGGGACGCCGTGGCTGAATTCGCACGAACTGCGCTCTCGGACGACCTGATCCGTCGTGACAAGCACAGCGAGTTTTCTCGCGACCTGTGGAATCGCTGCGCGCAGTTCGGCATTCAGGGCCTCCCGATCCCTGAGGAGTACGGCGGCAGGGGATGCGACACCCTGACCACCGTGCTCGCCCTGGAAGCGCTCGGGTACGGCTGCCGGGATAACGGGTTGCTCTTCGGCATCAGTGCGCAGATGTGGAGCGTTCAGATGCCGATTCTGCTAACGGGATCGGAGCCCCAGAAAACGAAATACCTGCCGGGACTGTGCGATGGCACCCGCATCGGTGCTCACGCGATGAGCGAGCCGAGCGCCGGCTCGGATGCGTTCGGCCTGCGCACTACCGCGGAGCGCCGCGGCGATCGGTACGTGCTCAACGGGAGCAAGACCTTCGTCAGCAACGCGCCCGTTGCCGACGTGTTCGTGGTCTTCGCTTCGGTCGACCTGGCCAAGGGTTCTCTCGGGCTGACCGCGTTCCTGGTGGACCGCGACACGCCCGGTCTCTCGGTGTCTCGGCCGATCGGTAAAATGGGACTGACTACCTCACCCATGGCGGAATTGTTCTTCGACGATTGCGAAGTGGCTCTGGAAAACCGGCTGGGCCGGGAGGGACGCGGGGCGTCGCTCTTCAACGATTCGATGGAGTGGGAGCGAAGTTGCATCCTCGCCGCCTTCCTCGGGACCATGCAGCGCCAACTCGAGACCTGCGTGCGCTACGCCAAAGAGCGCCATCAGTTCGGCAAGCCGATCGGCGAATTCCAGTCCGTGTCCAACCGCCTGGTGCAGATGAAAGTCCGGCTGGAAACCAGCCGCCTGCAGCTGTACCATGCCGCGTGGACCAAGCAGCAGGGTGGTCCAGCTGGAACCGCCGCGGCCATCGCCAAGCTCTTCATCAGCGAAGCGTCACTGCAATCCGCGCTCGACGCGGTGCAGGTGCACGGTGGCTATGGCTTTACCACGGAGTACGAGGTCGAGCGCGAGCTGCGCGACGCAGTGGGCGGACGCCTTTACTCCGGGACCTCGGAGATTCAGGCCGCCATAATCGCCCGAAACCTGGGACTGTGAACCCCGGGGCTTCGCCCGGCTGTCGAGTGAGAACCTGTTCCAAGCTAGAGCTGCGAGGGGTGTCCGAGTGTCATCGGCGAGAGGCGGCGGTAGGTAGGGTGTGTGAGTGGTGAAAGGTAGTCGCAGTTGCTGAGCCAGCTAGCACGCCAGCCATCCTGGAGATAGGTTCGGGATCCCCGTGCCCAAGAGGGTGTCACGGCCGATAGGTCTGGCAGGCTGTTCGACGGTTCGTGCGCGGGAGTTGCCTGGACTTAGCGCGTCTTGACAACCGACGTCGAGCTGCCAGTGCTAGGAGGGAGAATAATGAAAGCGCGTCACTGGCTTGCGTTGATCATATCAGGTGCGGTTGTGGCCCTCGCCCTCCCGCCGTTGGCTGTCTGGTATTTAGTAGGCCCCCGCACCAGCCGAACGGCCGACGGATTCTGGGCCACGTATTCGAATCATGGTGAATAATCTATAGAGCTAACACGAATACCACCGGACATGGACCCAATGCGCACGGAGCTCGCGGCGGCCGAAAGGCTCGTCGACGAGACTACACTCCAGGCAAAGCGCTTTAGCGACTACCACCGGGTAAGGGCAGCAGAGGGGTTCACAGTGTCGGGCACCGAGATTCTCGATAAACCGGACGCGGATTTCCACCATGTGTTCAATCCCGATTACATGGCCGATGGTCGCACGCTTGATCCATCGCGGCCCGAAAGCCTGATCTTTATCCGCTCCGGCAATACCATGGAACTCGCGGGTGTGATGTTCATGATGCCCATCGGCACGCATGGACCCCAGCCGGGCGGTCCGCTTACGCGGTGGCACTACCATCCCGTAGTCAATTTCTGCATGGACAGCGATGGCCTGCCACGCGTTCGCGCCGAACGCGCCGAACGCGGCGGATGCCCCGTCGGAATGTCGAACGGACCGACCCCTGAGATGATGCACGTTTGGCTGGTAGAGAACCGATATGGGGCCTTTGCGCATCACATGGATGTGGCTAGCCACGATGACGCCGCTTCACACGCTCATGCCGCGCCGCGCGTCCCTAGTGGCGCGAACCCCTACCGGGAGTTCGTTCGGCGCACCAACCTCTGGGTGAATAAGCGGATCTGACCCGAGGTCGCTAAGAGCCAGTAATGGGCGAGCGAGCCGGTGCGGCCCCTCTAGGTGCGGAGCTCCGTGCTTGCCTCCCCTATCACGATTGGTGCCTCACCCGAGGTCGGTGCGCCGCCATCCGGCGTGGCGACTTTGCTGTCGTCACGACCTTCGTCGGCTCGCTTTTCCTGCTGTACCTCTGGTAGTGCCGCGCTGCTGATCCACCCATGCTCGGCGCCGTGTGTAGCCGCGCCGAGTGTGTCCTCGGAGAGCACGAGTGTCGAATGCGCGGTCAGAACCTCTGCGGCGAGCTTCTTAACCGACGATGAGCGCTCCGCGCTGAGCGTGACATCGCGGATGTAAATGGCTCTTACTCGGTTGGGAAGCTCGGCGACGATCTGGCGATAAATCTCCGGGTCATGCTGGCTCGTGTCGCCTATCAGGATGAATTGCATGTCCGGATAAAGCTGCATGATGCTCCGGATCGCGACTCCTTTGTGGTCGAAGTGACGTGACGATGAAAGCGAGTCCAGCGCGATATCCCAGTCCCGCAGGAGCAGCGGCCCGTGCGGAATCTTCTGGAGATCCATGAACTCCGCGATGACGTCGTAGATGTTCCACGGGCTGCTCGAGACGTAGAAGATGGGGTTCTTCTCGTCGCCTCCCGCGCCATTTCTGAGCGCCTGGTAGAATGCCGCGACGCCAGGGAAGGGAAGCCGGGTGCGTGCATTGCCGAGCATCACCGTACGCGCCGCCTGTCGGAAGTTAGAGACGCGCGACTGTATAACGGTGTCGTCTATGTCGCTGATCACGCCGAAGCGGGCGCTGGCCGATGGTATGAGTATCTCTCCCTTGCCCTTCACTTTCTCCGTATCGGCAACCGCGGGCGACAGCAGCTCAACATCGTACTTCTGCCATTCGTCCCCGTTGTCAAGGCGCTCTTCTGGTTCTATCCAGCCGCCGAAGAACCCCTCGTCATCTGCTTCCATGGAGGTCTTCTTGCCTGCGTACTCTATCATGACGCGCGCGTGGGCAAGCGGATCGCTGTCCGCGCGACGGTAAGTATTGAGCAGATTCCTCAGAGTCGAGTCGGCGTCGGTGCTCGGCCCGATTACGAGTTTCTGCAGCGCGCGACCGTACACATGAGCACGGATTCCATTGCCGTAACCTCTGTAGGCAAGCACCTCGAATGGATCATCGTCGAACACAGAGCGGACCGCTCGCGCGGCGCTCTTGAGATCCTTGCCAAGCTCGCCAAGGAGCGAGCTGACATCGGCTGCCCAATCCTTCACTCATACCCTCCTGGTCCTTTCGAGACCATTCCTAGGAAGGCATTTTCGCCACACTGGTGACCTCGCGCAACTTCAGCGAGTTTCCAGATCGGTGCTTTTTATCAACTGGCAACCTGCGAGGGTGAGGCCGTTTCTGGCCGCCAGAACCGGAAGGCGCTGCCAATTTCACCCGCAGACAGGTAATCTCAATTGTGAACTTTTTTCGTGTTGCACCAGGTGCCATAAGCATCCTCGCGTTCCTGCTTCTTGCGGCCGGCGCGTGCGGTCGCGCTTCGACCGCCCCACCACCGTCCACGCTCGTCGATTTCAGCGGGACAACCCGCGTCGTCCTGGCTGCCTGGACCACCGCTCCCGCGATTGTCGTCGCGCAGCCAGACTCCGTGGCGACTATCGTCAATTTTATTGGCTCGCGGCAAGACGGTTGGCAGCGGCTCGGACCGCCTCTTGGTGTGGAGATGCTCGCAGATCTCTACGCGGGCTCGACTCTCATTGGCCGCTTCGGCTTCGTGGATCTTGGACCGGATGAGAAGCACTTCATCGTACGCCGGGCAGGCGACCGCGCCGCGAGGCCGGCAACAGAGGCGGAGTTCAACAACTTCCTGGCGCTGTTCGGGATGTCGCGCGAGGTCGTTCCGTAGCGATTGTCGATGCAGTGCCTGTGCGCATTGGCAGCGGTGGCCTTGCACCCGGCCTTCCACGCTGCAGTGGCAATCCCGGTTGATCCACCGGTCAAGGCTGAAGTGGCGTACATCCAGGCGCGCGGGCGCTACGACCTCTACCGTGTTCGCCTACGCGGCGCCGGAGCGACCGCTACCGGCCAGCTGCTTCGCCCTCGCCAAGGCGCTGGACCGTTTCCGGCCGTGTTGCTCAATGACGGCCGTGAGCTGAACAGCGCCGCGCTGGAGTACCTCCCTGCTGAATTCGGAGACGTCGTAGTCCTATCTCTTGACTACCCCGCGGGGATTCCCTACGAGCTCGGCACCAGCACACTGCTGCTCGAGAGCGAGAAGATCCGCCGCGAGCTGCGCCGGATACCGCGGCTATTCTCGCTGGGCGCTGCCTATCTGACGCAGCGTGCCGACGTAGATAGCTCTCGCCTGGCGATGGTTGTCACCTCGTTCGCGGTACCATTTGGTGTTCTTGCCGCGGCGGAGGACCCGCGCTTCCGCAACGTGGGTCTGATCTACGGCGCGGGAGATATGGCGGCGGTCCTAGAGGCCAACCTCTCAGTCAAGCCGCGGTTTCTGCGCTCGGTGGTAGCGTGGCTGGCGCGCCAGCTTTACGGCGAGTTCGAGCCCACTCGCCACGTTGCGGGCATTGCGCCGCGCCCCCTGATCATGGTCAACGGGCGGGACGATCCGCAGATGCCGGTCCGCGCGGTGCAGGCACTCTACGACGCGGCGCACGAGCCCAAAACGCTCATCTGGCTGACCACCGGCCATCTGCAGCCGACTGACCGACCTTTGATCCGCGCGCTTGTGGATACGACGCTTGCCCGACTGCCGGTGCTCATGAGTGAGCAGCGCGGTGTACTGGCGCAGGAGCGCGTCTCCTTTCCGACCCAGGACGGGGGGCTCGTCTACGCCGACCTGTACGGGAAAGGCGGCCATGCCGTCGTGCTAGCTCACGGCGGCCGTTTCAACAAGGAGAGTTGGGAAAACCAGGCACGAGCCTTGGCGGCGGCCGGATTCCGCGCCCTGGCCATAGACTTCCGGGGATACGGCCAGTCCCGGGGTCCCGGCCAGACCGACCCGCTGAGTGCACCGCTCCACCTCGACGTGCTGGCCGCGGTCCGCTATCTGAAACAGACGGGCGCGCAGACCATATCGGTAGTCGGGGGAAGCATGGGAGGTGGTGCGGCCGCCACAGCCTTGGCCGACGCTAACCCGGGCGAGATCGATCGCCTGGTATTGTTAGGAAGTGAGGCTGGCAGTTCGCCCGAGAAGCTCAAGGGGCGCAAGCTGTTTATCACGGCCCGCGACGACACGACCGCCAGTGGGACGCCGCGGCTCATCCGGATTCGCCAGGAATACGAGCGGACTCCGGACCCGAAAGAGTTGGTGATCCTGGAGGGCTCTGCCCACGCCCAGTTCATTTTTCAGACTGGTCAGGGAGAACGACTAATGCGCGAGATCCTGCGATTCCTTTCAGCGCCGTAGCTTCCACGCGGACGCCTAATCAGCAATAAGCGGCACGGGGGTAATCCCTGAATGACGCGCAGTTGTCGCCGAACGCGTGGTTGAATGCTCCAACTCACTTCATTCAGTAGTATTGTTGTCGTGATCTTAACATGACGATCTCGAGAGTCGAATAATCGGACATGGTCACCAACCAACAAAGCCTGCCGGTCGACCCGAACGTAACCGAGGCTCGCTTCTCGCAGCTTCTGGAAAAGGTCGGCGCTGCAATCGTACGTTACAGTATTGTTGCTTTGCTTCTCTGGATCGGGGCGTTGAAGTTCACCGCTTACGAGGCATAAGGGATCGAGCGACTCATCACGATCAGCCCCTTTCTATCTTGGGGCTAACAGCGTCGCCGGCGTCAGAGTGGTGGCGGCTACGATCGGCGTGGCGGAGATTGGGCTTGCCACGCTCATAGCGTTGAGGCCCTTGTGGCCCAAGCTGTCGGCCATCGGTAGTCTGGGCGCGACCGGGATGTCTCTGGTGACGCTCAGCTTTATCTTCACAACGCCGGGCGTGTGGCAAGCAGGTTACGGATTTCCGGCGCTCTCAGGCTCCGGGCAGTTCTTGTTGAAAGACCTGCTGCTGCTTGGAGGTGGGCTCCGGACGGCGGGTGAAGCGTTGCGCGCGGCGCGGAGATGATAAGGCGCTTCGTTGGGCGCTTCGTTGGCTGACTTTTGCGGTGGGACTCTTAGCCCGCATTCCTCAATCCTTGGGCGATACCGCTAAGGGTCGTCGCGAGAGCATCGTCGATCTTTTCCGCCCGGCCCTCGTCGCCAGGGTCCGCTCGCCGCTTCCGGCGCAGGAGCGAGATCTGAAGCAACGATAGCGGATCAATGTATGGATTCCGCAGCGCTATCGAAGCCTGGAGCACCGGACTGTCGTCGAGCAAACGCGAGTGGTCACGGATTCGGAGCACCGCCTCAACGGCTCGCTCGTACTCGCTGGTGAGGGATGCGAGAAGCGCCTGATCGCCCCCGAGGTTCGTGACATAGGCGCGAGCGATCTCGATGTCCGTCTTCGCGCACACCATCTCGACCTTCGCCAGAAGGTCATCGAAGAAGGGCCAGGTTCGTGCCATCCTCTGTAATCTTGCAAGGCGCTCCGGAGTGGACGCTTCCTCATCCAGAGCTGTGCCAACGCCGAGCCAGCCGGTGAGCATCAGCCGGATCTGCGTCCACCCGAAACCCCACGGGATCGCGCGGATTCCCTCGATGCCCGCCTGCGCGCCGGGGCGATACGCGGGACGCGAGCCGAAGCGCGCATTCGCCAGTTCGTCGACCGGTGTCGCCACACGGAACAGAGTAAAAAGCGCTTCGTCGTCGTGCACGAGCTCCCGGTAGACTGCGCGCGACCGTACTGACAGCCGATCCATCACTTCGCGATACTCCGCGATCTCGCCCGCATCCAGGTTTCGACGCCAATCGGTGAACTGTTGCAGCAACGTCCCCGCCGCTGAAACCTCGAGACTTCGCTCCGCCACAGGTAGGAGTCCGAATTGCTGCGAGATGATCTCGCCCTGCTCGGTGATCTTGACGCGGCCGCCTGTCGTCCCGGGTGGGAGCGCGGCAAGCGCGCGGTAAACGGGCGAGCCTCCTCCGCGTCCCACGCTCCCCCCTCTCCCATGAAAGAGGCGCAGCTCGACGCCCGCTTCGCTAAAGAGTTCAGCCAGCGACTCCTGTGCACGGTACAGCGCCCACGAAGCAGCGAAGATGCCCGCGTCCTTGCCGGAATCGGAGTAGCCGATCATCACTTCCTGTCGTTGTCCGCGCGCCTCGAGCTGTCGCCGATAGACCGCGTCCGTCAACAGCGAGCGCATGACCGCAGCCGCATGCTCGAGATCATCCAGCGTCTCAAAGAGCGGAACCACGTCGAGACGCGACACCGGCTTTGGGCTGGCGAGATCGACCAGACCAGTCTCCCGCGCGAGCAGCAGGACGCGGAGCAGATCGTCGGCGCATTTCGTCATCGAGACGATGTACGTGCACGCTGCCTGCTCGCCGGCTTCCTCCTGAACCGTCCGAATCGCGCTGAACGTGTCCACGACACGCCGCGTCTCGTCCGAGATCGGAAGATCCGCTGTGAGAAGTCGACGCTGGCTGAGCAGCTCTGAGCGTAGGCGTTCTCCGTCCGTGCCGGACATGCCAGTCTGCGCCATGAGTTGCTGAACTGCCGCAACGTGGACCTCTGAGTGATCGCGAATGTCCATCATGAAACCGTGAAAGCCGTGTGCTCTCGCGCTCGCGAGTAGCGGATCGAGTGTGGTGCGGCACGCCTGCGCTGCACCAGCGCCAAGCAGGTATTCGCGTACAAACAGGAGATCGCTCTCGAAGGCCAGCGCATTGGGGTAGCTGGCTCGCTCTTGTCTGACGCGACCAGCGTCGCGTGATGCAATGAGCCGGCGCGTCGCCTCTATACGTGCTGCCATGAAGCTCAGCTTCAATCGCAGCGGCTCGTCGGCGTTACGCAGGCGATTCTTCTCCCAGACCTCCGGAAGTATCTTCCGGTCGCTCTCGATGGATCGCATGAGCGCGTCGCTAGGCGGGGTGATCTCCGCGGAAAGGGACAGGCGACGCACGAGCTCGTCTAGCGCGTCACCATATCGGCCCAGTATGACGTGGCTCGCGCGCCGCGCGGTGGCAACGGTGATCTCGGGCGTCACGTGCGGATTTCCGTCGCGGTCTCCCCCCACCCACGACCCCCATCGGAGAGGAGCGGCAAGTCGAAACGCGTCAGTCGGTCGGCCAAACTCCTCCTCGAACGCAAGCTCGAGCGTTACCTGCGTGCGCGCACCAGCGCCGAGAAGGCGGGTATCGAGATACCAGAGAGCGGCGCTCACTTCGTCGCGTACCGTCGGCCGGTCGTGCCGCACCTCGCTTGTCAGCCAGAGAAGTTCAACCTCGCCCTCGAGCTCCGCTTCGATCCGCTTACCCTGGTCGGCAGACGCGACCTCGCGTGCGAGAAGACCATCGGCGACGCGCGCCTGGAGTGCGAGCAGCGTGCTGCGCGTCGATTCCGTCGGGTGCGCCGTGAGTACGGGACGAACGTCGAGGCGGAGCATTGCTTGCTCCACCTCGTCGGCGCTACAGCCTAATTCACGGAGCTGGCGCATCGCCCAAGGTGATGAGGCCGGCTGTGGCTCGACCTCGCCACGGCCGAGATATGCATTCCGCCGCCGCACGCGATGCGTCTGCTCGGCCGTGTTGATCAGCAGGAAGAACAGCGTGAATGCGCGTGCTGCCGTGGCGCATTCCTCGATGGTCAGGCCGTCGACCTGCTGCAAAAGATCGGCGAGCGACGGAGCGCCGGCCTCACCACGACGCCGGGTGCGCGACGCGAGCCGAAGCTGATCGACGATCTCGAACGCTTCGTTCCCCTCGAGGCGATGGATGACCCTGCCAAGCGCCGCGGCCAGCCACCGGACATCCTCGTGAAGTGGCACGTCTTCCTTGCGAGTCGCTCGGGGAGCGGACAGGCCGATGGGTGCGGGAGCCATGCCCCAACATAACAGGCCGCGAGTGAATGCTCCTGCGCATGGCGCCGCAGGGTGGTCACCAGCAACATCGTTGGGCAGATTATCCAAGTGCGCTGAGAGGACGTCCACTGTGTAGGCTCCTCTGTCTAAGGATTGGGCACGATGCAGCTGAAGGTCCGCACAAAGGTCGTGGCAGGCCTCATCGCCATCCTGGGCGTGGGCACCGCTGCAATGTTCATCATCTATTTCGGCCTCGCCACGTTAAGAGATGGGATGCGCGAGTTCGCGGATGTCAGGGAGCCGCGTAGCGCCGCCGCGTACGAGATGGAAATCAATACGATAGGAATCGCGCTCGGAGTGCTGAAGTATCTCGAATCCGCCGATTCCCAGTACCGCGTGCTCGTGCTTGACGACCAGTCCGACTTTGAACGCTACCATTCCAGGTACATGCAACTGTCAGGACCTGGTGAGCAGATGGCTTGGGGCGACAGCATCGGTGCTGCTGTCCGCGCTCAGCTCGCCACGTTGCAGCAGGACGGTGTGGTCGAGCAGCGAGGCGTACAAAGGGGCACCAGCAAGCCGGCTCGGGACCTATGGCGTAACTGCTGCAGCCGAACTGCTGCTATCGCGGGCGTACGTCCCAATCCTTACGCAACTCCTTCACGTTCTGGCCGAGCGCATGCCGCGCAAGGAGTTTGATGCGATCCTGCGCGAGGTGGGCCGCGGTCTGATGACCGGTCGCGCGATGCCCCACGGGACGCTGGCACAGCGTGTGATCGCCGCCAGCGTTCTCCTCAACGATCTGGGAGGCGTGACCGAAGTCGACGAGGAAAAGAGCCACTTTCTCATTCGCGCGCACGGCTGCCCACTAGCAGCTGCCACGGCCGAGCATCCCGAAGCCTGCAATGCACTCGAGAGTCTGCTGAGCGAGTTTGTCGGTCAGCCGGTTGCCAAATGCTGCGACCAATACGAGCGCCGGAGCTGCTGCTTTGAGGTTGCCAAAATCAGGGCAAAGACTCGCGCCAGATGAAGTTAGAAGCCTGCCGGACTTGAAAGATATGAAGTAAAGGCACGAGTTTTAGAAGCGTGCTACAGTGCGAAGCGTTACGCTTGCTGGACTTAGCCTGTCTAAGATTGCGGCGAGTACCCGTGTGAGAC
>JBHENQ010000159.1:0-13179 GCA_046261975.1 Gemmatimonadaceae bacterium | reverse complement strand
TTGAGGTTATCGACCGACGCCGATGTCACTTCGGCCGTAGCCTCTACGTTCCGAACGTACTTGCTGATGATCTTCGCGACGCCGCCGCCGTACACGTAGTACGTACCGCCCATCGGACCCGTCGCGATCGAGAGCCGCAGTTTCGCGCCGTGCCGCCGTGCGTATTCACGCACATCGCAACCGGTCGCCAGCGGCAGGAGCATCGTGGCTCCGCCCGCCCGACCCAGCAACCGCAGGAAGCGACGACGATCGATTGCAGCGAGCTTCAACACTCAAGCTGTGGGTCGAGGTCCGGTGGCCGCATAGCCCCCAATCCCTACGTTACTTCACTCTCTGTTTCCCACTCGACGACTGCATCGGCCTCGAACTCGACAAGCCAGTCTGGATCAATGAACCGCGACACTTGCATGATGGTATTCGCGGGACGAATCGAGCCGAAGAACTCGCCATGCACCGAAGCCACAGCCTGCCAATCCTCAATCCTGGTGAGCAGGGTTCGTGTCCGAACGACCTGGTCAAGTGACGCATCAGCTCGCTCCAATGCTTCCTTGATGATCTCGAGGCAGCGTCTGGCCTGCGCCGCGGGGTCTCCCTTTCCGACGATACGTCCATCAGGCCCGAGGGGGGCGGTTCCTGACACCGCGATGATCGGCCCGACACGAACTGCCCGCGAGATCCCCACACGCGGCTCGTACGGGCTCCCACTGGAGATCAAGCGTCTCATGTGTGTGCGCTGCCGAGTGCACCAATCTCCTCCATCACCTCGTTGGTCCGCCGGACGGTCGCGAACTCGCCGTGGAGACTCGCCAGCGCGAGTCGATGCATCTGCTCGGCACTATAGTGGTCGCCGTCTGGACCCGTGCGCTCAAACGTGGCCGTGCCGTCAGAGATCACGATTGCCGTGAAGCCGAGGTTCGCCGCCATGCGCGTGGTTGTCGACACGCAATGATCGGTGGTAATCCCCACGAGGACGACGGTGTCGATCTGCTGAGCGCGGAGGTGCGCTTCGAGGTCTGTGCCGATGAAAGCGCTGTTCACCGTCTTCTGGAAGATCGGCTCACCGGGCTGCGGGACTGCCTCTGGCTTGAACGCGTTGCCTGGCCGGTCTGACCGGAGCGGCGAGTTGGGCTCCTGGGACATGTGTTGGACGTGAATGACTGGACGGTTCGTCCGGCGCCAGGCCGTCAGCAGCACAGCAATGTTTCGCTCCGCGCCAGGGTTGTTCCGTTCGCCCCAGCGGGGGTCGTCCATTCCCTGCTGGACATCGATCAGTAGTAGCGCGGTATTGACTGAGAGCGTCACGGAGACTCCGGGTGAGCGGAATTAGTTGAACCGAGAGGCTGTTGACAAGATGGAAAGCACTGTGTATACTGAACCATATGGTTCAGTATCCCCCAAGACTCGATATCGCATTCGGCGCACTGGCCGACCCCACGCGGCGAGGAATTCTCGAGCGCCTCGGGCGCTCGGACGCCGGGATCAGCGAGCTGGCCGAGGCCTTCGATATCACTCTGACCGGCATCAAGAAGCACGTCAGAGTGCTCGAAGCGGCCGGGCTGGTGACTACTGAGAAAGTCGGACGGGTACGCCGATGCCGGCTCGGCCCGCGCCGACTTGATGACGAGACCGCGTGGATCGCGGCATACCGGCGGATGCTCGAGGCCCGCCTCAACCGGCTCGGGGAATTCCTCGAGCGCACCAGGGAGAAACAATGACGACTACCACGGAGCACAAACCCGCCGCCAAGGCAACCATCACCACGCCTGCCGATCGCGAGATCCGCATCGAGCGGATCTTCAACGCACCACGTGAACGCGTGTGGCAAGCGATGACCGACCCCAAGCTGGTCGCGCAATGGTGGGGGCGGGGCAACAAGCTCGTGATCGAGCGGATGGAACTGGAGCGCGGCGGCCACTGGCGATTCGTCGAGCACGGCCCCGAAGGCGTGCACGGGTTCGAAGGCCGTTTTCGCGAGGTGACTCCGCCGGAGCGCATCGAGCAAACGTTCGAGTGGGACGGGATGCCTGGCCATGTGGCCGTCGAAACCGCGACGCTCGAGGACCTCGGCGACGGTCGCACGCGACTCGTCAGCACATCCCTCTTCCACACCACCGAGGACCGCGACGGCATGCTGCAGTCGGGTATGGAGGACGGGGTGAATCAGAGCTACGAGGCGCTCGACAAGCTTCTCAGAACACTGGGCTAGCCTCGTTCCCGCTCGCGAATGCGCCCAAGGGCTAGTGCGCCGGTGGCGACAAGGATCGCGCTTGTCGCCACGCTTGCTCTCACGTCAGCAGCTACGGCGGACGTCGTCCGTCGTTCCGATCTCGGGGCGTGGGAAACCGCCGCGTACCTGCTGCTTTTCTCCGTGCTCTTTCTCCTTCGGGTCGTCGGCCAGCTACTGGTCGTGCTTCGTGCACCCGCCTGGCTTCCTCCGATGCATCAATGGCACCTCATGCCGTACCAACTCTTGCTGCCGATCCAGATCGCCTTCCTCGCGCTGATGGCGTTGATCGAAGTCAGTCTCTTCCGCGCCTGGGGCCCGCTCGCCGAGGCCCATCCAGCATTCGGCCGCTTCCTGATCGGCTTCAGCTTCGTGTATGCGGGGACGATGGCATTGCGATACGCGGTCCGCATGTACCGCAGGCCGGGAGAACGCTGGTTTGGCGGGGCGATCCCGATCGTCTTCCACCTGGTGCTGGCCGCCTTCCTGTTCACATGGGGCAAGTACCATGTCTCGGGCTGACGATGTTCTCTATTTCTTCTTCGCTCTCGCGGCTGCTCTGCCCAGAGTCTCCTTTAGCCTGAACTTGACAATCTTGCGTATGAGGCCGAAAGGAATCGGCTTGTCCAAGGGGAATTTTGCCGTGCCCTTTCCTGCTTCATAAATCGACAGCTCCTCTTCGAATTCCTCATTTCCTATCGGTGCAGGATAAAGCCCGATATGCTTTTTGTAAGCAGCAAAGTAAATCAAATAATGACCGTCCAGAGTGAAAGTTGGCATTCGATAACTGATGGTTTCTTCAGCGCCAGGCGCCGCTTTTCTAATCGTCATCCTTATCTTCTCCAGAACCTCCTGGACATCATCCGAGAAGCCCGCAATGTATTCATCAATATTTCTCGATGCTCTTTGATTGGTTCTCATGTTGTCCTCCTTCGTCACATCCCGAGAAATGCTCTGAACCGGCCATGCTCCTACGACCTGGGACGGCGACCATTTCCCCGGCGCGCGCGGCAGAGTCTAGCTGCCGGTGCTGACGGAATAAAGGAAGCGTGCGTAGCCGATCTCGGCAGCGTTCTTCGTGAGTTCGATATTGACCCATGCGATGATGTCACCGAATGGACGGTCCTGAAAAGGCCATCGTGTTCGCTGTGCGGATCGCAGGTCGTCGTCACTGACTTGCTCGAGTACCGCTCGCCACTGTCCATGTAGGCGGCGGACCCACTCGCGTACGAGATCGGCACTCCCAGGCCACATCACGTTCTCGCGTGAGAGAGACCCGTCACCGAATGAGTGGTCGAGCACCATGGACCACCAGTAGCCGAGGTGCCACGTCAGCCACGCGATACTCGGTGGACCGACGTCATATCCCTCGTGATCCGGCCAATCGGCGCGCCACCCTCCACCAGGGATTTGATGCACGTGCAACCCCACACGAGCAGGACGCCACAAGCATTCCTTGGTAGCCAGTCCGTCGAGGTGGAAGTTGGTGAGCTTCCACGCCGTTTCAAACTGACGGATCAAGTAGTCACGGGCTTCGTCGGCCATTGGAAATAACTGCCACTTGCCTATACGTGTTGATCTAGCAGAATCGTGTTTCCATCTGGATCAACAATCATAAAGCTGGCCGGGCCGGTAGAGCTCTCGTCTGCTTCTGAAATCATGGTTACGCCACGATCTTTGAACTGGCGCTGCAACTCTCGAATGTCCGTGAATTCTCTGAGTTGCTGAGCCTCGCTACTCCAGCCCGGGTTGAAGGTGAGAATGTTTTTTTCGAACATGCCTTGAAACAACCCGATAGCGTGGTCGCCATTCTTCATAATCAGCCAATTCTGCGATTGATCTCCTGCGAAAACTGTAAAACCCAGTTTTTCGTAAAAGCCCTTCGACGCCTCGATGTCTTTTACCGCCAAGCTAACAGAGAAAGCTCCCAGTTCCATAATTGCCTCCTACGTTATGTCCTCACGCATAGCGCCATGCAGCGTACATGGCTGACAGCGTACTCATTCGGTCGGCTGATTAATGGTCGGACGGTTCTGGCTTGAATAGTCTACGAAGCGCTGCCAGCGCAGCAGGGTGGTAAATGGTCGCGTGGGTCTCGTTGGGCATTGGTTCATAGTACCATTTCAGATTTGCCGGCGCGGTCTTCCGAAGCGTTTCGGCGAGCTGCTGCGTCAGGCGCGACAGATCGTTCTCACCGCTGCTGGCCAGGAAGAGAGTGCTCTGGCTAGCCCCACCGGCGGGTAACCGCTGGACTGCGCTTCTCACCAATTCCTCGTTGTTCCACCAGAGGCTCGGATCAAAGGCGACATACGTATCGAACAAGTCCGGCTCAACGAAAAACGTTTCAACGACGAACAGCCCTGCCAGAGACTCTCCCATGATCGCGGTCTCTGTAGTCGTCCGATACCGGGTGTTGACGATCGGCATCAGCTCGGAACGGATAAATCGCCGAAAAGCCGCCGAACCTCCGACCCGCGGTGCGATCTTCCTGTCCTCACTACTCTGGGTCGGGCCGGTAAGGTCGCGACGACGCTGCGTATTCTCAATGCCTACCAGTAAGAACGGCTGCATAGTCCCATTGCCGGCCAGAACCTGCACCAACCCCGCAACGTGGAGAAAGTCTTCGCCCATGCCACCATCGGGTATATACAGAACAGGGAGACGCGTGTCAGGGGATTGGGCGTATGCCGGCGGTAAATAGATGTTGATGCGTCGGACCTCGCCGAGTGTCTCCGACTCGATTGTGAACGTTTCGCCGACCGTGAGGGCTGCCGCCTGGCTGACACGTCCAATTTCCCGCTGCGCGAGCGCCGACGACGAGAACAACGTCAGAGCAACCGCCGTACAGTAGATCCATCCCATCCCTGTCTCCAATGTGATTGACGACGGTTCGCCAAACCTAAACTCAGCCACGCGAGCCAAATAAGACGCGGTGGCGCGGTCGCCGCAATGGAAACGGTTTGTCGTCTGCCTGCCGTCAGGTTTAACGGAGATCCGCCTTCGCCGAAAGCGCTTCCTCGCAGCCGAGCGGAACGGGCATGAGTGTTGCCTTCTTCTTGGGTCCATTCACCGAGAGTGAGCAATGGCCAGGGAACGTAGCGGGTACAAGCACAGCGCCAGCGACAAGAAGCTCGACCAATCCGCCGAGCCCGCGAACGAGTCGGGCCAGGCGAGCGACACACAGCATTCGTCCGGGGCCGGACACGATCCCGCCGAGATCCGCAAGCACGATGACGCGGGTAAGGACCGCCTGTTCGAAGACCGCCAGCAGCACGACGACGCGGAGAAGAACAGCGAAAAGACCAGGCTGGCCAGGGATGTTGCACGCCACGACCACCCCGTCGATGCCGACGTCGCGGACGCCGGGTCGGGGGCGAGCGCGAAGCGAAAGAGCTGAGCCAGCTTTCGCAATCATTGGCGGAGCGTGATGAGGCAGCTCCTCGACGGACTGCTAGGGGGTGCGCACCAGAGCCACGGTCAGCGCGAGCAACGCCAGGACGGCAGCGGCCCCCGCAATTCCAATTGCTGCCTGGGCCGTCTTCCTCCACCTGAGCTCGGCGGCCTCGACGGCACTCACGAGACGGTTATCACCCGTCTGGTCGCCTTCACCGAACAACGATTGCTGCATCACGCTCTTGCCTGAAACAACTTCGTCCATCGCTCGCTCGAGCTGGGACTGGCGGATGCTCTTCGCCGCATCTGCGCCGGGTTCCCCCGCGGCCATCGTCGCTGCCTTGAGAACAGCGTTCTTGATGTCGCCTCCGCTCACGGGATACCGCTCCGCAAGCGCATGGAAATCCACGTCCGGGGCAAGCGCGGTCTTCGAGGGATGGATCTGCACCTTCCAGATCTGTTCCCGTTCTTCGACGCCCGGCATCTCGAACCGGACGTGGGTCCGAATGCGCCGCTCGAATGCAGGGTCGAAATTGACGGCGAGATTCGTTGCGAAGATCACCACTCCGTTGAACACCTCGAGCTCCCTGAGTAGCACGTTCACCACGGTGTTGGACTCGCGCTGGTATGCCTGCGCTGCCCCCGTGGTGCGCCGCGAGGCAATTGCGTCGGCCTCGTCGAAAAAGAGAACGGCAGCCTGTTCCGTCGCCATCCTGAAAACGGCCGCGACATTCTTCGGCGTCTCGCCCGCCCACATGGATTCCATCTCCGCATAGCGCACTGACAGAAGATTCTTTCCCAGCGCGGTGGCGATTGCCTCGGCGCAGATAGTCTTGCCGGTACCAGGCGGCCCCGCGAAGTTGAACGCGAGGCCAAGCCCGCTCGAATGTCTCTCGCCGAGTCCCCACTGGTTGAAGATCAACTCGTGGCTGTGCACGAGGCTCAGTGCTTCATCTAGCGCCGCGCGGGTGCGCGGGGGAAGAATCACATCGGCGAAGGTGCGGCGCGCGGCAATTGTCTCGACCGTCCGGCGGCCGCTGATCCTGCCGGCAAAAAGATCGCGAAGAGGGCTGGGCATCAGTGGCCGTGGTTCGCTCGAGAATCAGGTGGAGTCCGCTAACGCATGGATTGGCAGTTGGTTTCTTCCACGCGCCGGCTCCGTAGTCTACACTTGATCTGAACAGGTGGCCACTTGGTCAATGTCGAATGAGCGTAACGGCGCCAAGGGTCAGACAACGACAGGGGACGAGGTGAAGAAGACAACGAAACGAAATTCGGCACGCGGCACCACCGGCTTGGTGATACACTGGGCAGCCCGCTACGATTTACTGATCTGGCTGGTAACGCTTGGCAGGGAGCGCAAGCTTCGTGAGAGTCTGCTCCGCCCGGCACGCCTCCAATCCGGCGAGTCCGTACTGGATGTGGGCTGCGGGACAGGGACGCTCGCGATTGCAGCCAAACGGAGCGTCGGCCCAGCAGGCTCGGTCCACGGTGTCGATGCGTCGCCGGCGATGATTGCCAGGGCCCGGAAGAAGGCAAAGAAGGCGGGGGCCGAGGTCATTTTCGAGACCGGCCTCGCCGAGTCGCTGCCGTTTCCGGATGCACGATTCGACGTCGTGCTGAGCACTGTGATGCTTCATCACCTGCCTCGGAAAACGCGCCAGCAGGGCGTCTGCGAGATGCGACGCGTGCTGAAACCGGGTGGGCGACTGCTTGCCGTCGACTTCGGAGGAGCGTCGCGAAACGGGAGGGGTCCGCTCGCTCACTTTCATCGGCATGGCCACATCGAGCCTCGCGAACTTGTTGATTTGGTGAGCCATCCGGGGTTGCACGTTTTGGAGAGCGGCGCGCTGGGAATCTGGGACTTGCAGTTCGTGCTCGCCGAGGCGCCTCGCACGTGAAGCTGACCTCGCGACCAACGGCCAGAGCCTCAAAGGGCGTCTAGATTCGATCAATGACGGTCCTCCCGAAATCCAGGTTGGGCCGCGTGCTCCTCGCAATTCTCGCAGCAGCACTGGTAATCCTCGTCGTTCTCATCGCCTCCACCGCTTGGCTCGACGCCTTCGGTGCCGCGCCGACGGGCGAGCGGCTCGCGCGGATCCGGCAATCTCCCAACTATCGCGACGGCGCGTTCAGGAACCCCGACGCGACGAGCCTCGCCACCAGCGGCAGCACCTGGGAGACCATCCGCCGCTGGCTAGGTGGACACGAGCAGCGCGTTCCACCCGGCCCACTGCCGATTGTGCCACTGACGCAAGCGGACTTCGCACAGCCACCCGCGTCCGGACTGCGCGCGACATGGCTGGGCCACTCGACAGTGCTGGTCGAGATCGATGGCGCGCGCATCCTCTTTGACCCGGTGTGGGCGCGGCGCGCCTCGCCGTCTTCCCTGATAGGCCCCAAGCGGTTCCACGAGCCGCCGTTGGCGCTCGACGATCTTCCGCCGCTCGACGCGATTGTCGCCTCCCACGATCACTACGATCACCTCGACCGCGGCGTCGTGCGCGCGCTGACGCGTAGCACGGCCCAGTCGCGAGCGCGCTTCGTCGTTCCGCTCGGCGTCGGCGCGCACCTTGAGCGGTGGGGTGTGGCCGCAGAGCGCGTCACGGAGCTCGATTGGTCCGAGTCCATCACGGTGGGCCCGGTCACCCTGACCGCGACTCCGGCGCGCCACTTTTCCGGACGCGGCTTCACCGACCGCGATCACATGCTCTGGGCGTCGTGGTCGGTGGCCGGTCCCACGCATCGCGTCTTTCACAGCGGCGACACCGGCCCGTTCGACGGATTCGCCGCCGTCGGTACCGCGCATGGGCCCTTCGACCTGACGTTCATCAAGATTGGCGCTTACGGAGAAACCTGGCCCGACATTCATCTGACGCCGGAACAGGCCGTGGAGGTGCACGCGAAGGTGCGCGGCAAGCTGCTGCTCCCGATCCACTGGGGAACGTTCAATCTGGCGTTCCATCCGTGGGACGAGCCCGCCGAGCGCGTGGTGGCTGCCGCTGCTGCGAGGGCGAGCATTCAGCTCATCATGCCGAAGCCGGGAGAATCAATAGAGCCTGCGACGGCGCGACCAGTGGAGCCGTGGTGGCGCGCCGTGCGCGAGAAGTGAACGGAAGCAGCGCCGCGGACACTCCGACCAAGCCGTTTCAAACGAAATAGCTGCACTCGCAGATACTAAGCGCTGAGAGCTCGTCGGGCTGCAGGATGACTTCCTTGCACCAGCCGCCGTCGCAGGTGCCTTTACAGACGTGCCACACCCCGATCGGGGCCATGCGCGCGCGGAGCAAACTCCTCGCGTACTGGCCTTTGGTTTTCGTCAGGAACGATGCGGCGACCTTCTTGTACATCCGGTCAGGAATCCAGACTGGTGTCATGCCAGCCAGACTCTTCAACAATTTCCACTCGGCGACGAACTTACATCCTGATTCCGGTGAGGCTCGGACGGCTTTCTTCTTCGACACGCGGGGGCGATTCTGTTTGGCCATTTTACACTCCTTCGGTCAAGAGGGTTGACACACTTTCCGTCGGCTCGAATCGCTACTCGATCGCGACTTTCTCGCACCGCCAGTTTGGCATCCCATCATCCGAACTCAATCCGACACGCTCCAGTCAGAGGCATAAGGTTCGAGAGCCAGTTTCCGGGCCAGAGCGAGCGAGGCCTCATTGGTCCAGTCTGTGCTGTACAACGGAGTTCGGCCCGATCCTCGAATCGCCCGCGCCCAAGCAGCAGTCGCGCGCGAAGCGGAACCCATGCCACGGAACTCAGCAGCGGTTTCCACTCCAGCTTCGGCTGCGAGATCAGAACGCCGCGCCGAGAAGCAGATACTGACCGGATATCCATCCTCAACGACGGCCCAGACCGGCGCCCTTCCCGCACCAATCTCGCCGGGGACCCACCCTCGAAAGTGCATTTCGAGCAACGCCTCATCCTCGATCTCGACCACACTGGGTGGATTGATGAGCGACGGCGGGAATCCGAACGCCGGCCCTGATTGGACGCGGCCGCTGAGGAGCGAGCAATAGCGATCAGCGTGAAGCCGAGCAACCCGCACATCCTGGACTGGCGGCTCCTTGCGCGCCAGGCTCAGTAATTCCTCGGCCAGCTCCGCGTCGACGTCGGTTCGCACGGCCCACGCGCACTCAGTGGCGCTGCGGACAAGGAAGAACAGAGGCCCGGGCGTTCCCTGGGGTTCGCGTGTCGACAGGATGCGACCGTCACCGTCAAGTATGAACAAGGTTTCCAACTGGAGTGCTGGCGTGCTCATGTGCCTCTCGGTTCCTGGCGAGACAGCTAGCTACGCATCCGGATAACACCAGCTGCGGCCGAATCCAACAACATGCGCGCGAAGCGCGTTTCCGTAACTCGCCCGTCTGCTGCATGCAGCGTTGTGCGGCCGGTCACCTGGCCACAGATATCACTCGGGTTATCACAAAGCCATACTCGGGGCTCACCACGTCATGCACGCCGGCAACCTGCAGGCCCCAGCGCCGGATCTCTTCTACCAGAGGTTCCGCGCGGGCGCCCTCCGGTCGCGAGCTTCCGTACGAGCACACGATGAGCCGGCGCCGCCACGCCAGATCCGCCAGTCTTTCGGAAATATCAATGCCGTAGGGCTCAACGGAGTGTCCGTCCTCAGCTGCCCACCGGACGACGCTTTCCATGAGCAAGCCGTTGGCGCATCCGACATCGAGAAACGTGCCGTCCTTCGCGACTGGTGCCACGACGGGGCGCCGAAAGCGTTCCCAGTCTCGGTCATCGCGACCGAACCCAGACTGTTGGCGCGGATTAGTTCCAGCGAGGTACTCTCGCTCATGGAGCGACAGTTCCTGCTCAAAGAAGGCCAAGTCATCATTCGTGAGCATTGATCGCCTCGTGGTCCGCCCAACGCTCCGGTTCAGGGCGGGCGGAGCGCCGTCTGCTGCGCCCGGTTGCTCACTCAAATCCGATATTCACGTCACGCATAGTGCTCAACTATGCTCGACTGACCGTCAATCGAACCAGAAGTACTTCCAATGCGGATGCGGCGCGTCGTGAACGGCGTTATGGCCTCGGGTCTGGTCCAGTGCCAGCTCCTCCGGCGTTAACTGCAGAAGATCCATCTTGTGGCTCGTCATGACCTGCTGGTCACGCGGGTTGTACATGACGAACTCCCTGGTCCCGAGCCGAAACGTAAACTGCTCGAAGAACAGGTTATAGGCATCCCCCTCGGCTCGTAGTGATACTCGTTTATACCGATGACCGACGGCGAGTAGTCCTTCTGCACCGACAACAGGGACGTTGATACCGACCATTCGCGGCGCGGTACTGCTCGATGTCAGCGATCAATTGTGCACTGTTCCTGATCGCACGGTTCCTGCTGAACTCCGTTGCCGGACCAACGCACGGCGTGCCGCATGACCATCGTCTTAGACATCCCGGCCATTCGTGCTGATGATGTCTTGATACCAATAAGAGCTCCGCTTCCGAATTCGCCTCAAATCCCTTTGATCGGCTTCGTCACGATTCACATACACCAACCCATAACGCTTTTGGTAGCCATTGAGCCAGCTCAACACATCGGTAAACGACCAGACGCAATAGCCGACGAGGTCAACGCCATCATTGATAGCTTGCTTGCACTGCTCAATATGGGAGCGAAGATACGCAATTCTATACTCGTCGTTCACGGTATCATCCGACTCCAGAACATCAAACTCACCCAGACCATTTTCAGTAATCAGTATCGGCAGTTGATAACGGCTGGTCACACGTCGAAGTCCGATGCGTAACCCTACCGGGTCTATCGCCCAGTCCCAGTTCGAGGTTTCGAGGTGTGGATTACGCCTTGTCTTGTATAAACCTGGAATACCCGTTTCCTGGCCGCTTCCTTTCTGGCCAGTCGTGTTCGGTGTTCCTTCTGAAACACCACCCAGAGGATTGGCTTCATAGGCGATGGTTTGATAGTAGTTCACGCCTAGAAAATCAGGAATTCCCGTCTTGAGCAACTCCAGGTCCCCTTCCTGGATGGTTGGACCGAGTCCTTGTTCGCATAAATGGCGAAACGGGACCTGTGGATATGTCCCCCAACAATACACATCCAGCCACCAGTCGTTTGTGAATGCCTCTGCATTTTCGAACGCCAGAATGTCACTCGGCTTGCTTGTCAGAGGATATCCCGGCGAATAGGCGAAGCTCGGCCCGATCTTTCCATTTGGAACATATTGTCGAAAGGACTCGATCGCTCTGGCATTAGCCAGGAACGCGATGTGGCTCGCTTCATAGAATCGTTTTCTGTCCTTTACACCCGGCGGGTGCATGGTCGTTATGAAACCATGATGCAAGTTGTAGTTCTGTTCGTTGAGGGACACCCAGTATCGCACCCTATCACCAAACTGCTTGTATAGCGTAACGCAATAGTTGTTGAAGTCTTCGATGATTCGCCTGGATTCCCAAGCACCATACTCTTCCATCAAAGACTGAGGAGCATCCCAGTGGTAGAGAGTCAGGATTGGTTCGATATCATGAGATAGAAGCTCATCGATAAGTTTGCCGTAGAATTGAAGTCCAGCGCCGTTGATATCCCCTCTTCCTCGAGGATAAACACGAGGCCAGCTCACAGAGAATCGATAGGCTCTCAATCCCATTTCTGCCATCAAGGCAATGTCTTCCTTGTAACGGCGATAGTGATCTACAGCGACATCACCGTTTGATCCCTTGAACGTCTTTCCAGGAATCTTGGTAAACACATCCCAAACGGAGAGTCCCTTTCCGTTCGCATTCCACGCTCCTTCCACCTGGTACGCAGCGGAAGCAGCTCCCCACAGGAAATGTGCTGGGAATGAATTCAATTGCTGATGAAACATTCACTATTCCTTAATGCACTGTCAGCTTACAGGCACAAGGGGGACTCGGAGCAGTGGCCAAAGATGCGTGAGCACGTCGGTCTGCCGGAGAGGGCGATGAGTCGTGTTGCGACCGTATCGAACATTCGACGCGGCCCGGTGACGGCTCGCCGATCAATCAGGCCCCTCCGTGACCCAGCACCCTGGCAATCGCGGTGATGGTATTCCAGTTGCGCGTGGTGACCGGGACCCCAAAGAGCCGGTCGAACGTGCCGAGGTAGCTGATGACCTTCATGTGGCGCCGGTACACGCCGAAAACGAACCGGTTGTCCCTCGCGAGGATCTTCAGCAGCCACTTGCCGCTGGAAGGAAAGCTCATGGGCGTCGACGGTGCCGAGCGTGGGCGTTTGGACAGCACGCTCACGAAGCGGACGATGTCGGGTCGCACGGGCTGGTCCGCGAAATGATTCTGAGACATCAGTCTGACAATCTCGCGGCTCTGGCAGATCATGATCTCAGCATCAAAGGGAAGCCTGCGTGCCAATTCAGCGCGGAGTTGCGCCCGGGTGACTGGCCGCCGGATCACGAAGGTGCCCGCCGCGCCGATGTTAACGGCATCGAGGTGCTTCAGTTGTTCGGCGAGCGTGGTAGGTCGGAAGGTCCTGTGACCACCGACGTTGACCCCTCTCAGAAGAACCACGAGTGCCACCCGTTTCCTCCTGCTGGCGCCGGAACGA
>JBHENQ010000158.1:0-6203 GCA_046261975.1 Gemmatimonadaceae bacterium | reverse complement strand
GGCGAGCGCAGAGGTCGTGTTTCTCGCGCTGCACGGAGGTCAGGGTGAGGACGGTACGCTGCAGGCGCTGCTCGACATGGCACATATCAGATACACAGGGAGCGGGCATCTCTCGAGTGCGCTGGCGATGGACAAGGATCTCTCGAAGTATCTCTTTCGAGCGGCCGGCGTCGACACGCCAGAATGGCTCATGGCTCCGGCCGAGGAGGACGACGTTGTGGAGACATTGGGGATGCCTGTTGTCGTTAAGCCATCCAAGCAGGGCTCGACGGTGGGGCTATCGGTGGTGCGCGAGTCGCCGAAGCTTCAGGCGGCGGTAGAGGAAGCTCGTGCGTACGACGATGAAGTGATGATCGAACGATTCATCGAGGGCCGCGAGCTCACTGTCAGCGTTCTGGGTGACGAGGCACTGCCGGTGGGCGAGATCAAGCCAAAGCACGAGATCTACGATTATGAGTGCAAGTACACCAAGGGAATGGCGGTGGAGGTATTTCCTGCGGAGCTCACAACCAAGGCAACTACGGAAGTGCAGCGCCAGGCCCTGACGGCGTTCAGAGCGCTCAAGCTGGGTGGTTATGCCCGGATCGATTTCCGAATGGCGCAGGATGGGCGATTCTATTGTCTCGAGGCGAACACGCTTCCGGGAATGACGGAGCTCAGTCTGCTGCCGCAAGCTGCGGCCGCGCGCGGTATGAGCTTTCCGGCGCTCTGCGAGCGAATCGTGGAGCTCGCGCTCGACAAGAAACGCGGGGAGAATCACAATGCGTGAGACAGGACCGACAGCGGCGATCGCGGGAATCAACACCGGCCTGCAGGTCGAGGGAGTGTGGACCGGGCGACGGCAGCTTTTCGTTCGATTTGCCGGTGAAGCTGAGACCGCAACGCTCTACTCGGCCGAGATGCTGCGCAAGTTTCTGGAGCGCGCGACCACGCGTGGCGGGATCCATTCGGTAGCTCTCACGGGTCGCGATCCACTCTCGTGCTCTGAGTTTCTCGCAGCCGCGTTCTCGGAGTGGAAGCCGGCGCTGCCGATGATGCTGGACACCGACGGCCAGCGGCCGGAGCAGCTCGAGCAGCTGGGCGGAGTGTTTTCGATGGTCCAGGTGAAGATGGACTTCAACTGTCCTCCGGCGGCGTGCGATCATGCGGTGGAGACGTTGGCGGCCGCCGCGAGAATTGGTTGCGAGCATGCTGCGGTGCTTGCGCCACGAGATGGCATCAGTGACGGGCAACTACTGCGGTTCGTCGAGCAAGCACATGGTGCAAGCCCGGGCACGAAGATTGTTATCCATCCTCCGTATGGCACGGACAAGAGCCAGATGGAGAGGCATTACGCTGCACTACTTGAGAAAGCCGCTGCCATACATGGGGATGTGAGGTTGGTGGTCAGGATAGGGAGTTAAGGGCCGGGTGTGGGGTGTAGGGTGTAGGGTGTCGGGACTGCCCACCCGGCACCCCACACCCCACACCCCACACCCCACACCCGTTCTCGGAACCGGGACTTTTCCCGCGGTTATTAAGCCCAATGTCCTACTCGATCACGCAAGAGTCGGAAGGTCCGCGGATGACGGCGGCAGTGCAGGCATTGATCGCGATCAACGTCGCGATTTTCTTCCTGCAACTAACGGTCGTGAGCGATGTGGACGTCTGGCGCGCACTCGGATTCCAGCTGCGTGACCTGACGGTTCAGCCGTGGACCATTGTGACATACATGTTCGTGCACGCGGGTCTACTGCACCTGGCGTTCAACATGTACACGCTCTGGCTGTTCGGACCCAGGATAGAGCGCGAGTGGAGTCCCGGCAGCTTTGCGCGGTTCTATGTGTGGTGTGGGCTGGGTGGCTGGCTCTTCCACATGATGCTCACGCGCGATGGGTACCTGTTAGGCGCATCGGCGGCCGTATACGGCGTGATGCTGGCCTACGCGATGCGTTGGCCGGACGATGAAGTGCTGCTCTTCTTCTTCATTCCCATGAAGGTGAAGTGGCTGGTCGTGCTTCTGGCCGCGGTGAATCTGCTGAGCGGGCTCGCGAGCGGCAGCGGCGGCGGCGTCGCATACTTCGCACATCTGGGCGGGTTCGCCTTTGGCTGGATTTACCTGCGCTGGTCGGCCCTGGGAATGGGGAGCATCGAGCGGCTGAGGCAGAGAATGTCGCAGATACCGGACATCCCCGACGACGAAACGCCGCGTGCAATTCCGCGTTCGCAGCGCCGCCCACGCGAGCGAGATCGCGGCGTGGGCGGTGTCGGAGGGGATGACGAGATCGACGACATAGTGGCCAAGAGCAATGCTGTAGTCTCGAAGGGGAGGGTGACCATGCTGCCCGGGACGAAAAGGGCTGAACGGCAGAAGTCGGAGGCGCTGAACGATGTGCTCGACAAGATATCCGAGCACGGAATAGACAGTCTGACGAGAGATGAGCGCCGGCTGCTGGAGGAAATGTCGCGCCGGCTTCGCAGCGACTGACAAGCTCTCGCCGACCGGAGTGTGCAAGACATCCGGTTGCCCCGAACCCATCCGATGACAAGAAAAGAGCCCCCCGGCAAGTGCCGGGGGGCGAGGCCGCCACGCCGTTCTCGCGGCGGCGGTTGCCAACGCCGAGGGCGCTGGCGCATCCGTTGATAAGAAACTATTCAGTGGACCAGAACCTGTCCATTAAAGTCGCATGCTTCATGCCCGGGTGGTAGTGTCTGCCGTCAGGCGCTCAGAAAGACGACGTTCAAACGCCGCGGTCGTCACTCAAGTGGGATTCCCCGGCCAGCGGGCGAGCCACTAGCGCGTGTTGGTGATTTCTGGTTCCCGAGGTGAAGCTCGCGGCGGGCACTTTTCGCAGGTGCTGGCGATTCTCTCTGCGGCGAAGTAGAGTCAGGCGGCAGAGATTAGTTACTCAAAGCTACTAATTTTAGTTCTGGTTGAAATGGACTGGGCGGGCCGGTTAGCTTACAGCAGTTGGCGGCCAGGTAGCTCAGTTGGTAGAGCAGCGGACTGAAAATCCGCGTGTCGGCGGTTCGATTCCGTCCCTGGCCACTGTGTGGGCAACAACTTAGGTCATGTAGCGTTTTCGGTGCTGAGGGGACTCGCGGGTGAACTCGCGGGTCCCTTCAGCGCTTGTGTCGCCAAAGCCGGAGTGGAGTCGGCTGGCAGGGCCACGCTATTGGGGCCACGAATGTCCATGGAGCCGACCTGAATCGGCCAGCCTAGCCGTTCCACGTTTGACGCGCTTGGCCTGCGGCACATTGGGCAAGTTCACCTGATCATCGCGCGCGGTAGCGGCAGTTCGCGAGCCGGCAGACCTGAAGGACCGTCACGCACAGCAGGAAAGCTTTGCGATATCCTTCGTAAAGGTTTGCGCGGCGAGCTTGAGTCCCTCGCCCCAGGTGAGATAGGGGTGCAAGCTCGAGACGAGGTCGCGCGTGGTCAGCCCGAAGCGAACCGCGAGCACCGCTTCACCGATCACATCGCCGGCATTCGCCGTCACCAGGTGGGCGCCCAGCAGGCGGTCCGTCCCGCGTTCGGCGACCAGCTTGATCACGCCGTGCCGGCGGTATGACACCGCGGCGCGCGGCAGGTGTCGCACAGGCAGCGAAGTCACCACGGGGTCGAGTCCAGCCTCGCGCGCCTCGGCTTCCGTCATGCCGACTGCCGCCACCTGCGGATCGGTGAACGTCACGCGGGGCACCGCTGTGAGCTCGATCGGGATCGCTTCGTTGCCGCCGGGCTCCGCGAGTGCGGCCTGCGCGGCGATGCCGCCCTGGAGCGCCGCGACGTACACGTAGCCTGGCCCGCCCGTGACATCACCGGCGGCATGGATGTCCCGATTCGTCGTGCGCATGAACTCGTCCACAGTGATGAAGCCTCGCTGGTCGATGCGCATGCCGGCGGCGTCAAGCCCGAGATCCTCGCTGTTCGGGCGCCTCCCGGTCGCGACGAGCAACTGTTCCGCCTCGAGCGCCCCACGCAGCGATCCGCGTTCGATCCTCACCGTGTAGCCCTGTTCTGATCGCTCCACGGCGGTGACGCGGGCGCCGGTGTGAAACTCCATGCCTTCAGCTTCGAGCGCTTCGGTCAGCGCTGCGGAGAGGTCAGCATCCTCGTTCGGGACAATCCGGTCGAGCGCCTCGACGACGATGACCCGGACGCCGAAGCGCAGAAAAGCCTGCCCCAGCTCGAGCCCGATGGAGCCACCGCCGATCACGATCATCGATTCGGGGAGCCGATCGAGCTCCATGACGCTCGTACTGTCGAGCGCACCACTCTCGCGCAAGCCGGGAATCGGCGGCATCGCCGGGCGCGTACCGGTCGCGATCACGACCTTCCGCGCCGCCATGTCGTGCTCTCCCACACGGATTGTGCCACCGCCGAGGAGCTGCGCTCGCCCGCGCAGGAGGGTCACTCCCTCGTACGCGTCGAGCACGGCGATGTACTTCTCCTTCCTCAGCTCCTCCACGACCGCGCGCTTCTGACGCAGCACCTCATCCCACGCGAGATGGGGATCGGAGGCTGTCATGCCAGGGTAGCCTGTGCGCGCCAGGTGATAATGGTGCGCGGCCTCGACGAGATGCTTGGAGGGGATGCATCCGACGTTGACGCACGTGCCGCCCACGACCTCCGCGGATTCGACGACCGCGACGCTGGCGCCGAGCTCCGATGCACGGATGGCCGCGGACATGCCGGCGCTTCCGCTGCCGATGACGACGAGATCGAAGGCCGCATCACCGTCGTCCTTGCGCGCGCGTGCTGCGGCCTTCCCGACGGGCGCTCCGTGCTCCGGGGACGTGGGAGAGGCGGTGCCCGGGCCTGAATCGCCCACGACCTCGGCGCGGTAACCGGCTTCCTCGACCGTGCGAAGCAGGCGATCGACAGTGACGTCGTCCGTCGCGGTCACCGCCGCGCGCTTTGCGCCATAGCTGACCGCCGCGCTCTCGACTCCTGGCACGGCGCCGAGCGCCTGTTCGAGCGTGTGTGCGCAGTCGAGGCACGTCATTCCCTCGAGCTTCAATTCCACCTTCATGACAGGCCTCGCAGGAGATCAGCGGGTGGCGATCGTCGCCGTGTAACCGAGCTTCTTCACGGCGGCGATCATCTGCTCGACCTTGACCCTGGCGGGGTCATAGAGGATCGTCGCGATCCGCGTCTCATAGCTCACCTCCGCTTTCACCACACCGTCGAGTCGAGCGAGCATCTTTCGCGCGGCGATCGCGCATCCGCCGCACGTCATGCCATCGATCGCGAGTCTCACGCTTGCGGTGTCGGCTGCGGCCGCGCCGGTCGCCGATTCCGTCGCGAAAGGCGGGACACCACTGGCTGCAGCGCCCGGGGTCGAGCACAGGTCGTAGATCGTGAATACGCCGATCGCGCCAACCCCAAGCAGACTGAGAAGAGAGATCTTCATGGTGTACCTCCTGGTCGAGAGAATGCCGAGAGCACAGCGGGGTCAGATGAACAGCGGTGACCACGCTGGAAAGGTCCAGAGGACTATTGCCAGCACGGCCGCCGACCAGAGAATTACCCGGTCCCTGATCCCGGCCCGGGGCACGGCGCAGGCAGCGCCGTCCGAGCCTTCGCCCGGCGATTCGTCGGTGCCCGCTCGACGCTTGCCGTAGACGGTGTAGAAACCCAGCCCGAGCATCACTACCATCAACCCGCCGAAGACAGGTCGCAACGGCTCGAACGTGCCGGCCAGGCCGGCGCCGACGCCGAGTGCAACGAACACGAGCGGGCCGACGCAGCAGAGCGATCCGAGGATGGCAGCGAGCACACCGCCCGTGCCGGCGAGGAGTGCCTTACGCATTCGCGGCTTCCTCCGTCCCCTCGAGCGCGTGCAGGATGGGACAGTCCTCGGTGCGCCCACGCGCCTCGCAGGTCACGGCGAGCCGTGCGAGGCTGCGCTCGATCGCCTTCAGCTCACGGATCTTCTGTCGCACGAGGGAGATCTTGTCGCGCGTCCGGTGGCCGACCGCCTGGCATGCACCTTCGTGGCGCACGCGCAAGGCGAGAAGCTCCTCGATTTCCTGCAGGGTGAAGCCGAGGGCCTTTGCGCGCTTGATGAAGCAGAGCTGTTTCACCGCGTCCGGCTCGTACTGGCGGTAGCCGCTGTTCGTGCGCGCAGGCTTCGGGAGAAGACCGCGCCGCTCGTAGTAGCGGACCGTTTCGATGTTGACCCCCGCCTGATCGGCGAGCTGACCGACTGTCATCGCTGAAC
>JBHENQ010000157.1:0-56026 GCA_046261975.1 Gemmatimonadaceae bacterium | reverse complement strand
TCAACGATTTCTGGTAGCTCTCCGCGCGATAGATGGGAAGCTCGATCAGAGCCGGCGAGTTCGATCCTTGACGAGAATCGAAATGACCATGTAGACCCCCAGCAATGCTGCTATGACGAAGCCCGTCGTTCCGAGTTGGCGGCGGTAAGGCATCAGCATGGCGCTCGCAATCAGCAGCCCGCAAAGCACGAGCCCTGTCAGAATTCGGTTGGCGATCTTCTGGACGCCCTGAAGCAGCGACGGCAACTGTGGCGCGTCCAGACGCAATCCCAGCTCGTTCGCGGCAAGGCGAGCCGTGATCGCGTCCAGCCTCCTGGGCAAGCTTCCCATCAGGTCGGCTGTCTGCGTCGCAACTTGATACAGGCGCATGGGAGACATCTCTCGCTTGGCGCGATCCGCCGCAAGGCGGTTGCCGAATTCGCGAATGGCGTTCATCGGGCTGTAGTCGGGATCGAGCGCCCTGGTAACCGCATCGAGGTTGAACAGTGCCTTGGCCAGTAGCGTCAGCTCCGCGGGCAGCTTGAGCCCGCGCTGGTAGGAAATGTTGATCATCTCATAGATCAGCGTGCCCGCCTTGATCTCGCCGACGGCGCGGTCGTAATTCCGGCTCACGAGAGCGGCAATGTCCCGAACGTATCCGCCACGATCGAATCCTTCGGCAGCCTCGCCCATCTCGATCATGGTCTCCGCTGCGCCGTCGCCGCGATTGTCGGCAACGTCCAGCAACAGCCGGACGATGTTTTCGCGCAGGCCGCTGGACAGATACGCGGTCATTCCGAAGTCTATCAGTGCGAGCTTTGGCTCATCCTCGGCAACGGGATCCGCCGCCTCCGTTTGAGCTTCCTGTTCTATCTTGCTCAACGGCGTCGATGCGGGCCTCTGCTCTTCGCGCGTGTCGTTTGCCGCTGCTTCCGCGGGAGTGTCCGGATTGTCTCTGCCCGGAAGTACGATGAAGATGTTGCCAGGATGTGGATCAGCGTGGAAATGCCCGTCGATTGTAATCTGCTGCAGATACGCCCGAGAGAACTCCACGGCGAGCAAGCGGAAGTCATGCTCACCACGGGCGATCGACGGTACTTCGTCTATTTTCATCCCATGTATGCGCTCGATCGTGATCACGCGTTCAGCCGTGTAGGCCTCTATGACCTTTGGTATCAGCAGGCGGGGAAACCCCGCCAGGGAACGACGGAACGTGGCCGAGTTCCGCGCTTCGTTCCTGTAGTCCAGCTCATCGACGAGAGCGCGCTCCAGATGTTGGACGATGCCGACCATGTCGATCCGGCTGCCTGCACGCGTTCTGTTCGTGAGGAATCGCGCGAGCTCCCGGAAGTAGGCCAGGTCATCGGCCAGCGCGTCACGGATGCCCGGCCGCTGCACCTTGACTACAACGGGGCGGCCATCGCGTAACTCCGCTGCGTGAACCTGGCCAAGGCTGGCCGTTCCGAGAGGCGTATCGTCGAACGAGGCGAAGAGCTTGCTCATGCGGGCGCTGAAGGTCTGCTCGATCGTACGCTCAACATCGGTGTAAGGAATGGCACCGACGTCGTCCTGAAGACGCTCGAGCTCGGCGATGTACGAATCCGGGATGAGGTCAGGACGGGTGGAGAGGACCTGTCCAAGCTTGATGTACGCAGGACCGAGGTCTACAAGCCGCTTCCGGAACGCAGCCGCGCGCGATGCAGTTCCGTCGCGCGAGGCCGAAAGCGCGGTCTCGTTCTGAAGGGATCCGCTCAACCCACCGCGGCCGGCAAAATCCTTGCGCACATAGCGCAAATACAAACCCACCGTGGCTGCCAGTCGTGGCAGGTAACGCGGCGCCAGTATCATGGCCGCGGTAAAGGCATTAAGCGTGCCCGCAGGACTGCCGGAATGGAGGTTGCGACGTGATATTTGTGCGCTCAGCGAACCAGGGACGAATCAAGGAGGACGTGTGAGTGGTCCGGCGAACGTTGTCGTTGTGAACAAGCCGTGGGGACACGAGATAATCTGGGCCCATACGGAACACTACGTCGGGAAGATTCTCCATGTCAAAGCAGGGCACGCCCTCTCCGTGCAGTATCACAACCGGAAGGATGAAACCGTATATCTTCTATCGGGCGAGCTCCGGTACTGGGTGCAGGAAGAAGGCAAGATGCGCGACATGCAGCTCAAGCGAGGCGAGTCGTTCCATATCACTCCTGGAACCGTTCACTCCATGGAAGCGGTAACCGACTGCGACATTCTGGAAGCCTCGACGCCCGATCTGGATGACGTGGTTCGCTTGACGGATCGCTACGGAAGGCAGGGAACGAGCGCTCCATGAAGGTCATAATCCCTCTCGCTGGCAAGGGCACGCGTCTGCGTCCTCATACTCACGTTACGCCAAAGCCGATGCTCAAGGTGGCGGGCAAGCCGGTCATGGCCTACATCCTCGATGACCTGAAAGCGCTAGGCAGCGTCGAGCAGATCATCTACATAACCGGGCACCTGAAGGAGAAGGTCGAGAAGTACGTGAAGAGCGCTTACGATTTCCCCTCGGTGTTCGTGGAGCAGGTGGTGCAGAACGGCACCGCCACCGCGGTGGAGCTCGCGCGGCCGTACGTCGATCAGCCAGTGCTCATCATCTTCGTGGACACAATTTTCGATACCGACCTGTCCGTCATCAATAAGTCAGACGCGGACGGTATCATCTGGGTGAAGGAAGTGGAGGACTACAAGAGATTCGGCGTTGTCGTTACCGACGCAGACGGCAACATGACCCAGATAGTTGAAAAGCCGTCTGAGCCTATCTCCAAGAGGGCGAATATTGGGCTGTACTATGTTCGCAACTGGAAGCTTCTCTACCAAGGGATTGATCATGTTATGAAACAACCGCCCAACAAGGGCGAGTACTATCTCACAGACGCATTCCAGTACATGATCGATCATGGGGCGAAGATCAGCGTGATCGACGTGCATGGCTGGTACGACGCCGGAAAGCTCGACACTTTTCTGGATACCAACCGCATGATGCTGGAGAAAGGCCGCGCGCAGTGCCTGGTGTCCACAGACAGCTGCGTCATCACGCAACCTGTGTACATAGAGAAGGGCGTGGTGCTCAAGGACTCACGAATCGGGCCGAATGTATCGTTGGGCGCGGGGACCATCGTGGAGCATTCCGAGCTGCGGGACTCCGTGGTTGGTGCGAAGGCGAGGATCGTCAGGTCTGTCTTGACGAACTCGATCATCGGCGACGAGGCGATTGTCGAGGGCGTACGCGGAGAGCTCACGATCGGAGAACACTCTGAAGTGCTAGGGATTGGGGATTGGGGATTGGAGAACAGCCGCAGGTCCTAATCCCTAATCCCTAATCCCTAGCTCCTCCCGCCGCCGCGATCACAATCCCCAGTGCTCGCTCAATGCCTCGCCTACCATCGCTGTTGTCGAACCACTCGCTCACCGTGTGCGCGTCACCTCCGTGCCCGCCGGCGCCGATCGCGATGGCTGGAATCCCGCGGCTGATGGGAACGTTGGCGTCGGTCGATGCCGTCGCGAGATCAGGCTCGCGGCCGATCATCCGCGTAGCCTGGATTGCGGCGATAACCAACGGGTGATCCGCGGGAGTCTCGCCGTTTGGCCGATCTCCGATCACCGCAAAGTTCGAGGTCAGCGGCGGAGTACCATGCGCGCGCCTCCCGTTTTCTTCAGCCTCTGCGGCGCGCGCGACTGAGCGCACCTGGCTATCTATCTCATGGATGGTCCGTGCTGATGTGCTTCGCAGATCGACCTCGAGCCAGCTCTCGTCGGGGATCGCGTTGATGGATATGCCGCCGCCAATTCGGCCCACGGAAAGCGAGGTCCGGGGGGTCGACGGTAGAGGCAGCCGAGCTAGCTTAGCCGCGGCGACAGCCACGGCATGAACGGCGTTCGGGGCGCCATAAGCTGTCCAGCTATGACCTCCTGCCCCGTGATAGGATATCCTATACCGCCGGGAACCGAGAGCGCGACAAACGATGCGCTCGTCGCCGGCGCCGTCGAGTGCGATCGCGGCACTGATACCGCACATGCGCGAGTAATCGGCGAAGACGTTTTTCGCACCACGCAGGTCACCCGCGCCTTCTTCGCCGGTGGTCGCGACGAAGTCGATGGGCAGATCGGTCCGCAACCGTACTCCATCTATCACCTCGGCTAGTGCCAGCATCACTGCGAGCCCCCGGCCGTTGTCACCGATCCCTGGGCCGGTGAGGCGAGAGCCGGTGCGCCGGACTGAGACACCGGTCCCGCGCGGGAACACGGTATCGAGGTGGGCACAGATCAGGACGGGAGGTGCCTCGGTCGCACCGCGTCGCCGGCCGATGACATTACCTGTGCGGTCGACGCGAACATCAGCAAGTCCAGCGCTGCGGAAACGCCGGCTGATCCACTCGGCTCGGCGAGACTCTTCGCCCGTGGGTGCGGGAATCTCTGAGATAGTTATCTGCGACGCCAGTATGTCGTCATCCAGCGCGGCCAGACGTTCGCGCCCGCTGATGAGCGATTGGTTGTTCCAGAGGGCCTGAAACGAGGCATCAGAAAGCATGAGAATCAATAGATAGGATCAACAGAGATTCGCAAGATCAGGCTGGGTTGTCGGCCACAATCGCTTCACTGTAGATTGCGAACACCATGGGGTTCAGCGTCACCTTCCAACTCGCCCACTGAGTCTCCCCTCCATGCCCGCTGAGCGCGACCTGATTCACGATTGGAACACGGCGTCGCCCGAGTTCGATTGGGCCAGCTGCTCCGTGGAGCTGAACGACGAAACGCTGCGGGACGGTCTGCAGTGCCCCTCTGTGCAGGACCCGGAAATCGGCGACAAGCGTGCGCTTCTTCACCTGATGGTGGAGTTGGGCATCGCATCCGCTGACATTGGGCTCCCCGGCGCCGGACCTCGCGCGCGGAGCGATACGCTTGCACTGGCAAGGGAGATTGCGTCGTGCCATCTCGAACTTGACGCGAATTGCGCCGCGAGAACGACCATATCCGACGTGGAGCCCGTCGTGCGCATATCACAGGATGCTGGTATCCCGATCGAAGCCGGTACCTTCATTGGCTCATCCCCCATCCGCCAGTATGCCGAGGATTGGACACTCGACAAGATGCTCCGAGTGAGTGAAGAGGCGGTGACTTTCGCGGTTCGCGAAGGACTGCTGGTTATGTTCGTGACCGAGGATACGACACGCGCAGCACCGGAAACGCTCCGAGCCCTCTACGGCAACGCGATAAGATGGGGCGCCCGGCGACTGTGTTTGGCGGACACGGTTGGCCACGCGACTCCCCCGGGTGTGCGGGCTCTGGTACGGTTCGTTCGTGAGGAGATCATCGGTCCAAGCGGCGAGGACGTGAAGCTCGACTGGCACGGCCATCGTGATCGCGGGCTGGGTCTCGCTAACTGCCTGGCGGCCATCGAGGCCGGCACCGACCGCGTTCACGCCACGGCGTTGGGTATGGGGGAACGCGTCGGAAACGCCGAGATGGACCTCCTTCTGATAAACCTCAAGCTGCTCGGCGCCCACAAGCACGACCTCAGCCGGCTTCCCGATTACTCGCATTTGGCGTCGCGCGCGTGCGGTGTGCCTATTCCGGCCAGCTATCCCGTTCTTGGCGAGGATGCCTTCCGCACGGGTACCGGAGTGCATGCCGCGGCGATAATCAAGGCGCGCAAGAAGGGACATGCCTGGCTCGCCGACAGAATCTACTCCGGTGTCCCTGCGGGCGACTTCGGTCTCTCCCAGCGAATAGAGGTGTCTCATGTGTCGGGTCTTTCGAACGTTCGGTGCTGGCTGGAGGAACACGGCTACGATCCCGATGACCAGGGACTCTGCCAGGTTCTCTTCGACGCCGCCAAGCGCGTCAGCAGGGTGATGAAGGACGACGAGCTTCACGCCATGGTCGCCGGCTATCGAGAGCAGCAACCTGCGTGAGCGCGCGGCTCGCGGCTGTTCTCGACGGCTATCTGGATCTGCGCTGGCGAATCGACCCTGTCGAAGCATCTGCGGCCGGTATTCACACGTTCGACGGCAAGCTTGCGAACTTCGACGCGCTTTCCGTTCGAGAATACATCGCCGCCCTGCGCGCCTATGCCCTCAGCCTCGAGGAAGAGGAGGCTGACTCACTGGACGATGAGATCGACCGCACTGCTGCGCTGCATGCTGTGAGACACGACCTTCTCGTTCTGGAGCGTGAAAAGCCGTTCGCACGCGATCCTGCATACCATCTGACACACGCCCTGAATGGCATCTTTGTGCTGCTGGTGCGGAACGGAGCGGGACCTGATCATCGAGCGCGTGCCGTTCTGGAGCGCTTACGCGAGATACCGGCGTTCCTGGATCGGGCTCGCACGTCGCTCACCAGACCAGGCCGAATCTTCGTCGAGTCAGCCAGAGGCATGGTGAAGGGGGGACTAGCGCTCCTTTCGGAAGCAGTCGGAGACGAGGTCATGGGAAGCGCTGCCGTCTCGCCAGACGACGTGCGCACGGCACACGACGACGCCGCGAAGTCCATGCTCGAGTTCGGTGCCGAGCTGGCAGAGATAGCTGAGAGAGCTGACGACGACTTCGCGATAGGTCGCGACCTGTTCGACAAGAAGTTGCACACTGCGCACATGATCCAGGACAACGCCGACGAGCTCCTCCGTTACGGCCAGCGTTTACGTGCTGAGGCCGAAGCTGAGCTGGAGCGCCTGAGCGCGGAGATCAAGCCGGGTTCGGACTGGCGAAACGTCGTACGGGAGCTTCGGGCCGACGTCCCGACGCGCGAATCAGCCATCGAGGAGTTTGCGCAGGCGATGCGAAATGCGCGTTCCTTCACAGCCGAGCGCGGCCTCATGACCGTGGTGACCAGCCCGCTCGACGTTGTGCCCACTCCAGGCTTTCTCGATTCTCTGGTGCCGTTCGCGGCCTATCAGCCGCCGCCGGCTTTCAGCGAAGACCAGCGAGGCTTGTTCTTCGTCACACTCCCGGATCACGGCAAGCCTTGGCGTGGCCAGTGCAGGAGCGAATTGCCCAGCACTGCTCTGCACGAGGGCGTGCCGGGACACCACCAGCACCTCGTCAGCGCCAATCGACGCGAGCGCCCAGTACGCCGCGTTCTTGCAACTCCAGCGATGGTTGAAGGGTGGGCGCTGTATTGCGAGTCACTTATGGCAGAGCAAGGGTTTTTCACGACGCCCGCGGAGCGGTTGTTTCAGGCGCACCACCTGCTGTGGCGCGCGTTGCGCATCGAGTTGGATGTTTCCCTCCAGACGCGTGGAATGACTCCGGAGGCTGCGTCTCAGGTGCTGCAGCAGGACCTTGGGTTTGACCCGGCGAGTGCCGACGCCGAGGTCCGGCGGTATTGCTCCATGCCGACCTATCAGCTGTGCTACGCTGTGGGGCGCCGCGACCTTCTGCGGTTGCGTGATGACGCGCGCCGCGCGCGAGGCGACGCGTTCTCCCTGGCTGCCTTTCACGACGAGCTACTTTCCTATGGCGTTCTTCCCGTAGCGCTGGCGCGCTGGGGGATGGGTCTCTGAGGAGGACGGGAAGCCGCGGCTTCTTGAGCCGGAACGTCGTCGCGCTCGGTCTCGTAAGTTTCTTCACGGACGTTTCGAGCGAGATCATATATCCGCTACTCCCGCTCTTTCTCACAACGGTTCTAGCCGCGAGCGCCAGTACTATCGGCGCCATCGAGGGAGCGGCAGAGTCGACCGCGGCGCTCCTCAAGCTTGGCAGCGGCTGGCTGTCGGACAGGTCCCGCAGGAGAAAACGCCTCGTAGTCGCAGGATATGCACTATCGACGCTTGTGCGACCGCTTGTTGCCCTCGCGCAGTCTGCGGGGCAGGTGCTGGCGGTGCGCCTCGCCGATAGAGCAGGGAAGGGCATTCGCACGTCACCCCGTGACGCGTTGATCGCTGACTCCGTGGATCCTTCCCTTCGGGGTCGGGCTTTCGGCTTTCAGCGGGCGGCAGACCACGCGGGGGCCGTTCTGGGCCCTCTCATAGCTTTCGCTCTTCTGGGGATGACCGGTATCTCGCTCCGAAACCTGTTCCTGCTGGCGGCGATTCCCGGCCTTCTGGCGGTGGTGGTAGTTGTATTCTGGGTACGTGATATACCGCGCCCCGCGAATGAGACAGGGAAGGGTATCGATCTGTCCCAGCCGCTCGGCAGAAGGTTCTGGGCTTTCCTCGCCATCGTGCTGATATTCACGCTCGGCAATTCCACGGATGCGTTTCTACTTCTCCGCGCGTCGCAGCTCGGCGTCCCAATCGCCCTGATACCGGTTCTGTGGGCAACGCTTCACGCAGTGAAATCGCTCTCGAGTACGCCCGGCGGAATGCTCTCGGACCGAGTGGGACGCAAACTGCCGATCGTGATCGGGTGGATGCTCTACGCCGGAGTCTATTTCGGTTTCGCGAGGGCAACAGACGAGTGGCATGCGTGGGTCCTTTTCGGTGCGTACGGCATCTACTTCGGGCTAACTGAAGGCGTGGAGAAAGCGCTCGTAGCGGATGTCGTTCCGCCAGAACGGCGGGGCACGGCGTTTGGCTGGTACAACCTCGCCATTGGACTCGGTGCTTTGCCGGCGTCACTCATGTTCGGTCTCATCTGGGACCGGGTTGGGTACGCCGCGGCTTTCAGCGTCGGGGCTGGGCTGGCGCTGATCGCTGCGTTGGGGATGATGGCTGTGGCGCCGTCTTCGGTGAGGCCGGCCTCAGTTAAATGACTGAGTACTGCGTACCTCCTTCGCACTTCGCAGGGACTGCGTCCTGCGCACCAGCACACACGGCTGAGCGGCGAGTACCTGGTCGTGAATGGTGAGATCCGCGCTCGCTAAGGCATCGCGGCTGGTCGAATGGTGCGGCCGCGTTCGCGCGGAATGATGGCGAGGAGCAGTCGGACAATTTCCTCGAGCAACTCTATTCTCTCTCTCACGCGGTCAGCGCCGAGCACCAGGCCCGCGTGGGCATACCATTCGCGCGATTCGCGGGCGGAGCCGAGAGCGTACTCGAAAAAACGCGCCCTGTCGCGGCCCGCACTCCGGCTGTATCCCTCGCCCAGATTCGCCCGAATCGAGCCGAGCGCGCGAAAGAGTTGACTCGCGATGTCCCGCGTCAGTTGCTCGGCTGTCATCTCCCGCGCATCCATCGAGCCCACCTCGGCCAGGTACAGCGACAGCCGGTATGCCCGCATCCGCCACATGCGGTCGCGACGAAACCCCTCGTCGGCACCAGCCTCCCATTCGTCAAACGATCGGTGCATACCTGGCGCCAGTGCTCGCTGCGAAGCGGTGTGTGCTCTCGTTCGCAGTACGCAGTCACTGCGCAGTGCGAAGCAGGTACTCCCTGCGCAGTGATCTTAAGTCAGCGCGTCACAGCCTCGTCATTCAACAGCATCTCGACCCTGCCGAGTTGTATCGTCGCTCGAGCCGCTCCCTGGCAAAATCAAATGCGCTGAGCGGCTGTATATCCGGATGCCGTGAATGCATGTGCCAGAGGTAGGTCTCATAGTCCGGTGCACCGACTATCGCCCGGACCACCCGAGCGGTTGTGCGCAGAACTCGCGGGATAACGCCGGTCAGCATCATTCTCGACCTCCCTCCTGGGCTCCAACCAACTGTGTGGCCCGAAGGTTCTTCTCGAACAACTCGAAAATTCGCCGGTACTCATCCGTCCACGATGAAGGTCGCACAAACCCGTGATCCTCGACCGGATACACGGCCATTTCCCAGTCCTTCTTGCCCAACTCTATCAACCGCTGCGACAGACGGACGACATCCTGGAAGTGCACGTTGACATCCACCATCCCGTGAGCGATCAACAGAGGATCCTCGAGCCCCTCGGCGAAGAACATCGGCGACGACCGCCGATAGGCGAGCGAGTCGGCCTCGGGAGTGTTGAGAATTCGGGCCGTGTATGGGTGATTGTAGTGTGCCCAGTCCGTCACCGATCTAAGCGCCGCTCCTGCTCCAAACCACTTGGGCTCGGTGAAGAGCGCCATCAGAGTGATGAATCCGCCGTAGCTCCCACCGTAAATGCCGATGCGCTCGGGTGAGATTCCGTGCTCTCTCTGCAGAAAACGCGAGCCATCCACGTGGTCCTGCAGGTCGCGTCCACCCATGTGCCGGTAGATCGCCGTGCGCCAGTCTCGGCCGTACCCCGCGGAGCCCCGGTAGTCGATGTCCAGCACCACGTAGCCCTTGGACGCGAGGAACTGGTTGAACATGTACTCGCGATAGTATGAGGACCAGTAGTTGTGCACGTTGTGCAGATAACCCGCGCCGTGCACGAAGATCACTCCGGCACCGTTGGGCTGCGCGCCCATATCCTTGGGCCGGTAGATGCGCGCGGGAACCTGAACGCCATCTGACGCCGGAATCATCACGATTTCAGGCACGATCCAGGGAAAGCTCATCCACTCGGCGGTGGGCGATATGGTCAAACGCGCCATCTCCGCGCCCGGCGCGTTGCGCGTCAGATAGAGCTCTGGAGGCTTGTTGGCGAACGAGTGCACGTCCGCGAGCAGGTGGCCATCCGGCGAAATCACCACGGCGTGCCCGCCCGGCGCGGAGGTCACCCGTTGCCGAGCGCCGCCGGCGACAGGCATCGAGTAGAAATGCTGCTCGAATGGCGACCCCTCGTTGGTGTGCAGGTAGAACGACCTTTGATCAGGCGCGAGCTCCGCGCCCAGTACTTCCCATCGGCCACTCGTCAGCTGTCGACGGTCACCGCCCCTTGCGTTCGTACTGTAGATGTGAGCAAAGCCATCAGCTTCGGAAACGAACCAGATTCGGGAGCCTGATTCGTACCATCCTCCACAGACGAAGCACGGGCCGTTTACCCACGCACTGTCACGAAGCGAGTCCACCACGATGACTGAACCGGAGTCGGCATCCACTCGCTGGATGTAGCGCGTCTTGAAATCGCGAGCCACGGCGAAGACGAGAGCGCTCGTGCCCTGGCGATTCCATCCCAGGGAGCGCGCGTTGGACGGCGGCTTCGAAGTGTCGCCCGGAACCACGTTCAGCCACTTGATCTCGCCTCTTGGGAGAATCATGAACGCCACGCGGCTACCGCCTTGATCGTCACCGACCTTGGTTCGCACCGTCAGGTCCTCGGTGTACCCACTCAGCGTCACATAGTTGGGCACTCGCGTGGAGAGTGCCTTCGGAGCAGACACCTGCGTCACGATCAACAGGGCGTGCCCGTTAGGAGACACGGCCAGCTCGGACACACGCTCGTCCTTGCCAAGATACAGCGGTCGGATTCGCAGCGAGTCACGCGCTGCACGTTCTGCTTTCGCAACGCTGTCCGAGCGCTCACGATCCCGTATTGCCTCCAGAAGTGTCCGCTGCTGTGTTTCGAGTGCTGCTCTCTGACCTTCTGCCTTGGCACTATCTCTGGGTGCCGGTCCCGTTCGCAGGTCGGTTAGCTGGCGGGTAAAGCCGCTCGAGATGTCCAGCAAGAAAACATTGTTGCTGCGGACGAAGAAAATCTGCCGTGTATCGCTTGCGAACTGCGGATCAGTTTCTTCGTCGATCGTTTCAGTGAGTCGTCGCGCGGTGCTGGCCCGCATGTCCACCAGATACAGATCACCGTTGTAGGAAACCGCTCGGAAGCGGCGGTCGATCGAATATCTCCCGTTGGCCAGGAGCGGACCCACCGTATCCATGTGGGTGTCGGTCACACGTTCGGGTTTCGCTCCGGCAACTGCCCGCACCCGATACGGCTTCAACGGCTCGCGCCAGTCTGTTCCAGGCTGCAACCACTGGAAGTAGATCCACCGGCCATCGGCGGTCCACTGCACGCGTGTCGGTTCACGACCCACGATCTCCGGACCACGCATGATGCTTGGAATGGTGAACTCGAAGCTCTTTACCTGAGCCTGAGTTCGCGCAAATGGAAGGAGAAGGGCGAGGAGGAAGCCTGTAAGAATCGCACGTCCCTGGAACGGTACCTCGGTGCTCACGGCGGGTTTCCGGCCACGGACTACCAATAGCCATTCACGCGCCGAGCTGGTAAGAATGACCAGCACCGCGACCATGAAGAACGCGGCCACGGCTGCGTCCAGGCGGTCGTTGAATATCATCCTCGTTGCATCGGAGGCAGTCCTCACGCCGGGAGGCAGTGATCCGGACGCCACGGCGTCGGCCAGAAGCTGTGAGTGGGCCAGAAATCCAAGCTTCGGGTCCGGTGAAAAGACCTTCTGCCATCCCGCCGTGAGCGTCACCGTTGCCAGCCAGGCGAGTGGCAAAATGGTGACCCAGGCGTATCGTGCTTTTCCCATCTTGATTATGATGGTCGTTCCGACACAGAGTGCGACCGTCGCGAGAAGCTGATTCGAGATCCCGAACAGGGGCCAGAGGGAGTTGATGCCACCGAGGGGGTCGGTGACGCCCTGATACAGGAAGTGACCCCACATCGCGACGAAGAGCGCGCTGGACATCACAATCGCAGGATACCAGGAAGGCCGTCCGAATGGCTCCCACACGTGGCGCCCCAGATCCTGAAGCATGAAGCGCCCCACACGTGTGCCCGCGTCCAGCGTGGTGAGGATGAAGAGCGCCTCGAACATGATGGCGAAGTGGTACCAGAGAGCCATCGCCGCGGTGCCGCCCAACACCTGCGAGAACAGCACCGCCATCCCCACCGCGAGGCTTGGAGCGCCGCCCGTGCGCGATAGTAGCGAGGATTCGCCCACCTGGGTGGCCAGACGGCGCATCTCATCCGGGGCGAGCGAGAATCCCCAGCCAGCTACCGCTGCCGCCGCGCTCTCCGGTGACGTCCCGAGCAGCGCAGCCGGAGCGTTGATCGCGAAGTACACGCCGGGCGTTAAAACACAAGCGGCAATCAGCGCCATCACAGCAACCAGGGACTCCATCAGCATGCTGCCATAGCCGATCATCCGCGCGTCGGTCTCCCGCTCGAGAAGCTTCGGCGTCGTACCGGAAGCAACCAGCGCGTGAAACCCGGAGATCGAGCCGCAGGCGATGGTGATGAAAGCGAACGGGAACACCTTGCCGGCGAAGATCGGTCCGGTGCCGTCCGTGAACTGGGTCAGGGCCGGCATCTGCAGCGGGGGAAGAACGATTAAGATTCCCGCCGCGAGCGCGAACACCACACCGATCTTCACGAACGCCGACAGGTAGTCGCGCGGTGCCAGCAGGAGCCACACCGGAAGCACCGATGCGGCGAAACCATAGACCATGATGAGGATGGCCAGCGTGACTCCGCTCAGCGTGAAAAACGGTGCGAGCGAGGGATTCTCTGCCACCCACTGGCCGGCGAAGAGCGCGAGCAGCAGCAGCACGATCCCGATTGCGGTCGCCTCCAGCACCCGACCCGGTCGCAAATACCGCAGGTAGAGGCCCATTAGCATGGCTATCGGAATCGTCAGTCCAAGCGTCACCGTCCCCCACGGACTTGCCTTGAGAGCATTCACGACCACGAGGGCGAGCACAGAAATCAGAACCACCATGATGCCGAGAACCGCTACGAGCGCCGTAAACCCAGCAACCGGGCCGATCTCGTCTTTCGCCATCTGGCCGAGGGATTTTCCATTTCGCCTCGTTGAAGCGGCCAGAATTATGAAGTCCTGCACGGCGCCACCTAGCGCGACGCCCACAATTATCCACAGCGCACCTGGAAGAAAACCGAACTGAGCCGCGAGTGTTGGACCGACCAGCGGCCCTGGCCCGGCAATAGCCGCGAAATGGTGACCGAAAACGATCCATCGATTCGTCGGCACGTAATCGCAGCCGTCGTTCAGACGAACGGCAGGCGTCGTTCGCTCGGCGTTAAGCGCGAAGATTTTCGCCGCGATGAATTTGCTGTAGAACCGGTACGCGACTGCGTATGTGCAGATAGCCGCCGTCAGCAGCCAGGCAGCGTTGACGGTCTCACCTCGCGACAGTGCCAGCAAGGCGAAGGAGCCCGCACCCAGAACTGCGATTCCGGTCCAGAGAAGAACGGACACGATCCTTGGCATCCAGCGTGCTCCAGTCGGGGGTTGGGTTGCGGGTGGGGGCGGGCGTTTGCGCGAAAAGTTGCCCGGCGTGTTGCGGCCGGTCAATCTGGAACCAGGCAAAGATGCGTCGCGGTCGGAAGAACGCTATCTTGGTGACTTCCTTCGACACCTCTCAGGAAAGTCTGTCAGAATATATGAGACGCCGATATTCGCTTCGTCTTTTCGCCTGCGCGACTGTTGCGGCTGTGTTCGCCGCGTGTTCGGGACGCCAGGAGGCCGAGCGCTCGCTTGAGCCGCTCCCGTCGCAGCCGCTCTCAGCATATGCCGCACGGCCATTGATCGTGCTGCCGGTGCGCTACGTGCGACCGGCTGACAGCCTCGGCTGGGCTGGACAGATTCCTGAGTCCCGAGCGTACCTGCAGACAGTGGACACCGAGATTGCGTTCGCTGTTGGCGAGCGCGGGGTAAAGGAGCTGTGGGTGTTCGCCGACGAGCTGGCGCGCAGCGTCAAGCGCAACGTTAATTACGCGCCCGATCCCTACACTCTCGCAGCACAATCCCTCCGGCCGCCCCTGCGCCGGTTGCCAGAGTTGCTTCCCGATCCACTGGCAGCGCAGCTCCGGTCACTCGTTGCGCTCCACGATGCCCGGTACGGTCTTATCCCGGTCGAAATACGTTTCGAGCGTGCAGGGGCTGGCAGCGCCGGTCGCGCGGTCCTGCACCTCGTGCTCGTGGATGCCAGACTGGCCAAGCCGATCTGGATGGGCGAGGTGGTGAGTGACACGATGTCAACTTTCTCGCCCGCGCTCGCGGCCAGTATCGCGGAGCGCTTGGCCGATCTCGTCGGAAGCCGCTGAAGATGCCTACGCTCGTCACACTGATTCCCGGCGATGGTATCGGCCCCGACATAGCCTCTGCGGTACTTCGTATTCTGAAATCCGCCGGCGCCGATCTGGAATGGGACAATCAACTTGCTGGGTTGGCCGCCGTGAAAGCGGTGGGAGACCCGATACCGGACGCCACACTGGAGTCGATCGCTCGGACCAGAGTCGCGCTCAAAGGGCCGCTCGAGACTCCCGTGGGAGAAGGTTACCGATCGATAAACGTCGCGCTGAGACAGAAGTTCGACCTCTACGCCAATGTCCGGCCGACGAAGAGCCTCCAGCGCGGCCGCCGGAAGTACGACAACATCGATCTCGTGCTCGTGCGCGAAAACACCGAGGGACTCTACATAGGAATCGAGCACTATGTAAAGATCGGCAACGATCCGCGTGCCGCCGCCGAGTCGTTGGCTATCATCACCCGCTTCGGCTCAGAGCGCATCGTCCGCTACGCTTTTGAGTACGCGCTGCGCTGCCGGCGCAAGAAGGTCACGCTGGTGCACAAGGCGAACATCCTCAAGTACTCGCAGGGTCTGTTCCTGGACGTCGGACGCCAGATCGCCAAGGAATACGATGGGCGAATAGAGTTCGAGGATCGGATAATCGACGCGATGGCCATGCATCTCGTGCTGCGACCGGAGGAGTTCGACGTCATTGTCACGACAAACCTCTTCGGAGACATCCTATCGGACGAAATGTCCGGGCTGGTCGGCGGGCTCGGACTGGCGCCAGGCGCGAACATTGGCACGGAGGCGGCAATTTTCGAGGCAGTTCACGGTACCGCGCCGGACATTGCCGGAAAAGGAGTAGCCAATCCGTCTGCGCTTCTCCTGGCCGCCTGCATGATGCTTGACCACATCGGCAACCCCGCCGTCGCTTCGCGCGTCCGCGAAGCGCTGGAGGCGACCATTGCCGACGCAAAAGTGCTGACCAGAGATCTCGGTGGCTCTGCCGGTACAGAACAATTCGCTGACGCAGTTATCGCCAGCCTTTCGTGACCGGCGCTCAGCTGACGACTGTTCTGCACGTCTCAGATCTGCACTTCGGAAAGCCCTACGTGCCCGAGCAGATCGAGGCTATAGAAGCGCTCATTCAGGCTAAGAGCTACACTGTGGTGGCCGTTTCGGGCGACGTAAGCCAGCGGGCGCGCTCGGGAGAGTTCCAGCGTGCGCGCGTTTTCCTCCGCGACGCCCAGCGCGTGAGCAAGACCATTATCGTTCCCGGTAACCATGATGTGAAATGGTGGTATGCGCCGCTTGGCATAGGTGGCGAGAGCAACCTCTATAAGAATTACCAGGCTTACATCTCCAAAGATCTGGAACCGGTGCTCAGAGTCCCGGGCGTCACTTTCGTGGGCCTGAACACCGCGCACGGCGTCCGATCAAACACCCTCACGTGGAATCCTCGGGACATCAGCATCGTGGGTGATCTGCGGAACGGCCAGCTCGAATGGGCCCGCCGGACGCTCGAGCAGGTGCCGGAAGGCGACGCGCGCGTTGTCGTCATGCACCACAATCCCGTAAAAGGTGAACTGTCGCGACGGCATGGGCTGGTGAACAGCAAGAAGATTCTGGGAGCTTTTGCCGAGATGGGCGTGGATCTCGTTCTCTGTGGCCACGACCACCAGGAAGCGATCCATTACGTTGAACATACGAAGAAAGGCACGGTCATCTCGACTGCGGGAACCGTCTCCAATCGCTCCCGAGGCGGCCGTCCCTCGAGCCTGAACACCATTACCATCGGGCCGGACTCCATTCACGTGGAAACGTCCATATGGTCTCCAAAGGATTGTGTCTTCGTTCCCGGTCCCTCGAAGACCTTCAATCGCTAGCCCTTCTCGACTCCCGACTCCCGACTCCCGACTCCCGACTCCCGACTCCCGACTCCCGACTCCCGATGCCCTTAGACTTCTACAACATCGATTCCGTGCTCTCCGAAGAGGAGCGTGCGGTTCGCGACAGCGTTCGGCAGTTCGTGGACGAACAGGTGCTACCGGTCATCGGCGATTGCTATGTCGAGGGCCGGTTTCCCAAAGAGCTTGTGCCGAAGATGGCGGAGCTCGGCATGTTCGGCGCGAATCTGCCGGAACAGTACGGCTGCGCCGGCCTCAATAACGTCGCCTACGGCCTCATCATGCAGGAACTGGAGCGAGGGGATTCAGGGGTCCGATCGTTCGCTTCCGTTCAAGGTGCGCTCGTCATGTACCCCATCTATGCCTTCGGCAGCGAGGAGCAGAAGCTGCACTACCTGCCGAAAATGGCTTCCGGCGAAATCATTGGCTGCTTCGGCCTCACCGAGCCTGATTACGGATCCAATCCCTCAGGGATGATCACGCGCGCTCGCGAGCAATCGGACGGCAGTTGGGTCATAAACGGCGCGAAGATGTGGATTACGAACGGTTCAACCGCTCAGGTTGCCATCGTGTGGGCCAAGACGGGCGACAGCAAGAGCGAGGATTCCATCCGTGGCTTCATCGTGCCCACGAACGCCGCCGGCTTCAAGGCAAAGGATCAGAAGGGCAAACTTTCACTACGCGCATCAGACACCAGCGAACTGGCGATGGACGATGTCCGTGTTCCAGCGAATGCGTTGTTGCCGAAATCCGGCGGACTCAAGAGTCCCCTGATGTGCCTGACTCAGGCGCGCTACGGTATTTCATGGGGAGCTGTAGGCGCCGCCATAGCCTGCTTCGAGGAAGCGGTTGGTTACTCGAAAACCCGCATCATGTTTGACAAGCCCATTGGTGCCTTTCAGCTCCAACAGCAACGTCTGGCAGAAATGCTTACCGAGATCGTCAAAGGCCAGCTCCTCGCGCTCCACCTTGGAAGACTCAAGGACAAGGGTACCTTCACCCCTCAACAGGTCTCCCTCGCCAAACGAAACAATGTGTCGATGGCCACGGACGTTGCGCGCGAGGCACGGCGACTGCTGGGAGCAAACGGCATTCTGGCCGAATACCACTCGATGCGTCACATGGCGAACCTCGAAAGCGTTTACACGTACGAGGGGACGCACGACATCCATACGCTCATACTCGGTCAGGCTGTAACAGGCCTTAACGCGTTCATGTAAGCTGGTGGCTTTCAGCTTCCTCGAGGGCACTGAACAGTTCTTCGAAGCTCTCGATCACAAACAGCACGTCCTGAAGCCTGTCGATCTCGAAGGGCTGCGACATTACTGCGCCCAGCGAAAACGGACGCCTCTCGCACCGTTCGCTCAGCGCGTTCGCGCAATCGCCGGCAGATGATATTAGGCCGCTCCCGTAAACCTTGGTCCGGTCATTCTCGCGAATGAGGCCGAATTCCACCGTGAACCAGAAGAGCCTGGCCATTCGCTCAACTTCCTCGTCCGATTCCGCCCGAGACGCGAGGGTTCCGAAACGCTGCAGAAAACTGGCGAACACAGGGTCGGCATGCAGAGGCACATGACCGAACACATCGTGGAAAATGTCGGGCTCCGGCAGGTAGTCCAGTTGCTTGCGAGTTCGCACGATCACGGTCGTGGGAAAGCGCCGTCGCGCGAGACATCCAAAGAATTCCCGCGCGGGAAGAAACCCCGATACAGCTACAGCCGACCAGCCGGTTAGCTCCGCCAGTTTCTCGTTCACGTGTTTCAGATCGGGAACGCAATCCCTCCTCAATCCAATCCGATCGGCGCCGTCCAGAAAAACGCGGCTCGCAACCTCACGCAGGTGATTCATTCTGCGCTCGTACAGGATGCCCCATACTCCGTGCTGCTCGGCGGTGTAGGCCTTCCAGTCCTGCTGGATGAAAAAGGAGGATTCCGCCGTGGTCTGTTCAGAATATGGCATTGTAGGTCTCGCAGAGGGTAAAAAAAGCGGCCCGTCATGCAACGGGCCGCGCGATGCTGGCTGTAGTACGCGATGCTATCTGCGCCAACGCCTCCGGCTACGGCCCGTTGTCTGGGACGCCTGATACCGGCGATAGCGAGGGGCCAAGGCGTGGCGCTGCATGGCGCGTAGCGTAGCTTATCCCAACCGTGTCGTCAAGTCATCAATCAGCTTAGTAGTGGGTAAGTTTGGAAGCGGAAGGTCAACCAAGAACGACGCAGACGCGAGGCGCCCAGAAGTATAGACCTCAGGGTCGAGGATGAAACCAACACTTAAGCCTGTTTGGTGTCCTTTGACTGAGAAGCCAGATAACGACGGAGACCATAGAGCATTTTTCTGACTTCGACGACTTGACTGATAAGAGTCAAAGAACCCGGCTGGCGACCCGGTGCGCGTCCAGAGCCATTGCATGTGCCTTCTGCCAGACCAAGAGTTTCTTGAAGTCGCCCATGTCACACAATGGAGTGAAGCTACCTCTCGCAACTAACCATCCTAGGGCGCGGATGTTCTGAATCACGCGGTCTCGTGTAGCGCCGAGTGCCTCATTCTCGCAACTCGCAGACCTTACTTCTGGCGCCTCGCGTCTGTGTCTTTCTTGGGTAGTCTTGGAACTCGGGCTGACCCACTACCACCAGCTTGAACCACCTCCGAGCGGCGCTATCTTACATGTGAATTCTTTCACATGGAGAACTCGGTGAAGATTGCTGTTTGCATCAAGCGGGTGGCGGACATGGAGAGCCGCTTCAAGATCGCCGCCGGCGCAACGTCCATTGACGAAGCCGGCATCAAGTTCGACATGAGCGATTTTGACGGCTACGCGCTCGAGGTCGCCCTGCAGCTGATTGAGAAGGCGGGCTCGGGAGAGGTAGTAGCCATCTCGCTTGGGCCGGACACGGTACAGGAAACTCTCCGCAAGGCGCTCAGTATCGGTGCGTCGCGCGCCATCCATCTGAAAACTGACAAGGTTCCTTTCGACGGGTTCGCCATTGCGAGAGCTCTGGCGGCTGAGCTCAAAGATGGTGGTTACGATCTTATTTTCTTCGGGCGCATGGCGCTCGACTCGTCCAACCAGTCAGTAGGTCCGATCACAGCGGAGCTACTCGATCTTCCCTGCGTGACGGCGGCCTCCAAGTTGAACATCGCCGAAGGTCGAGGGAAAGCCCGGCGGGAGCTCGAGGGCGCTGCCGAGTTGCTCGAGTTCCCGCTACCGGCTGTTGTGACGATAGACGAGGGAATAGCGCGACCGCGGTATCCGTCGCTCAAGGGAATCATGGCGGCGAAAAAGAAGCCGCTCGAGTCAAAGTCAGCCGTCCTCGGTCCCGAGCGTGTAAAGGTGAAGAAAATGGAGCTGCCCCCCGAGCGCACAGGCGGCAGGATTGTCGGCGAAGGTGCCGCCGCCGTTCCTGAGCTTGTGCGTCTCCTACAGACAGAGGCCAAGGTACTTTGATGCCGAACGTCCTTGGGTTTGCGGAAACACGCGGAGAGTCCCTCCGAAAAGTTGCGCTCGAAGTCGTGACAGCAGCCCGGAGGCTGGTCGATTCGTCAGGTGGTGGAGAGGTTCACGCGGTTCTCATGGGATCGCCCGGGGTTGGCGTTCATGCGGCGCAGTTGGGCGACCATGGTGCCGACGTAGTCGTGGTGGTTGAGCATCCCGCTCTTACCAACTATAACCCGGAGGCGGTTGCAGCGTTCGTCGCGCTACATCTGAAATCGGGTGGCTTCCGCGCTGCGTTCTTCTCCTCATCCGCTCAAGGACGCGACCTCGCTCCACGTGTGGCGGCTAAGGCCGATGCGCCGCTCGCATCAGATGTGACCGCGATGGAATCTGCGTCCCCTGAGGAAATCGTCGTGAAGCATCCTCTGAACACGGGCAAGGTGATGGCCACGATCTCCATCTCGGGCACTCCCGCTGTCATCTCCATCCGGCCCGGGGCCGTCACTCCGACGAAGACTCCACGCTCTGCGCGGGTTGAGAACGCCACCCCCGCTGGAGACCCGGCGAGCTCGCGAGTCGTTGTGACGGAGCTGATCCAGGGCGGCACCGGAAAGCTGGACCTGGGCGAGGCGCCGGTGATCGTGAGCGGAGGCCGGGGACTCAAGGCTGCCGAGAACTTCAAGCTCGTTGAGGACCTTGCTGCCGCTTTCGGAAACGCTGCCGTGGGCGCTACCCGCGCTGTTACCGACGACGGCTGGCGTCCTCACAGCGACCAGATCGGCCAAACCGGCAGGCTGGTCAGCCCGGATCTCTATATAGCCGTAGGAATCTCGGGAATGATTCAGCACCTGGCGGGAATGCGAACGTCCAGGACCATTGTGGCGATCAACAAGGACAAAGAAGCCCCGATCTTCAAGATCGCCGACTACGGCATTGTCGGAGACGCATTCGAGGTTCTGCCTGCCCTCACCAAAGCGGTCCAGGAAGCCAGAAAGGGGCACTAGGACGCCTCATAACCAATTGTCAAACCTTGAGTTGGGCTGTCTGCATGTAGGGTGTGCACATTCTTTGCAATACAGGAGGCGCTTCCATGCGCTCAGTCGTTTTTGAGCGCCCAGTTCTCCTTAAAGCAGAGGGATGTATGAAGAGAATGGCATTGATTGCAGCGCTGGTCCTGGCAGCTGCAGCTCCGCTACAGGCCCAGAATCCCGAGCCCGTGACGAGCGGCCGGGGCTCCGTCTTCGTTGGACCATACGCCGGCTACATGATCTTCGGCGATCTGTTCGAGAACCCTGACGGGAGCGAGTTCTCTACCGAGAATGGCCCCGTCTACGGCGTTCAGGCCGGCTACAGCTTCAGCCCGAACTTCTCGTTACTGGGCAACTTCGGCTACACCAAGTCCAAGTTCGTTCTGGAGAATGACGTTGGACCAGATCAGAACCTGTCCGGCGACCTCGGCATCTTCCTTTATGATGCCTCGCTCCAGTTCAGGCTTCCGTTCACCGTTGGCTCGAACAATTGGCTTGCTCCGTTCGCGCAGGTAGGTGCCGGCGGCATCAAGTACACGTTCGACTACAATGACTTCAACTCGAACGGGAACTCCGACGTAGCATTCAACGTTGGCCTCGGTGGCGACTTCGTTATCAACAAATCTGTCGGCCTCCGCGTGATGGTCAAGGATTATATCACGTCTCTCGACTGGAATCAGCTCGACGACGTCAATTTTGACGACAACGTCAAGGGCAACGTCGCCCATAACTGGGCCATAACGGCTGGTCTCAACTTTGGGTTCTAAAACCAAAACAATAGGCCAAGCAAGAACTTAGACTTGCGGAGCGGGACGTCCTTACGGACGTCCCGTTCTTGTTTCAACCCCGAACCAGAAGTAGCTTCCGCCGATGCGCTCGATTTTCTGCATTGGTCTGCTCCCGGCCGCGTTAGCGGTTTCGGCCAGCGCTCAGGTAGTCGAATCAGGCCGCGCTTTCGAGCCGTCTGTGACTCCATGGGTGGGCCTGAGCTCATTCGGCGACCGAATACGCACTCAGAATTCGGTGTCAGATTACCGTAGCTCGCCGACCGTTGGCCTGCGCGCCGAATTCCCGCTCACGCGGCGCATCGGCTTGCTCGGTGGCGCTTCGGTAGCGCCTTTTAGCAAGCAGTCTGAGGAGAATGTAGCCACCCGCGCCTTCTTCGATGACGTTGTCATCTACCGCGCTGACGCGGGGCTCGGCTGGAAGTTCAAGCCCGCAGCCCCCGTGTTCTTCTATGGAGGCGGGGGTGTTTTCGGCGCTACCAAGTATGCGCTGCGCGACACCGAAGGGTCGCCTCTCGATCCCATGGCTGCTGTAGGACTGGGTTACGACCGAGCCTCGAGTGGAGCGTGGAGCTTCCGGCTCATGTACACGAGCTATTTCGTGTTTCCCTCGGCGCCAGATCCGCCGCCTGACAGTCCCAGCATCGTACCCGAAGCAAAGTCCTTGGCGCACGACTGGAGCCTTCAGTTCGGTGGACGCTACACGTTTGGGCGAGGGCGGTGAGCGGAGAATCGCTGGTCCCGGGCAGATATCAGCCCGCACTCCCAATCAACCGCCTGATTCTGGAAACCTCGCCTGACCCGGAACACGTCTCAATGGACGTTGTCTTCGTCGGTGGCGGCCCGGCTGGACTTTCCGGAGCAATCGAGCTGGCGCGACTGATTAAGCGCGACAGCGAGACCGGCGGCACGCTGGGTGACGTTCAGATCGCAGTGCTCGAGAAAGCCTCGGCGCTCGGCGAACATTCGCTTTCCGGTGCAGTGGTGAATCCCGTGGCTCTGAGAGAGTTGTTTCCGGACGTGCCCATCGGAGACCTTCCGCTCCGCGCGCCGGTCAAGGATGAGCGGGTTCTTCTTCTAACGGAGAATCGAGCCATTCGCATTCCGATGCCACCGACCATGAGGAACGATGGTAACTACATCGCCTCCCTCTGCGAGATGGTGCGGTGGCTGGGGGCGAAAGCCGAAGAGGCCGGTGTGAATATCTTTGCGGGATTTCCTGTGGATTCGCTGATCGTCCAGAACGGGCGCGTGGTCGGCGTCAGAACCACTCCGTCAGGACTTGATCGCTCTGGGCAACCTGGATCGGATTACACTGCACCCACTGACATCACCGGCAAGGTAACCGTAATTGCGGAAGGCACACGAGGACCACTCGCCGCGGCGTACATGCAGTGGCAGCGTATCACGTCTGAGAATCCGCAGATTTTCGCCTTGGGCGTCAAAGAAATATGGGAGACGAGGCAACCTCTCAAATCGATAGTTCACACCTTGGGATGGCCACTTCCCAGCGACGCGTTCGGTGGGAGCTTCATGTATCCTCTGGAGGAAAACCTCGTAGCTGTCGGACTCGTGGTAGGGCTTGACTACAGGAGTATCGCCCTCGACGTACATGTTCTCCTCCAGCGCCTGAAGCTCCATCCGTTTTTTCGATCCTACTTTGATGGTGGCGAGATGGTTGAGTGGGGCGCGAAAACGATTCCGGAAGGCGGTTATTACGCCGTGCCAGAGCGTAGACATGGCGACGGTGTCCTCATCGTGGGTGATGCGGCGGGACTCGTTGAAGTCGCATCGCTCAAGGGAATCCACTACGCGATGCAGTCGGGAATATTCGCCGCCCGGGCGATATTTGCGGCTCTCAAGAGGAACGACACGTCCGCTGCCGCTCTCCAGCAGTACGACCGGCTCGTGGACCAGAGCTTCATACGCGAAGATCTTTACAGTCGCCGGAACCTCCGTTTGGCCTTTCAGGGCGCCGGTTTTTACCGCGGCGGAGCGAAGGCGGCGTTAATGACGCTTACCAAGGGCGCGTTTCCCGGAGGTAAGATCACTTCTCACACTGACGCTGAGGTCGCGCGCGCGGCAGATGGCGAGCGTCCTTTCAAGCCGGACGGCAAACTCACTTTTGGAAAGCTGGACGCGAACTTCAAGTCCGGCAACGCTACCCGCGACACGATTCCGTCCCATCTTCTCGTGGGCCACGAAATCCCTTCGCCGGTTGCCGAATTGTATGAGCATATGTGCCCCGCCGGCGTCTACGAGCGAGACGGAACGCGATTGGTGATCAACCAGGCCAACTGCATCGACTGCAAGGCCACTGACGTCATAGGTCCACGTTGGACGCCCAGGGAAGGGGGCAGCGGGCCCCACTACCGCAGGATGTGAAGAGACTACGGATTGGGGATTAGGGATTAGGAATTGGAATCTAAGAGTACTCTTCTCGATTTCCCCGACTCCCGACTCCCGACTCCCGATCCCGCTCACCGTCGCTTCAGTTCGTAGATGACAATCGTCTGCTTGATCTCACCGTCCGTATACGGATGATCCATCTGCGTTACCATCTTCAGATGCTTCTCCTCGCATCTCTGGAGGAACTCTTCGCAGGCGATCCGCCCAGGATCAGCGATGAGTGCCGTCCCGGTCGCCGAAAGCGCTCGATCGATCGCCTGTGCCACGAGTGAAGCGTACTCCGGCTCGTACAACACATCGGACGCGACGACTCTGTCAAAGATGCCGAGGTCTTCCGGCCAGTGACGCCAATCCACGAGGCGGACTTCCGGCTCGCGGCCGAGTGCGCGCCAGGCGTTCGCCCGAGTAAAAAGCAGGGCATCCTCATAATAGTCGGTGGCGAGCACGTCGTATCCGGCGCTCAAGGCAGCGATGGATACGATTCCCACACCACATCCGAGTTCCAGGAGTCGTTGGCCCCGACCTGAATCTTCCTTCACGCGTGAGGCGAGAAGGCGCGATGACGGCCAGACATCGGCCCAGTACGGAAGACGCCCATCGCGCACAAAGTCCTCTTCAGTGATTAGTGCATCCGCGTTGTCCGGCCGCAACAGTTCGTAAGCGCGCGCGTCGGTCTCTATGTGCTGCGTGGCAGTGACGAACCGCTTCTCGAGATCGCGGACAAGCGCGGAACCGGTGAGAGCGCTCAAATCGAGAACCGAGGCGAAAGGTGCGCTTCGTCGCTGATCAGCAGAGCGTGCAATGTCTCACCGGCTGCTACCTGTTCGCGGTCCTCCGGAACCACCAGAAGAGCATTTGCCAGGGACATCGACGTCAGGATCCCAGACCCTTGCGGGCCTGTTAGGCGCGCAGTGGACCGGCCCGATTCGCCAGGCGTTACGATTGCGCGCAGGAAATGAGTTAGCCGGGCTCCCGTCCTTACCGGCTCCTCGAGAATCACCGGCACAGGTTGGCGGAAAAGGCGCTGGTGTCCCAGCATGCGCCGGATGGCGGGTCGCACGAAAAGATCGAAGGTGACCATCGCCGACACCGGGTTTCCGGGCAGGCCGATCCAGGGTAATCCGCGAACTATGCCAAACCCAAGCGGCGCGCCCGGCCGCATCCGCACTTTCCAGAACCGCAGATCAGCGCCGAGCTCGCCCAGCACGCTGCGTATGTAATCATACTCTCCCACCGAAACGCCACCGGTTGTCACGAGAAGATCGCAGCCGGCCGATCGCTCGATTCGCTTTCGAATGTCCACGGGGTCGTCGCGTGCGACACCGAGGTCTATCGGACTGCCCCCCGCACTTCGAATCAGTGCGTCCATGGTATAGCTATTGGAGCTCACTATCTTCGACCCGGCCATGGCCTCGTCGAACCTGTCCAGGTCCACGAGCTCGTCGCCCGATCCCAAAAACGCGACCTGCGGCCGGCGCCACACTTCCACCTTCGCCGCTCCCACGGAAGCGAGGATCCCGAGCTGAGCGGCGTGAACCGGTGTGCCGGCGGCAAGCACTGTCTCGCCGGCGCGGAAGTCCTCGCCGCTGAAGCGAAGGTTGCGCCCTGCGTCGCGCCCGCTACGAATGGTCACCCGCTCCAACCCGCCGTCGGTGTCCTCCACGCGAACGACGGTATCGGCACCCGCCGGCAACGGCGCACCGGTCATGATGCGCATCGCACCACCGCGGCCGAGAGGTGCCGGCGCGAAGTGGCCAGCGGCGATCGTGGCGAGCACCGGCAGAATTACAGGTGAGTCCGTGGAAGCCTGATCTATGTCTTCCGCGTGAACAGCGTAGCCGTCCATCGCCGAGTTGTCCCACGGCGGCAGAGCCAGCGGAGCAATTATGTCCTGTGCGAGAACCCTGCCCAGGGCGTCACGAAGACCCACGCACTCCGATGCGAGCGGCTTGAACTCTGCAATGATCTTCGCACTTGCTTCCAACACCGAGAGCATCAGCGGCGGCCGCTTGCCATCACCAGCGACGCGAGATGGGCGGCGATAGCGTCCTGCACATCGTTGACCGACTTTTGGGGAGTCGTCCAGTTGTTGCACAGAATGCTGAAGATGAGCACGCGGCCGTCGGAGGTGGTAACGTATCCGGAAAGCGAGCGGGCCTGTGCGATGAAACCGGTTTTGGCCCGAACGTTCCCTTCGGCAGGAGTTCCGCGCATTCGGAGCGCAATGGTACCATCGACTCCAGCAATCGCGAGTGCATCGTAGAACGCCATGAACGCTGTGTCACGCCTGATCGCCGCCAATACACGCACAATCGTTTCCGGCGTCAAATAATTGTAGCGCGACAGGCCGCTCCCGTCCCGAATCACATAGCCGTCCTGCTCCGCGCCCCAGGCCGCGAGCTGGGCCTCGACAACCCTGCGTCCGCTGTCGGCTGAACCTACTCCAGTCCGCTCGAGCCCCAGGGTCTTCAGCAGTATCTCAGCGATCTGATTTTGCGACGGTTTCTCCAGCACCGGCAGGATGTCGCGCAGCACCGGCGAGTGCTGGATGAACAGAGTGTCGAGCGGCAAAGCTGTCGAGAGGGTTTCTCCAGAGACGTTGATTCCACGCGACCTCAGCGCTTCCCCCAGAGCTGCCAGGAAGGCGGCTTGCTGATTTCGGTATGCGATCAGGCGCACAGTACTGTCGCCTGCGGCTATCGCGCCGCTCACGGTCAGTGCTCCGGCACTGTCGGTCATTATCCTGACCGACGGGGGTGCCGCGGGAATCGAGCCGCCGGGAGTCGCGACGATTGCAGCGCCTCCTTCGATGGTCACGGCGGTGACACGCACAGGCGGATGGTTAATGGACGGTGATACTGAGACGCGCACCACATCTCCTGCGCGCTCGCCTCCGCGTACGGTGATGCGCGCGTGGCCCTCGTTCATGAACAGCTCATCGACACCGGCGGAATACGGCTCTTCGAAATCATCCCATGACCAACCAAACCCATGGTTGGCATCGGGAAAGGCGTCATCTCCGGGCAACAAGCGCCCCGCGATCGTGCGCACGTTGTGGGCAAGGAGAGAATCGGCGATCTGACGCAGCGGCACCATAGCGTCCCCTTGCATTCGATCGCTCAACGTGGGATCGCCACTACCATGCACAACCAGATCGCCTACGAGCACGCTGTCGCGGAGCGGGCCGCGCGCAACAAAAGCCGTCTTGAAGCGGAACTCCGGCCCAAGCTGAGCCAGTGCTACCGCGCCGGTTACGATCTTCATGTTGGATGCGGGCATGAACAGCTTACCCGCGTTGAGCGAGTAGAGGGTATCGCCTCGGTCGCTGTCGACGATGAGAATGCCCCAGTGCGCGTTGCGAAACTGGGACGCGGCCACGAGCGAATCGATCGCCGAACGCAGTTCCTCGTGAGCTGGCACGCCCCCCCCCACGCGCGTACCCATCCCTCGTCCCGTGCGCGTACTCGCGCACGCGCTCGGTCCAAGCGCCAGCGCGATGCACGCCAACAGTCGCGCGTAGCTGATCATGCGCTTGACATTATCCGCCGCTCCACCACGTCCGCGAGCGATGAAAGCCAGTCTGACTCGCTGAATCGGACGACCTGGACACTTGCGTTGAATGCTTCGGAATCGGTCACGATGGCAATATAGCGCGCCGCGTGCTCGGATCCTTCCAGGTACAGTGGCTCTGCATGCGCCCCGGTACGGTAAACCTCGATCTTTGGAATGGACGAGAGCTTGAAGCCCTCACAGATCACTATGTCGGCATCGCTCATGTAGCGCGTCGCGATCTCCTCTGGCGAGAGCTCTTCAGCCCAGCGTGAGACCAGCGCAAACTTGTCAGGTGACGCCATCGCGACCCGGTCGGCCAAACCCTCATGGTAATGGCGGAATGTATCGGTGGTGGATGGATCCAGATTGAACGTGTGCGTACCGTGCTTGATGGTCATCACACGGTATCCTCTCCGATGGAGCTCCGCAGCCAGTCTAACGGCGAGCGTCGTCTTCCCGCTGTGCTTCTTGCCGATCACGGCCACCATTGGCGGCCGATTCATAGTGTTCCGCAAGATCGAGGTCGACCGGCGAGTTCACATTCATGAAGATGCGTGCAGGGTCCCCGAAGCGGCGCACAGCATCGATGGGCAGCTTCGCTACTCGGATTTCGTCGTAGAAGCTGATGACTCGCAGATCGCCGGAGTTCAGCCGGCGCTCGATGGGGGCGACACACACCGGCGAATAATACGCGCAGAGAGGCTCGACGCCACGTCGGGAGTCGCTTTCCGGAACGGCGGCGTCGGCGGTTTCTCCCAGCCGGCGAAGCTCGCGAAGCAGCTCCGCAGGCACGAACGGCATGTCCCAGGCGATTACCATCGCCGCGGAGTCCGCATGCACGAGCGCCGAGTAGATGCCGCCGAGACTGCCAGCTCCGTGGCGAACGTCTGAGACCGTCCTCACGCCCGGAAGCCAGCCCGATGCACCGGCATCGTTGGCGATCAGGAGTAGCTCGTCTGTGGCCGACGCTATCGCCATCGCCGCACGATCGATCACTCTTTGTCCGCCAACGAGCTCCAGTCCCTTTGGCTTCCCACCATAGCGCGTGGCGCCGCCGCCGGCGAGGATGACGCCCACGCACCTTCGCATCAGAAACGGTGAAACTGTGGATTGCCGCTTACAGCGCGGCCTACAAGCACCATTCCGGCAGAACGCGCGATTTCCACCGCGAGTGTCGATGGAACGGATGGTGTCGCGATCAGCGCGATCTCGGCCCGCGCAGCCTTGAACGCGAGTTCTCCGGAGATGCGTCCGGTCACCAGCAGGATCATGTTGCGCGGGCTGCGGCCCGCCAGGATGGACGCTCCAATTACCTTGTCGACCGCATTGTGCCTGCCGATGTCTTCAGCGTGGTACAGCAGCTCGCTGCCGTCGGTAAGAGCGGCCGCGTGTATGCCGCCCGTTTCCTTGTAGCGTTCACCGCGCGCGAACAGTTGCTTGAAGAGCAACCGCGTTCGGGGGAGATCGAGATCAGGCGCCGGCTCTCGTCGGCGCGGAACGGAGGCGAGCGATCCAAGGATTGTGGTCACGGCGCCGCAGCCGGAAGCCAGCACACGCCTGCGATCCGAAGCCTCAACCGTCTCGAACCGGGCCGGCGGAACGTCCACCCAGAATCCAAGCTCCTGGGCGCAGGGTCTCATCCGGAGGATGTCGTCCCTGTTCCCGATGTAGCCTTCGCCGTGCAACCAGCCGGCGACCAGCTCGTCGAGCTGTGCCGGCGTACACATCCAGGTGACGGCGGGCGCCCCATTCACTTCCAGCCACACCGGAACCTCCTCCACGGCATCGAGCGACGCCGTCGTTACAGTGGGTTCGGTCATGTATGCAAAATTGGCTAATGACCAACGCCTTTCAAGCGCGATACTCCACCGAGAGTGCTTCGTCCTCTCGAACCGTGACGGAGCTGACCAGGACTGCAGCGCCGAGCTTGCGCTGCACAAGCTCGAGAATGAAGCGCGCCAGATTCTCTCCCGTGGGCACGAGACCACCGTCGGCGAATTCAACGACGTCCCTGTTGATGTCCCGCCCGTCAAATCTCTGCCTCACTTCGTCCTCGAGCACGCGATCGAGCGCGGCGAGGTCCGCCACCATTCCAGTGACGGGATCGATTTCGCCGGCGACCGTTACGTAGCAAGTGTAGTTGTGCGCGTGCGGCCGTAAAGCTGAGCCGAAGGCGCGAGCGTTGCGCTCATCGCTCCATTCCGGACGCGAGTAATGGTGCGACGCGCTAAACGCGACGCGGCGAGACAACAGGAACATTATGCGGGCGCTAGCCTCAGGGACCCGGCGTTTCCCCTATCATGCGCCGTCCCTGCCACCATGGCCTTCGGGAGTAGGAGTCGTCGGAGGAACCCAGGGTGTTCCCCGCTCGATCGCCGAGCTGACGTCCGGAGTTCCGTAGAGCCGAGCGTCGAGCGAGTCCTCGAGATGACGCGCTTCAGGGCTCTCGTTGTCCCCGTCTTCCCCCTGGCCGGCGGCGCCATCCGCATCGAGCGCGGCTGCTTCATCGGCTGCCTCGGGTTCTTCGTCCCTCCGGACGGCCGCTATGAGCAGCTCGTTCCGGAATTGCTTGATGCCTAGTACGTCGGTGAGCACATGCTCGGCGATCTCGCGCTCCTCGCCTGTTCCGACGCGTCCCCGCAGGACCACAGTGCCTCGTTCGACGTCCACGAGAATACTGTCGGCATCCAGCGTGGCATACTGGGCCAGCTGCTCGCGCACCAGTGCACGGAGATCGTCCTCACTCAAATCGTCCAGGTCGTACAGATCTTCGAAGTCGCGCGGCATGTCAGCCTCCGTTCTAGCGGCCAAACAGATACGATACTCCTATCGACAGTACCGGGTTGTGAGTCCATTCATCTGCCGACGCTCCTGACCCGAGCAACGGCGTATTACCTTCGCCGGCTGGGGCGGTGCGATACGATTCCGGGTAGGACAGCTGGTATATGTAGTCCGCCACGTCAGCTCGCACCTCGAACCTGCCGCCGGAAGACCATCTGACCCCGGTGCCAAAGGAGAATGCAAAGGGAGTGCCGAGCTTGAAGCCGCCTACGTCGGGCCCCTTTCCCAGATCGCTGGCGACACCGACGCCGGCATTCAATACTGGAACCATTCGATGAAAGCTCTTTTGCCCCGTGAGATTGAAGGACAGACCGACGTCAGCGATATAAACGGGCCATGACCTCTTGCCAAGGTCGCGTTCAGCGTTGGACTTGGACGGGTCCTTCACTGTTCGCTCGGACATTACGCCGGTCAAGCGAGCCAGGAATTGCGCAGGGCCGCCTATGCGGATTTCGTAACGCACGCCGAGGGCCGCTCCGGGACCTGGCGCAACTCCCGCGTCTCCTTCACTGCCCAGATAATAGCCGGTAAAGGCCGACAACTGGTGCCGGTGAGACAGATCGCGAAACGGACTCGCCGACGGCGGATACCCCACAACTTGCGCACCCGCCCGCCCTGAAGCACAAGCCAGGGCCACTCCGAGTGCCGCCACGAACGCCGAAGGCTTCACGTACGAGCTCCTATCTCTCTGAGGTCCATTCCTGTCATCTCGGCTGGCTTTTCCACGCCGAGCATTGCAAGTACAGTCGGTCCAACATCCTTGAGCGCCCCATCGGCGCGGAGTAGCCGGTCGCCATCCGGATCCACGACAACGAGCGGAACAGGGTTCGTCGTATGGGCGGTGTGCGGGCCTCCAGTCGCCGGGTCGATCATCATCTCGCAATTACCATGGTCCGCCGTCACGAGCACTCGCGCTCCGGCCCGTTCTGCCGCAGAAAGCACGCGCTCGAGGCACGCGTCAACGGTTTCGACTGCCTGTATAGTGGCTGACAGCACTCCGGAGTGTCCTACCATGTCGGCGTTGGCGTAGTTGCACAGCAAGAAATCGTACTCGCGTGATGCAATCGCGTCGCATAGCACATTCGTCACGCCCGGGGCGCTCATCTCCGGCATGAGGTCGTAAGTGGCCACCTTCTGGCTGGGCACGAGGTTGCGAACCTCGCCCTTGTAGGGCGTCTCGAACCCCCCATTGAAGAAATACGTCACGTGCGCGTATTTCTCCGTCTCCGCCGTCCGGAACATGGTCAACCCTCTTTCAGAGATAACCTCCGCAACGATGCGGGACAACACGAACGGCTGGAACGCCACCGGTGCGGTGAATCTCTCGTCGTACATGGTCATTGTGGTGATGTCCACTGCCGGTCGCGGCCCGAGGTCAAACTCCGCGAAATCCGGCTCCGTCATGGCGCGTGTAATCTGTCTCATGCGATCCGCACGGAAATTGAACATTATGACGCCATCTCCAGCGCGCACCGTAGCTACAGGCAGGCCGTCGCGCCCGATCACGACAGGCTCTATGAATTCGTCCGTGATTCCAAGCTCGTAGGCATCCGTGATAGCCTTTTCCGGATCGGCTGCGCGATGCCCCAAGCCGTGGACAACGGCGTTGTACCAGAGCGCCGTACGGTGCCATCGCCGGTCCCGGTCCATACCGAAATAGCGACCGCCCAGCGAGGCTATCGTTGCGCGCCCGCGCACCTGAGCCTGCAACTCGCGCATGAAACCGAGTGCTGACTGCGGCAACGTGTCGCGGCCGTCGAGAAGCGCGTGGATCGCGATCCTGGGAACGTTCTCATGCTCGCCAAGATCGATCATCGCTAGGAGGTGTGTGTCCACTGCATGCACTCCTCCGTTTCCGATGAGACCCATAAGATGGAGCGTTCCACCACGAGCTTTGACGTCCTTGCAGATTCCTACCAGCGCGGCGTTGCGAAAGAACGACCCATCCTCGATAGCGAGCGTTATTCGCACGAGGTCCTGCGGGACTACCCTGCCTGCGCCAAGATTCAGATGTCCGACCTCGCTGTTTCCCATTTGGCCGCGAGGCAAACCCACGGGAAGACCGGATGCCTCCAGCAACGTGCGGGACGAGCGAGACCATAGCGTTTCCCATACCGGCGCCCTGGCCAGCGCGACAGCGTTCCCCTCCCGGTCTTGCCGGAACCCCCACCCATCCAGCACCACTAACACGACCGGACGCTTCTCGGAACCGCGCATCTTTGATCGAAAGCTATGTTAGATTAGAAAAACAGGTAACAGCTTACGGGTAACAGCTGACGGATAACAGGTAACAGACAACATGTAACTGATAACAGGTAACGGGTGACAGCTGCACCTGTCAGCTGTCATCTGTCACACCCGACTCCGGAGCCCAATCTACGCTCAAGAGCAGAATCGAACCAGCGATGCGTTACCATCTGTTCGGCGTAATCATTATTGCTCTACTGCCCGCGATCGCGATCTCGCAGACGACCGTAATCGTGGACTCGCGACTGACAAGCGCTCCTAACGGGAGATCACTTGCACAATTGCGACCGGGGGCAGTAGTGCGTGTAACCGGAGAGCGGGGAAGCGTGAGCCAGGTGACGATCCAAGGCTTCGTTCACTCCGGATCGCTTGGTGGAAAGAGGGACACCTTTGCCGTAACGGTCCGGTCACCTTCGGGTGTCCTCCTCCGAACCGGGGCTGACAGGTCCGCCAAGGCTGTCGGCAAACTCCTGAATGGGATGGGGCTGCATGTGGTCTCGCGGCGGGGAGAGTGGGTGCAAGTCCGGAGAACCGGATGGATCCGCACGCGTGCGCTAGCGAAGAAGCCATCCGCATCCGCCGCGCCGCGGGGCAGATCCGGGCAGGCTCAACCGCAAGGAGTCGTTGCCGCCGAATCAGCCGGTTCCGCGGCAGTTACACCCGATCCTCAACCTCCTGATGAACCGCTGCCCGACGATCTTACCCCGCTGCGGCGAACGCGACTTTCCTCCGCCCCCGATGGCCAGACGCTTGCCACCATTGAGCCGGCAACCAGGCTGACACCTGTCGCGCGAGATCGTGGTTGGGTACGGGTGCAGCTGGAGGGCTGGATGCGTGAGACGGATCTTGAGCCTGCCGACACCGCGGTTCGAGGATCCCTGAGCGCGGCCGATCTTCGCGCCAATCCCGAAGCGTTTCGCGGACGCACAGTTCGATGGGCGGTGCAGGTCATCGCTCTCCAGACCGCCGATCCTCTGCGGCGCGACATGGCCCAGGATGAGCCATACCTGCTCGCCCGGGGACCAGGGCGCGAGAACGCGTTGCTCTACCTCGTGCTGCCGTCAACCCTCGTGGAAACCGGACGATCCATTCCGCCGCTGTCGAACGCCATCGTTACTGCGCGAGTCCGCACCGGTCGGAGCGATCCTTCCGGTGTACCAATACTTGACGTTCTCAGTCTGGCGCGACAGTGATCTCCTTCAGCGCCTCACAACCTAAGTCCACCTGACCAACATGGATTTTCGCGAGTTCGGACGGCGCCACGCCGGTTTTCTTGCTGTGTTCGCCATCGTTCTGGCGGCCCTTCTTGCCGTCGACGGTTGGTTGGTTTACAAGCGGGTACGATACCAGCGTGAAGTGGCGCGCCTGAGGGCGGGCATGAGCGATTTCGAGAGAAAGCAGACAGACGCGGTGCTCGCGTCCGAGGAGCAGCGCTTCCAGATCATGATGGCTCTGCTTCGGAGACAGGCAAGGCTTGACAAGGAAATACATCTTGCCATCTCGGTTGACAGCGGCAGGCTATATCTGGAGCGCGAAGGCGCATTGCTACGCGACGTGCAAGCAGATATCGGCCCAGAGAAACGTGTGGGTGTTCCCCCGGATACCGTCATGATGGCCATCCCCCGTGGAGCGAGGACCGTCGAGCGTGTACTGGGCGGCAATGCCGGTTGGCAGGTGCCAGGTTGGGTGTATATGGACCGCGGTCTGGCGGTTCCCACCGGCTCCGATCGCACGGTAAAAGGCGCGCTTGGACCGGTGGCGATCGTGCTCAACGGCGGCACGGTGATTTACTCTCCGCCTAAAAACGGACCCCTCAATGACTCGTCCTATGTAATGCCAGGCGGCGTCAGGGTGGCGGAGAACGATCTAAAGGCCATAGTGCCGAACATAAAGCCGGGAACGTCTGTTTATTTCTATTAGGGAGCATGCTGCACGAAATGCAGGGAACATGCGACAGGAAATAGGGAATAAAGGAAGGGAGCGGTACCACACACGCCCATGTCTAAGAATCTCTAGCCCTTGAAGATGAACAGCTTTCTGCAGCCGTTTCGCGACGACGCTAAAATAGCCTGGGGATTGCTCGGTGCCACCGTCCTGCTTCTGGTGGGCTCGGGTGCTCTCCTCGCGAGCACTGCAGATCTTCGCTTCGAACGGGACATCCACCGCATTGGTTTTAACCGGAACTGGGAGTTTCTGCGGGATCTGGTTCGCAGGGCAGGCATCGAGAACGATTCGCTTCAAGGCCAGCTCGGGGGAAGCCAGGAGCGCCCGGGAGACCGGCCATACCTCGTGGTGAGCATCGAGGACCGTCGCCTGTGGTACAAGCGCGGTGATTCCACCATTTTTTCGACGCAGGTGGCAGTTGGAAGCGGAAAAACGCTTGTAAAAGCCGGCACTCGCGAGGAGTTCAAGTTCGATACACCTCGTGGACGCCTGGTAGTTCAAAACAAGGAGATCGACCCGGTCTGGGTTCCCCCGGATTGGCATTACATGGAGCAGGCGAAGAAGAAGGGATTGGGAGTGGTGCGCCTTACTCGCGGCCAGCAAATTCCCACATCAGATGGTGGTGTTATCAGCGTCGATGGCACCGACGTCGTAAAGAAGACGCCGACTGGAGAGTTAGTGAGGGCAGAGGCTGGTGAAGGTCGTGAGCTGATAGCCGGTGGTAACATCATAATCCCACCCTTCGGAACTTCTCAGCGGAAATTTGAGGGGGTCCTTGGCACGCACCGCCTGAATCTCGGTGATGGCTATGCTCTGCACGGCACTGACAAGCCGCAGTCGATCGGCCAAGCGGTTAGCCACGGTTGCGTCCGGCTGCGCAATGAAGACATCGCCTATCTTTACGAGATAGTGCCAGCCGGCACCTCGGTATTCATCTACTGAATCCTGACCATCCGGTCAGTCAGGTACCCATTTGGACGCCTTTCAAGGTTACCATTCAGGCCCTTGGCGCGTATCTTATGTAGGCTGTTGCTTGCCATGTAGAGCTCCTTGCTCAAGGGCACGCCGAACTCGCTGTTCGGCACGCAAAGCTATGAGATGACGTGACTTACGTCGCGACATTAGTCAAGCTGCCAGGGAGGAAACGGATGAGTGTAAAGAATCGGCCCAGGAACCGAGTTCAGCGTGCTGTCGGCGCTGTGTCCGTGCTGGGCTTATTTGTGGTCGCTACGGGCGCTTCCATAAGTCTTCACGGGCATCCGGTTCGCTTTTCCGCAACTGTCGTGGCCGACTCGTTGCCGCGCTTCGCACCGGCCTCGACCGGCCTGGTTTTCCTGGATTCGCTCCTTGGGAGAAGCGGCAAGCTGCGCGCGCGTTTTGTCGAGGCCGCGTCACCAAACCTTCCCATTCTGAGCCAGCTCTTTGGCGATTCTGCCGGCCAGAATGCCGGTGTGTACGAGGTGAACGACTCCTCCGCGACTGGCAAGGCATTCGCCTTCATCACCATGCGTCCATTTGCCGATAAGAAGAACGGACGTATTGGGTCTTATCGCATTGGCTACTGGCCCGGTGAGCGGCGTGCCACGCGCGGTCCGTCCTACACGCGACCCGACGGCTTCGTCGAGGTGACTCCCGAGAACCAGGACACGTATGTGTCCGAGCATTTCAGACTCCGCGATTTCCTGACTCATGATCAGGAAACCGTGTGGCCCAAATACGTGGTCGTTGACGCGCGGCTCCTCGACAAGCTGGAGCTCTTGATCGACGAGCTTGGTAACAGCGGCCTTCGGGTTGACCATATGTCGGTACTTTCTGGCTTCCGTACTCCCCAGTACAACGTCAAGGGTGTTGGTGAAGGCGGGCGCGCGAAGTCCAGTCGACACCAGTATGGGGACGCCGCCGACGTCTTTGTAGACAACGACGGTGACGGCAGAATGGATGACCTCAACGGCGATGGACGTGTGGATCACCGCGACGCTCGCGTTATTCTCGACGCGGCCGAGCGTGTAGAGCAATCGCACCCGGATCTCGCTGGCGGCGTTGCCGTTTACTCCGCGACGAAAGCGCACGGACCCTTCGCCCACATCGATGCGCGCGGATCCCGCGTTCGTTGGGGAAAATTGTGAGAGGTCGCGTCCCTCCCAGCAGTAGCTCGAAAGCATTGAGCGCGCCGCGATCGCGGCGCGCTGCGCGTTTGGCATCCGGTGCAGGTGCACTCATGGCCGCATTCGGTGCAATAGGCCTTGCCTATCCTGCACGCCCGCTGGTGGAGTCTCCGCTGGGACCCGAACGTCGTCCCGCACCCCCCCCCCCGACGGTTTCTTCTGTTTACCCTTCCGCAGGAGCGTTTGGCCGGAGCGGCGCGGTTCAGGTTCAGTTCGCGCTGCCGGGCGGACCCGTACACTATCCGCTTCGGCTGCAGGGTGACCCTACGTCATTGGCGTACGAGTGGGAGAGGCTCGCGGACTCCCTTGTCCCCCAAGATCAACAGGTGCTGGCTAGCGACACGCTCACGGCCCCAGGTGAGCCGGGTTTCTATCGATTGACTCTCGTTCGCAGCGGGATGCGCCAGGTTGTGGATGGTGTAACGCTCGCAGTGCTCGTCCCGTTCGAGGAGAAGAAGGGCTCCATCCTGAACGGCTACCGGATCGGAACATACCTGGCCGAGCGATCGGGACGCCGCGATCGCGACCGGCCAGAGGGCTTCGTGCAGGTCGTTCCTGAGGTCGCGAACCTTCAGCTGACCAGTCATCTCCGCCTGGGAGACTTCCTGACGCAGGACGGGCAGACCACATGGCCACGGTATGCTGCCGTGAGCTCTCGCCTCCTCGACAAGGTGGAGCTTGTCGTTGCGGAGGTCGCCAGTTGGCGCGGCGCCGGTAGCTCGGCGCTCGACGTGCGAGTTCAGTCGGCCTTCAGGACGCCGTGGCACAATCGCGGTGTGTGGCGGGCCGCACTGGATAGCCGGCATCAGTACGGCGATGCGGTAGATGTTGCGATCGACGCCAACGGTGACGGCCGCATTACCCGCGAAGACTCCAGACTCGTCGAACTCGCCGTAGAGATCGTGGAAAGCCGGTTTCCGGACCTTGCCGGAGGATTGGGGCTGTATGCGGGCGGTGCCTTTCGCCATCCTTATGTGCACATCGACGCGCGCGGGACTCGGGTGCGTTGGCGCGCATAACGGAGTAACTGGCGAGGGCTTCAATCCATGAATGAGTTTCTGCGGGATCGGATTCTGCGCAAGGTCGACACGCTCCCCGACGACAAAGGATACGCGGTCCTCGATTATGTGGAGTTCCTCGAATCGAGATACGCGGAAAAAGACCCCGCCCTGCCCGGAGTGTTCCAGCGGTTTGCTGAGGGGGTGGAAGACACCATGCGCGCGGGGAGAATATCAGCCGCGACCGTCGCGGAGACGATGGGACTTCTAAACAGGGCCATGAATGTGCTGTCCGGAGTCGCAGCCGCTGGCAAGTCCGTCGCGAATGATGTTGTCGGCGCCGCGACGCGGACGACGAACGCGCAGCAGGGCCAACCGTCCACACCTCAAACCGCGGTTCGCATTGAAATATCGCAGCCCCGGCCCAGTGCTGGAGAGTCGGCATGACGACCGAATCTGAAGCGCGTTCAGTGAGGAAGCCTGGCGAGCGCAAGCGTCGCGGTCGCCGCGCCGCCGCGCAGACGAGCTCCGCGGAATCGGTGACGCCGGGGCGTGGTGCGAAGCGAACAATAGTGGGCACCATCCGTCAGCTGCCGGATTATCTGCGCATGCTGATCGGAATGCTTCTTGACGCACGCGTTTCTGCCATTGACAAGTTGATGCTCGGCGGCGCGATAGCCTATATCGTAATGCCTCTGGACCTGATGCCCGATTTCATTCCCTTCATCGGCCAGGTCGACGACATCTATTTGCTCATGCTTGCCATTCAGAGGCTGATCGGTAACGCTGGACGTCGCGTCCTGGCCGACCACTGGGCAGGACCCTTGGAAGACCTGAACCCTGCCAACATTCAGCGTGTCCTTCTGGCCGCTTCTTTCTTCCTACCCAGGCGCCTGAGGCGCAGGATCAGAGCGATAGGACGGGGCTAGGGAATAGGGAACAGGGAACAGGGAACAGGGGACAGGGGACAGGGAACAGGGGACAGGGAACAGGGAACAGGTGACAGGTGACAGGTGACAGGTGACAGGTGACAGGGGACAGGTGACAGGTGACAGGGGACAGGGGACAGGTGACAGGGGACAGGTGACAGGGGACACCCAACTCCCGAGCACTTCTGGACTTCCGGACGCCTCGCCCCTACTTTTATCTATGGCAACCAGAACGAGTCCGGTCTCTCGGCCCGCTGCCCCTTCATCTGTTGTGGGGCGCGGGCCGGTGCGCATTGAGCAGCCAGCGATTTCCGACAGCCGTGCTCTGCGCGTCCGCGCCGAAGACGCCCTCACGTTCGACGACGTCCTTCTCGTACCGCGACATGCGGTCACCCACCCGAAGGACGTCTCCACATCCACGCTGTTCACCCGCGGAATTCGCCTCAACGTCCCGCTCGTGGCCGCGGCAATGGATACCGTCACCGAATCGGAGATGGCGATCGCGATGGCTCGGTCCGGCGGAATAGGCGTGATCCACAAGAACATGTCCATCGACAGGCAGGCCGCCGAGGTGGATCGCGTCAAGCGCTCCGAGAGCGGGATGATCCTCAATCCGATCACCCTCACAGCGGAAGCAACGCTGCGTGAGGCGCATGCCCTGATGATGCGCTTCAAGATATCGGGCGTGCCCATAGTGGATCGGCAGGGACATCTTGTCGGCATCATCACCAACCGAGATCTGCAGTTCGAGCGCAACCTGGATCGCCCGCTGCGCGACGCCATGACGAAGGAGAATCTCGTCACGGCTGCCGTCGGCACGACACTCGATGAGGCGGAACGTATTCTCGGCAAACACCGCATAGAGAAGCTCCCTGTACTTGACGACGCTGGCATCCTGAAGGGACTGATCACTGTCAAGGACATTCACAAGCGGCGCCAGCATCCTAACGCGAACAAGGATCAGCACGGACGCCTGCGTGTGGCCGCGGCAATTGGGGCCGGTGGTGACTGTATGCCGCGCAGTCGTGCCCTGATCGATGCCGGCGTGGACTGCCTGGTGATAGACACCGCTCACGGCCACAGCGATGCCGTGCTGAAGACGACCGCTCAGGCCCGGGACGCGTTCCCCGATGTGCAGCTTGTTGCCGGCAACGTGGCTACCCGCGAGGGAAGCGCTGCCCTTGTGGAGCTGGGCGTAGACGGCGTAAAGGTCGGTGTTGGCCCCGGCTCGATATGCACGACGCGCGTTGTCACGGGCGTAGGCGTGCCCCAGCTGACAGCGGTGTTTGATGCCGTTGAGGGATCGGCGGGAGTTCCGGTAATCGCCGATGGCGGCATCAAGTACTCAGGCGACATCGTCAAGGCTCTCGCGGCCGGCGCGTCGTGCGTGATGATGGGATCCATGCTGGCAGGGACGGAGGAAAGTCCGGGCGAAGCGTTCCTACTGGAGGGACGCCGCTACAAGATGGTCCGCGGCATGGGCAGCCTTTCCGCAATGCAGGACGGCAGCGCGGAGCGCTACTTCCAGGACGGGGAGATGTCGCTTCGCAAGCTCGTGCCTGAAGGCATCGAGGGTCGCGTCCCTTATAAGGGCCCCGTCGAGGACGTTCTCTTTCAGATGGTCGGCGGTCTCAGGAGCGGCATGGGCTACGTGGGATGCCGCGACATAGAGGAGCTGCGTACGCTCACGGAGTTTGTGCGCGTCACGCCGGCCGGTCTCCGAGAGTCGCATCCGCACGACGTCACGATCACTCGCGAAGCACCGAACTATTCGGCATAACAGCGTCGGGAGTCGGGAGTCGTGCCACCATTGCCCACTCCCGACTCCCGACTCCCGACTCCCGACTACCGAGCTTCTTGACACCGTCCACACTTCGCCCGAAGTTTGCGCGCCACTTCACGCCCCAGTGACACTTAGCCATCTGCAGGGAGTCGCCTTATGGGTTTGACCACAACTAAGAGTCTTGCGCAGCTCCAGGTTGAAGCTTCTGGGGAAGAGGGACAGCCGACCCTGAAACGGGTGCTGGGCCCGCTGAACCTCACCCTTTTGGGTATCGGAGCGATCATCGGTGCCGGAATCTTTGTGCTCACGGGGAACGCGGCTGCGCAGTACGCTGGTCCGGCTATCGTGCTTTCGTTCGTGCTAGCCGGATTAGGGTGTCTCTTCGCGGGCCTGTGCTATGCCGAGTTCGCGTCTATGATCCCGATTGCTGGCAGCGCCTACACTTATGGCTACGCGACGCTTGGCGAGCTGATGGCGTGGATCATTGGCTGGGACCTCATTCTCGAGTACCTGTTCGCGGCATCGACGGTCGCGGTCGGCTGGTCCGGCTATTTTACCGCGTTTCTTCGCGACACCTTCAACATCAACATTCCAGCGGCGCTGAGTAACGCGCCTTTTGACGTACAGGGCACCCACACCTTCGTTAGTACGGGCGCGATCATCAATCTCCCTGCAATCTTCCTGATCGTTGCTTTGACGGCACTGCTCGTCGTGGGAATCAAGGAATCTGCCAGGATCAACAACGTCATCGTTCTGGTCAAAGTCGCCATCGTCCTGATGGTGATCGCATTCGGGTTCAGCTACGTCGACACCGCAAACTGGCAACCCTTCATACCTGAGAACACCGGCAACCGTGGAGAGTTTGGTTGGAGCGGTATTCTGCGCGGGGCTGGCGTAATTTTCTTCGCTTACATCGGGTTTGACGCTGTCTCCACCGCAGCACAGGAAGCCAAGAACCCACAGCGCGATCTGCCCATCGGAATCCTGGCTTCACTGGCCGTCTGCACCGTGCTGTACATACTTATGTCGCTGGTGATGACCGGTGTGGCGAACTATACGGAGCTGAATGTTGCGAACCCGGTGTACGTCGCCATCGACAAAGCCGGGCCGGGGCTTTCCTGGCTCAAGAACTTTACGGCGGTCGGAGCGATAGCAGGTCTCGCGTCCGTCGTTCTCGTGATGCTCATGGGACAACCGCGCATCTTCTATGCGATGTCGCGTGACGGCCTGCTCCCGTCAGTTTTCGGACGGGTGCATCCGAAATTCCAAACGCCGTGGGTCGCGACCATCATCACCGGAACCGTCGCCGCCGCCATTGCCGGCCTCTTCCCGATCGGACTGCTCGGCCAGCTCGTCTCGATCGGAACGCTGTTCGCCTTCGTCATAGTCAGCGCAGGCATCATCGTACTCCGCTACACCAAGCCCGATCTGCCGCGCCCGTTCCGCACGCCACTCGTGCCGATCGTGCCCGGTTTGGCCATTCTGATCTGCGGCTACATGATGTACGGCCTACCTACGGATACCTGGGTTCGCCTGGCGGTATGGATGGCGCTCGGACTGATCATCTACTTCGTGTACGGCCGCTTCCATTCGAAGGCCAGCCTTGCGGAAGGCACTGCCGCAGGACAAAAGGTCAGCTGACAGGTCACAGGGAACGGCTAACAGGTACCAGATGACAGGTAACAGCTGACCGGAACTGCCAACAGCGCTTGGGTTAGAGATGCGTGAATGGCGAAGAATGAACGTCCCGTTACCTGTCACCTGTCACCTGGTTTAATGCACGACTTACTGGCGATTCCGGAAAACCGGCGGACCGCCCTGGATCGCGTTGCGGCCGAGCTCAGGTCCGGACTTGAAGTAGCAATCTCAACCCACATCAACGCAGACGGCGACGGTTGCGGGTCTGAGGTCGCACTTGCACTCCTCCTCGAGCAGCGTGGCCTTCGCGCTCGGATAGTAAATCCCACCCCGTGGCCGACGACCTTCGACTTCCTGTTGGGCGCGGTCCGTGAGATGAGCTCCAAAGGAGCCAAGGCATTTAAGGGCATCGATCTCCTCATCGTTCTGGACATCAGTGATGTCCATCGCCTTGGTGCGCTCGAGGATGCTGTCCGGGCGCTCGAGTGTCGTCGCATCGTGCTCGATCACCATGTTCCCGCGGCCGAGCCATCGGGCGATTTCATAGTGGCCGACACCTCGGCGTGCGCTACCGGAGAGATAGTGTTCGATCTTGCAAGCGTGATGGGCCTGGAGGTTACGCCTGCGATCGCGACCGCCCTTTACACCGCCCTTCTTACCGACACGGGCGGCTTTCGCTTCAGTAATACGTCTCCTCGATGCCACACAATAGCTGGGCAACTTCTGGCGGCTGGCGTTGAGCCGGAGGAGATGTATCGGAGGATCTACGCCTCCGTCTCAGTGGGTCGGCTGTATTTGCTTCGCGACGCCCTCAACACGCTCGAAGTTGATGCCAAGCACGGTCTGGCATGGATCTCGATTGCTTCCGACGCTCTGGAGCGCTTTGGAGTGCGATCCGAAGAGCTCGACGGGTTGGCCGAGCATCCACGGTCCATAGCGGGAACACGGATGGCGATCTTCTTCCGCGATCTGGGGCATGACCGGGTAAAGGCGTCGTTTCGCAGCACCGGGGACACCGACGTGAACAAGTTCGCTCGTATCTTCGGTGGGGGTGGCCACGCCAAGGCGGCGGGCGCTCTCATTGCAGGCACGCTGCCGGAGGTGCGCGACCGCGTACTGGCAGCAGCGAGACAGTTTCTTGACGTTCGCCACGTTCCGGACCGGACGGATCACCACATGTCTTGAATTACTGCCACACCTGCCTAGCTTCCGGCAGATGATGGTCTGGAGCAGTCGCGGTCGCGCTTCGGCGGAGGTCGAGAAGCGCATAAAACAGCGCCTAACGGAAATCGGTCCGATCCTGCATGCGGAGACGATGGGTATCGAACTGGCCAGCTTCGAGCTCGAGACCGGTGTCGCCGTTCTGCGGTTTCGTGGTGACTGCCCTGACTGCGAGATGACCGCGAGTATGCTGCGTGATGCCGTTGAGGCACATCTGCGGCTTCACGTGCCCGAGGTCAGGGAAGTGAGACAGATGATGGAAGAGGGAACTGGTACGAGAGACGAAAAGTCGTGAACGCACGAGAGTGAGCTGAGTGACCGAGACGCTCAACGGACGAATAGCCGACGCGTTGTCCCGCGTTGTGAATCCCCGCACCGCGAAAGACGTTGTCACGAGCGGCATGATTCGCGACGTTGCGACTGCGCCGGGAGGCAAGGTCCGCTTCGGCATTCTGCTCGCCGCCGATGATCCCGCGACCCTCGTTCGCGAAGTCCGAAACGCCGTGGAGCAGGTGGATGGCGTGAGCGAGGTTCGAGTGGATGTCAGGGACGCATCGCGCGAGGCGCCTGCTTCGCCCGGCGCAATGCCGGGACGCCCCGCCCAATCGCGCGCACTGCCTGTGATGGAGGCGCCGAAACCGCCCCCACAGCGAGTTCCAGCGCCGGTGCCGGTTGCTTACCCGAATCTCGGCCGGATCGTGGCCGTCTCCAGTGGGAAAGGTGGAGTGGGGAAGTCGACCGTCACCACCAATGTGGCGGTCGCTCTCGCGCGTTCGGGCGCTCGGGTCGGAATCATGGACGCGGACATCTATGGGCCCAACATACCCCGCATGATGGGCGTTGCCACGCCCCCGATCGTCGAGGACAACCGCATAATCCCACTCGAGGCACACGGGGTGAAGCTCATGAGCCTCGGCTTTCTCGTGGAGAGGGACCAGCCGGCGATCTGGCGCGGCCCTATCGTCATGAAGATCATCACGCAGTTTCTTCGCGATGTGTCATGGGGAGAGCTGGACTACTTTCTGGTGGACATGCCGCCGGGAACGGGCGACGCTCAGCTCTCGCTGGTGCAGGCGACACACGTGCACGGGTCCGTGATTGTCACCACGCCGCAGGAAGTCGCGGTTGGAGATGCACTTCGGGGCGCTAAGATGTTTCAGCGAGTGGGCGTGCCCGTACTCGGCATCGTCGAGAACATGAGTTACTTCGCTTGCCCGCACTGTGGCGATCGTACTCCGCTCTTCGGCGCCGGAGGAGGTTCGCGCCTCGCCAGGGAGCTCGGCGTCCCGCTTCTGGGCGAAATTCCTCTCTACCCAAGTGTGCTCACCGGGGGCGATGAGGGCACACCAATCACCGTGCTTGAGCCGGATTCCGCTGCAAGTCTGGAACTGATCGGCGCCGCGCAACGAATTGCGGAGGCGGTAGGCGCCATAGCTTCCGTCTGATCGACGCGCCACGCCGCAATGCGCCCTCTGATCACGCTTCTTACCGATTTCGGCACGGCGGACGGTTATGTCGGCGAGATGAAAGGAGTGCTGCGAAGCATGGCACCGGAATCCGACATAGTTGACATCGCGCACGACATACCCGCGCACGATGTGGAGACCTGCCGACTCGCTGTCGCGCGATACTGGCGAAGGTTCCCAGCCGGGACTGTTCACATTGTCGTCGTCGATCCGGGTGTCGGCTCGGCCAGAGCTGCTCTGGCGGTCGGGAGCGATGGCCGATTTCTCACCGGTCCGGACAACGGCGTTCTTTCGCCTGCGCTACTGGTAGGCGGAGCGCGGGTCTCGCGGCTTCCCATCCCGGAAAATGCCGCTCCGACATTCCATGGTCGCGACGTCTTTGCGCCTGCCGCCGCGCTGCTTGCCACGGGCGCTCCGATAGACACGCTGGGCGTCGCGTTCGAGGATCCGATCATTCGCCGTACCCCTGAGGCACATCGCAATCCGGACGGAACCATGAGCGGTGAGGTGATAGCGGTGGACCGGTTCGGAAATCTCATCACCAACCTCGTGGCGCCTCGTGGCGGCAAAATCGAGATTGCCGGAAGAAAGCTGGGCGCGATCGTTCATACCTACGCCGACGCCGACCCGGGGGGGAGCGATCTCGTTGCGATAATCGGCTCGACAGGACTGGTAGAGATAGCCATGCGGGGCCGCAGCGCGGCCGCAGCTTTGGATGTAGGCCGCGGTGCTGCCGTGACCATGCTACCGCCATGAGGGTGCTTGTCAGCGGCTCGAGCGGCATGGTGGGCACCGCACTCATTTCCCGCCTGGAATCCAGTGGCGACAAGGTAACGCGGCTCGCGCGCAGGCAGCCTCGGACGAGCGGTGGGAAAGATTTTGCGGTCTGGGATCCGGAAGGTAGCCGCTTGGATGTGCATGCCCTGGAGGGGCATGACGCTGTGGTCCATCTCGCAGGCGAGAGTATTTCCCACGGCCGATGGACCGCCGAAAAAAAGAAGAGGATAAGGGAGAGTCGTGTTCGCGGGACGCAACTTCTTTCAGAAGCGATCACGCGCTTGTCCAGCCGTCCTGAAGTCCTGGTCTGTGCCTCGGCCGTCGGTTACTACGGGGACAGGGGCGACGAAATTCTGACCGAGGAAAGCGGTTCGGGATCCGGTTTTCTCGCTGAGGTATGCCGGGAGTGGGAAGCCGCTACGGAAGCCGCGAGGCGCGCAGGGATTCGCGTTGTGATTCTGAGGTTCGGAATGATTCTGTCGCCTTTGGGCGGCGCGTTGAAGACGATGCTCCCGATCTTCCGAATGGGGTTGGGCGGCACGTTCGGTGACGGAAGGCAGTGGATGAGCTGGATCGCACTGCAAGATGTCGTAGAGACAATCGTGCACGTGACGGCGGCGCACGAGCTCTCAGGTCCCGTTAACACGGTATCGCCCAATCCCGTTCGGAATGAAGAATTCACCGAGGTGCTCGGACGGACCCTCCACCGGCCGACGTTTTTCGTAGTTCCAGCCGTTGTCGCGCGTCTCGCGCTGGGAGATATGGCGCAGGAGCTGTTGCTGGCTAGCGCCAGAGTGGTGCCGAGACGACTCGAAGCGTCAGGGTTTAAGTTCCGAAATCCGGATCTCGCGCAAGCCCTGCGGACTTGAGAGCCGCGCCCGTCAGCGGCCAATCACTCTGGTCTCGCGTCTGACTCGCGCCGGCAGGGAAGGGCAAGGGCGAAGACACAGCCTTCCTCGGGGAACTCGGCCCAGGCGCGTCCGCCAATGGCCTCCATCGTCTCGCGAACGATGCTGAGACCCAGACCTGTACCCTCGACGCCTGTGACGGTCATTGCGTGCGCTCGAAAAAAGCGCTCGAAGAGCTTTACCCGAGCCTCTTCAGGTACACCCAGACCGTTGTCGCGGACGCGCACAATGATCTCACATGCGATGTTCTGGTCGGGAGGCTCCAAATCAGCTCGTATTTCCACCCATCTCTGCTGTTTTTTCTGGTCGGCGTACTTGATGGCGTTGGTGAGGTAGTTCGTGAGACAGAGTTCGACTGCCGCCGCGTTCACATCCAGATCGGGGAGAGACTCGCTCACGCGAACTTCGATGTCCTTCGCCCGTATGGCCTCCCGAAGCTGCCGGATCACCTCCGCCACCACCTGAGGGAGTCTGACGTGTTTCTGCTGTCTCGAGTCGACATCCATCTTGGTGAGCTCGAGCAACTTGTCGAGAGTGTCGCGCATCTCCCTGACGTTGCGTGCAACAATACCCATGAAGCGCGCTCGCCGCTCGTCGTCTAGATCCGGAAGTTCCAACAAATCCGCTGCGCCGAGTGCCGCGCCGATCCGGTTCTTGAATTCGTGTGACACCGCGCGGTTGAACGCGCGGAGACGTTGCTCTCGCTCCGCTATCTGTTCGCCGGCAAGCCTGAGATAATGGTTCGTTGTCGCCTGCTGGATTAACGAGATGGCACGGAAAAGCCGGTGTCCGCAGACCAGAAGCTCACCTTTGCCGCAGGGCGCATCTGTGCGCTCGACCGCCAGGATCAGATGATTGAAGAGGATGCCGCCCAGGATCTCGTACTCCTTCATGATCTCGTAGGCGTCGAAGCCCTGCTCGTAACGCAGCGCACCGAGCTCCATGGCTTTCGCTACAACAGGAATATCCGCCGTTACCTCATTTGCGGGATTCTCGAGATAGTCTGCGACTCCGTCTATGAGGAGCGGTACGTGGTCGAGTAGTGACTCGGTTGGAAACACCTGGTTGGGTGCCACGCTGACGCGCGCTAGGATGCGCTCGAGCCAGCGCTGGGTCAGGTCCTCGCGTGAGGCGCGGAGCTCCCGAGCCATCTCGATAGCGAGCGGACAATCAGCGGTTATGTCTGTTGGCAATGCAACTGTCCGGACGCGTTGGGGTCTGCTGGTCTGGTCACGCGGGACGCGCGAGAACGCGGCGTCCATAAGGGCACTTCAGTGTACGTTCAGCGCGCGATCCAGTCCAGCGTCAGACCCGCAAAAGTTACGTCCGCGTCCACCACCAGCTTCCGGCTGGCTGTCGCCCAATTCTCGCTGTAGAAAGCGCCATCGCGCTCCACCAGCCTTGAATGGCTGAAGTCCGCGGCGAACTTGTCAACCTGAATCTTGACCCCCACGTTGCTCGGCACTCTCAGCGTTACCTGCCCGAAGGCGACATCCAGGCGCAGCTCGCTGTTTCCGGTCCAGTCTCCGCTGAAATCAAGGTCCACGCTTGCGATTCTCGCGCGCGCCTGGATGCGCGTAGCATGCGCTCTCCCTATCCCCTCGATCTTGATGTCGGCGGCCGCGGCATCCAGGTCAAAGTCCGTCAGGACATCCCGATTCGGATGGCTGAACTGCATCGCCACGTCGCTGCCGCGCGACTTGATGTGCAGTCGGCTAAGCGAGAGGCCTCCCAACTCCATCTTGCCCTCGACCGCGCGGGTTTCCACCGACAGATCCAGGGGTGCGCTCCGTCCGATCAACAGGGCCAGCTCACGGGCGTCCTTCTTCTCATCGGGCGCAGTCTCCCAGTTGAGAGAAAGGCCATTGAGGCCGAAGCCCAGCCCCCAGGGAGAAGATGCCGTGTCGACCATGATCGACAGCGTGTGGCTCGCTGAATCGTACGCCTGAAGCGGGGAGGAATTGGTGGCGTCGTACCGGAGGCGTACGTCGTACAGGTTGGCAGAGTCGTCGGGACCGAGACTGAGCGATCCCGCCGCGAACTCCACCCGCACACGCAGGCTATCGGCAGCGCGGGCGGAGCGGGATGTGGCTATAGTTCGCCACTCCTGCGCCTGTCCCACAGTAACGGGCAGGATGGCCACCAAAGCAAGCAACAGCGACCGGATACCGGGGCTCACAACTCCCTGGGCCTCGGTGCCGGGGTAGGACGCCTGGCGGCGGTCACTCCAGACACAGGGGTCGGCGTCTGCCAGGAGAGCTCGTCAGTTTCGGGCGGAATCGCCACCGGCTTCTCAAGTCGGCGCGCCCCGCCCCGGGAGAGAATGGTCGCACCAAATCCGACTGTAACGGCAAGCCAAGTGAGGACCGCCACGATCTGTTGGACAGCAGCACCGGTGCCGGCAGACAGGTATCCCAGGGCCAGCCCGGCGGCCACCCAGAGAGCGAAGAATAGCGCCAAACCAACCAGCATGGAGAGCGCGTCTTGTCGCCTTCCCAGTGGTCCAGCGCTATCGCCTCGGACCGCGAATGAGCCGCCCGCTATGAGAGCGACGGCAAGGAAACCGATGGCAAGGGCGCCTGTGAGCAGGAGCGCAAATCCGACTACAGCAAACGGGATCACCAAGATACCTATAAGGGTGATGGCAAGGGCCACCACGATTAGTATGAGGGCGGGCAGAGCCAGGACCTGTCCGAGCAGGCCAGTCACAAATGCGCGCCAGAACGCCAACCTGAGCGTTAGCGCCACTGTCGCGATATTGTCGCGTGCTAGCAAGGACACTGCCGTACCAATAGCCGCCAGAATGCCGAAAAACCCCGCGGTTAACGATAGGGACCGCCTCATGCGCTCCGCCGGTGTCGATATCCGGGATGGTATCGGCGCCACAACCGCGAGCGATCCCGTGACCGAGCGCAGCTCTCCGCTGACGGTCCCAGCGTCCGCTTTCACCTCGCCGCCAATAGCAATCGCGTCGCCCAAGATCTGAGCCCCGGCGTGGACGACGACGTTGCCACGAATCGCAACCGCGTTTCCATTCACCTTCCCGAACACTTCCAGATCGCCACCAACTGCCGTTACACCGTGTGTCAGATGTTCCCCAACCGCGACCGTTTGTCCTCCAACAGTCAGATACTCAAGCGAGATGTTTACACCGGTAACATTCCTGCCCAGCGAGTCTAGCCATAACTTGAGAGAATCCCTAACGGCAGGCGACGGCGCTGGACGAGGGGGTCGCGAAATGGGGGACTGCTGCACAGGGTTTGGTGCGGGAGGCGCCGCCTGCGCCCCAACTGAGCTCGCACCGATCGCGACTGGTAGACAGAGCAGCCGGGCGAGGTGCGCGATTCTCATGGCATTCCGCGCTCCCTGCGGGGCGAAACTACGGAGCGCACAGTTCTGACCGCCAAGCCGGCGCCCATCAGCACGAGAAGTATCCCGAGCATCACACCGAAAAGTCCGGCACCGGTAAGGGCGCTGGCGGCAGCCGCTCCGAACAGGCTGGACAGCACTCCAGAAATGGCAGCCACGGCCGACTCGCGGGCCCGCTCCACGACGAACTGGATCGCGAACATCACCACGTCGAGGCGGGCCAGCAGCCATACCGTCGCCAGAGAAAGAATCAAGGCGGCCGATCCGAAACCGACCCCTGCGACCACTCTTGCCGGCCGCGACTGAGGCAGCCAGCTTCGCACAGTATCCGCAAGCGCAATATGCCAGGGCACGAAGATCTGCACGCTTGCCATGATCTCGGCCGTGACTCGGGGCGATGGCGCGTAGTGGGGGAGATGCTCGAGGTCTCGAACTAGCTCTCGAGCCTTCTCGAACTCGGCTCGGCAGCCTTCACAGTGACGTACGTGCGACAGGAGCGGCTGAGATCCGAAACCGGCCTCGCCGTCGAGAAGTATGTCTATTTCGTTAGGCAGTAGATGGCGATTCACAGTGGCCTATACGGTTGGGTAGGAGGTCTGGTTTCATCAGGATCGGGAGTCGGGAGTCGGGAGTCGGGAGTCGGAAATTGGATGGTATGATTAGAAGGCCGCTCGCATTTTGCGGCTAGTTCACGACTCCCGACTCCCGACTCCCGATCACTTCAGGTGCCTCAGCGCCTCGCGAAGCTCATGTCGGGCGCGATGGATGTAGGTCTTCACGGTGCCTAGCGGCAGGTCCAGTGTGGCCGCTATCTCCTCGTACGAGCGGTCTTCCACGTGACGAAGGAGAATGCAGGCACGGTACTCCGGTCGTAGGCGCGCGATCGCGAGCTCGATGGACGATCCCAGTTCCCGCGATTCGATTTCGTCCAGCGCATTCTGCCCTCTTTCCTCAACATCGAACGACGTAGCCTCGGTCTCGGCCGCCGTGGCCGCATGCGGCGAGCCATCGATGCTCACCGTGCTCAGCTGGCGTTTTCGCAGAGAATCGATCGCGACGTTGTTCGCGATCTTGAACAGCCAGCTGGAGAGCTTGAACTCCGGCCGGTAGCTGTCGATGTGGTTCAAAACCTTGACGAACGTATCCTGCGTCAGATCTTCCGCCGCTTCGCGGTCGCGCACCATTCGGTATATGAGAGAGAATACCGGGCGTTCATAGCGTCGGACCAATTCGTGAAACGCTGGTTCGCGTCCCTGCTTGGCTAGCTCGGCTACGTCCGCATCAGGGAGGTTCGCGAGCTCGAGGTTCAGCGCCATGACGCGTGCAAACTACGCCCACGCGAGTGACGCGGCCAGCTTGCCACACGGGTGCGGCGCGCTCAGCTTTCATCGAATGCTTTCAGCCGATACGGAACGACGCGAAGCGCTTGAAGCCGCTGAAGGAGGGCCTCTGAAGCGCGCGTATGTTCGTGGCATCTTCTCGGATATTGCTCCGCGCTACGATTTCCTGAACCATCTGCTTAGCTTCAACATCGATCGAACGTGGCGGCGAAGGGCCGTCGCAGAGCTCGGGTGGAAGGCGCGGTCCGGCGGGACATATCTGGATCTCTGCGCCGGCACTCTCGACGTGGCGGTTGAGCTAGGTCGGCAACGCGGCTTCAAAGGGACTGTGATCGGCGCGGACTTCGCCGAACCCATGCTCCGCACGGGGCAGCCGAAAACGACGCGTCTGCCGGTCAGGTCGGTGGTTGCGGACATTCTCGAGCTGCCATTCGCTGATGCGGCTACGTCCGGAGCCATCGTGGCATTCGGCATTCGCAACGTTGCAGATCTGGACGCGAGCCTGCGCGAGATTCACAGAGTTCTCCTCTCCGGAGCGCGCCTCGTGATCCTGGAGTTTTCAGTCCCGCGCTCCAGAGTCGTGCGCTTTGTGTACAATTCATACTTTCATTTCATTCTGCCCATGGTCGGCCGTCTGGTGAGCGGCCATCCCACCGCCTACCGATATCTGCCGGAATCCGTTGCCAACTTTCCCTCCGAGAATCAGCTGGCGGCTAGAATGAAGACAGCCGGATTCGTCAACGTGCGCTGGTATTCACTGACCCCGGGCATAGCAGCAATCCACGTGGGCGAGCGAGCCGGGCCGGCAGCCGGTGCTGGAGGCTACGCGTGACTTTGAATTCATTCTCCGAATTCATTGAGCGGCTTGAAGCGGCAGGCGAGCTTGTGCGGGTGAGGCACCCAGTGTCGGTGGACCTGGAGATCTGTGAAATCGCCGATCGCGCCATGAAGATGCCGGGTGGAGGCGGGAATGGAGGGACTGGAGCGGGAGGGCCGGCGCTGCTCTTCGAGAACGTCGTGCTTCGCGATGGCAAGCGGTCGGCCTACCCGGTAGCCATAAACCTCTTTGGGTCCATGCGGCGGATGGCGATGTCGCTTGGCGTCACTGATCTGGATGAGATCGGGGCCAGGATCACTGAGCTGATGAGCCTCAAAGTCCCCGAAGGGATAATCGGTAAGCTATCCCTTCTGCCTCGTCTGCTGGAGGTCGGCAAATTCCCGCCAAGGATGCGGAGCGGAAAGGCGGCGTGTCAGGAAATCGTGTGGACTGGCGACGATATCGATCTTCGGAAGCTTCCCATAATCAAATGCTGGCCGGAGGACGGCGGCCCGTACATCACGCTGACAATGGTGATCTCGCGCGACCCCAAACGCGGCATACGGAACGTCGGCATGTACCGGGTGCAGCTTCTGGGTCCACGCACTCTGGCTATGCATTGGCAGCGTCACAAGGTAGGGGCGGCGCACTGGCGGGAGATGGCGGAGCGTGGGGAGAAAATGCCCGTGTGCATCGCGGTTGGGGCCGATCCGGCTTCGGTATATTCGGCCTCGGCTCCGTTGCCGCCGACAGTGGACGAGTTTCTTTTTGCGGGCTTTCTTCGAAAACAGCCTGTGAGCCTGGCGAAGGCTTTGACCTGCGAGCTCGAAGTGCCAGCCGAGGCCGAGTTCGTGATCGAGGGGTTCATAGATCCCAGCGAGCCGCTGGTCACCGAAGGACCTTTTGGTGACCACACCGGTTTCTACTCTCTGGCCGATCTTTATCCTCAGGTGCATGTAACAGCCGTGACCATGCGAGAGAAGCCAGTGTATGGCACGACGATCGTGGGACGGCCCCCCATGGAGGATTTTTACCTGGGCCACGCCACGGAGCGAATATTCCTTCCGCTCTTGAAGCTCACCATTCCGGAGATCGTGGATTATCACATGCCTGCGGAGGGGATCTTTCACAATCTCGTCTTCGTCTCGATCGACAAGCAGTATCCGGGGCAGGCCTACAAAGTGATGAACGCGCTTTGGGGTCAGGGATTGATGTCGCTCGCCAAGGTGCTTGTGATCCTCGACAAACAAGTCAGGGTCAGGAATCCGCAGGAGGCCTGGTGGGTGGCGCTCAACAACATCGACCCTCAGCGCGACGTGCGATTCAGTATGGGACCAATGGATGTTCTGGACCACTCGAGTAGAGCGTTCACTTATGGTTCGAAGATGGGGATCGATGCTACCAGGAAATGGCCTGAGGAAGGCTTCACACGGCCATGGCCTGACCTCATCGAGATGGATGCCGGGACCAAGAGGCGAGTCGACCAGATGTGGGCCTCACTAGGCATCGCGTAATGAGCAACCGGGAATCGGCTATCGGTGCTCGCGAAGGGCAGACGTTTGAAGGCAGCTCGCTGGCGGTGCGGTACGTGAATCTCGTCAAGCTTCCGCACACTGTCTTTGCTCTTCCGTTCGCGTTGGTGGGTGTCATCTTCGCCAGCTACGAAAAACCAGTCAGTTGGCATGACGTGTTGTGGGTCGTTGTCGCGTTCACGTCGGCTCGGTTCGCGGCCATGGCGTTCAATCGAATCGTGGACAGAGGCTACGACGCGATGAATCCGCGCACCGTCGCGCGCGAGATTCCAACGGGTGTCATCAGCGTCTGGAATGCGGGGTCGGCAGTCGCGGTGGCCTCCTTTGTTTTCGTTCTGGCAACCTGGAATCTGAATCCGCTTTGTTTCCGGCTCTCTCCATTGGCACTGGCCTTGGTGCTGGGTTACAGCTATACGAAGCGCTTCACGCGCTGGTCTCATCTGGTTCTGGGCCTCGGATTGGCGATAGCGCCAGTGGGCGGCTACCTAGCGGTCGCCGGCGGCTGGAGCACACCGTGGTGGATTCTTGGCCTCCTAGCGTTCGGCGTGATGTGTTGGGTGGCGGGCTTCGACGTCTTTTACTCGATGCAGGACGTGAGTTTCGATCGGGAGCACGGGCTTCACTCATTGCCAGTGGCAGCTGGAGAACAGCGAGCGCTTGCCTTCGCTCGCGTGCTCCACATCTCCACGGTAGCATCGTTGGCGCTTGTCGGCCTATCCTTGGGCTTGGGCCTCCTGTATTGGGCGGGTGTGGCGGTAGTTCTCGGGCTCCTCGTGTACGAACATAGTCTCGTTCGCGCCGACGACCTCAAGCGGCTGGATGCTGCGTTTTTCAGCATGAACGGAATTATCAGCATTGCTTTCTTTTTCTTCGTGCTAGCTGAGCGATTATCGCGCCGATGACGACTCACTTGCCGCTCGTCTTCGCCATCACTGGGGCATCGGGAGCGCCGTATGCCGTGCGCCTGCTGGAACAGTTGGCGAACGCCGGGCGGCCAGTGTGGCTGATTGTATCTTCGCACGGGTGGCGCTTGCTTGAAGTGGAAGAAGGGATTCGAGATACAGCGGCTCTGCGGGAACTCGTGGGAGCGGTAGCATGGGACCGAAGCATCACGTTATTCGATGATACTGATCGAGGCGCTGCGCCAGCTTCGGGCTCCGCACGGAGCTCGGGAATGGTCATATGTCCATGCTCCATGGGCACCCTATCGGCCGTCTCTTCCGGATCGTCACGCTCCCTTGTCGAAAGAGCGGCCGACGTAGCGCTGAAGGAACGACGGAAGCTGGTTCTGGTGCCGAGAGAGTCACCACTCAGCGCTATACATCTTGAGAATATGCTCCGTGTCACTCTTGCCGGTGCTACCGTGCTGCCGGCATCCCCCGGGTTTTATCACAAACCTACGGAAATCGCTGAGCTAGTGGACTTCGTCGTTGCAAGGGTCTTGGATCATCTGGATGTGGAGCACCGCTTGGTACCTCGGTGGAAATCCAAGCCTCTGGACCAGCGATCGGGAGCACCGCGTCAGGAGGAAGCAGGACGGCCATTCGTCAGCTAGGGCTCATCTCGGACACGCATGGCCTCTTCCGACCGGATGTTCACCGCGCATTGGAGGGAGTCGACCTGATCATCCATGCGGGCGACGTAGGCGGCGACGACATCCTCGATGAGCTCGCGCTGATCGCGCCGGTGCAGGCCGTGTACGGCAATGTGGATCCCGTGGACGATACGCGGCTGGAGCGCGAAATAATCCGCACATTCGACGGCCTTACCATCCATGTGAGCCACGGCCACGAGCTGGGCATGCCGTCGCCGGAGCGGTTGCTCCAGCGCTATGAAGGCGACATCCTGGTTTATGGTCATACGCACAGGCAACTCGTCACGAGGATCGCCGGACGTCTAGTGATCAATCCAGGATCTGCTGGTCCTCGCCGGTTCAAGCTCCTCCCTTCTGTCGCACGTCTGACCATAGAGAACGGAGCAGCAGACGCGAGGATCGTAGAGTTAGGGACTAGGGATTAGGGATAGGGAATTGGACCTACCCCGATTTCGTGGACACGTAGTTAGGTCACTTCAGGCTGCAAATCGCGTTTCATAACCTTCCGGGCTGAGATAGCCCAGAGAGGAATGAAGCCGTTTCCTGTTGTACCACACCTCGATGTATTCGAAGATGT
>JBHENQ010000156.1:0-17303 GCA_046261975.1 Gemmatimonadaceae bacterium | reverse complement strand
ATGCGGGTGGTACTTACCGAGTACATCCCCGACGACCGTCGCCGATTTCTTGTATGGGCGGCCCGGCACCAGTCCGAGCTCGTTCATCGCGTACAGCACTCGGCGGTGAACGGGTTTGAGGCCGTCGCGCACATCAGGAAGGGCGCGCGAGACGATAACGCTCATCGAGTAGTTGATGAACGACTCTTTGATCTCTTCGTCGATGAGCCGCGAGACTATGCGTTCGCGGTTATTTGGAGCGGTCATGTTGTGGCGGCAGGAGTGGAGTGCGTTCCAAAAGGCTAGCCTGTAAATATACTTCTCAAAACGCGCAGAAGCAACCTTGTAGGGAGCACTTAATAGCTGTCACACCAATAGTTTACGATCTACCTGCAACTGCCGGTCACCGGCTCCGTGAGATAACTGCCTAGCCGGGAGCTTCGGCGTTTATTCGCCTCCATTGCGTATGCTCTCGGTCGTCCGGGCTTGAGCTACGAGTGTGCACGGGTGGCTTGGTGGGCGCACTGCCCAGACGACGCCGACAGGGCAACTGACTTGACAGTCGGGCAACGTGCCGCAATAGTAAAGAGTAGTCGGCACGGCCACCTCTTACGCTCGTTGAGGCTTGCCACCGCGGTCGGTGGCCATTCATTACTTGCTGGGAGCCTTCCGTGGCAAAAGCGCGTCCTTTACCCCCCCCACAGACCGCGCCGGTAGTTGTCGCTGGCCTCAGAGTCCTGCTCGCGATCGCTTGTGTGGTAACAGTCGCGAGCTGCAGTGATCGAGGCGCTACAACAGAGTCGAGTTCGAGCGGTGTTGACGCTTCGGCAGTGGGAGCCCGGGCGCTCACGGATACCGCCGTCGAGATCGTGATCGCGTTTCATGACAGCATTACGGCATCCGATCGCGCGTTTCTGCGCTCCCACACAGCGCATGTGGAGCGCTACACCTTCCGCGGGTTCCCAGCACTCTTAATCAAGGTTCCTCACGCCGCGCTGCCGGCCCTGCGCGCGAATCCTCGAGTTCGATACGCGCAAACCGGGGGTCCGATTGAGCTGCTGGCCGAAACAACGGGCTGGCACTTTCTGGCTGCTCCCCGCGGGAATGACATCACACGAGTGCACAACGATTCGTCTTTGGGAAACGCGCGATATGGTGCGGGCATCGGTATCGCCATCGTGGATACCGGGATCGATTGTTACGGCGTGCTCGATTTCTTCGTTCAGGAGGGATCAGCGGGTTGCGCCGGTGGAGTTGATTTCACAGGTGAAAATCAGCCGTTTTTCGATGCCCGGCCGCACGGTACGCAGGTAGCCAGCATAGTACTGGCGGCCGCCGGCAACAACAAAGGCGTGCGCGGCATAGCGCCGAAGGCTGTTGTTTACTCTCTCCGAATATTCAATTCTATAAACGCCAGCTCTTGTCTATGGTCGGGGGCCGCTATCGACTATGCGACCTATGATCTGGCGACCACCGTTTCCATCATCAATCTCTCGTATTCCTCAGGACCGGCCAACACAGACGCGGAGAAAGCGGCATGGTACCAAGGGTGCCAACCAGAGGATGATGCCATATATAATGCCGTAGCCTCCGACCGGCTGGTCGTTGCCGGAGCCGGTAACTCCTCTGACTCGGTGCATTTTCCAGCGCGTCTTACCGGCGTGGTCGCCGTTAGCGGACTTACCTGCAATTCCTCGAACGGCTCGACATGTGGCGGGTTGGGTGGAACGGATCCCGCGCGTTTTTGGCCTACCTCGAGCCGAGGGCCACAACTGGATCTTTCCGCGGCTGCCGAGAACGTTCCGAAGCTGGTGCCAGGCGGGACTGTAGATGTGGCGGAAGACGGCACGTCATTCGCCGCGGCTATCGTTGCCGGAATCGCGGCTCAGGTGCAATCGAAACACAACAAGCCGCGTACTGGAACGTGTACACGTACACATCTCAGGAACACTGCATACAAGCCAAGAGGCCTGGATTCATTATACCTGGGCCAAGGCTTCGTGAACGGTTATAACGCCTGGACAACACCTTTCCCAACCGGCGCGGCTTGCGCTGGAGGACCCATTTGAACGGAGGTACTTATGAGCTATCGTGCGTTTGTCGCTGTCGCGGCGATGCTGATCTCTGGAGCGTGCAGTAACTCCACGGAGGTCTCCCGCTGCAACGAAGCGAATCCCGAAGTAGCCGTCGCTCCGCCAGCTTCTGACTCGGGGTGGCGCGCCAAAGTTCTGCGCAGCCTGGAGGGATCGCCCGCTGACTCCGGCGCACATGCGGTTTTTTACTATTCGTCGGCTGTCACGGTCGCAGACAGCCTGCTTCTAAGCGAAAATGGCGGAACGATTACGTACTCGTTCAGGGGCTTTCCAGCTCTACTCGCCAACATGACAGTAGGGAACCTGCGCCGCTTCGCGTCCGAGGTCCAGACGCCTCGCGTCAGCAACGCGTTCCTCGGCCGCTCGCTGGAACTGCTCACCTGTACCGCGAGTGGATGATTCCGCTCCACGCTCACCGCAAGTTAGCTCGTCTTGCATCTGAGGGACGGCTGCTGCGGATTCGCGGCTGACTGCGGAAACCGACGACCGCTTGAGGGCCAGGAGCGGCGGGTCTTGTCTCGGCTCACGCCCATGTGCGAGTGATCGCCAACAGGCGCCACTCACCATTCAACCTGTGAAAGATGTACGCGGCACCGCCTGCGCCTTTAGGCAGCTCCACAATCCCTCGCTGCTCGGCTGGGCGGTTCACCCCGATCACCGCGAAATTCTTCCACACAACGGCCGCTCGAATTCGCACGTACGTGAAAACGGAATTCGCATCGTGCCCGGCCGCCGCGTAGAACTTGTCGCGAGCTTTCCTGAGCCCCGCCTCGCCGTTGTAGAGGTCCACGCTCACGCGCGGGAACTTCACGGCGGCCAGCCTCACGCCGTCCGGCAGGATAACTATCGCCGAGTCGAAGGCGACGAAAGATTCGCACTTGCCAGTCTCCGGATTCCGGAACTGACCGGTGAGCCCGGCCGCGATGGCGCGCCGCGCCTTCTCACCCTTCCTGTCGTCCCACAACGGACGCACTCCCGCGACCTCCCATCCGATTACGGTTCGGAATACCCCCAGTGCCGCCGCGCTGTTGAGCGTGCTGTCCACGCCGCGCGCGATGATGATCCGCTCCAACATTTCCACGTCCGCGATGGCAGCCTGATTCTTGTCCTGGCCGCTGTCCGGAGTGAAGGTGCGCAACCAACCTGCTGGACACGGACCCTCGTCGAGATCGGTCCACGATGTCCGCGACATGATCCGATCCCGTAGCCGATTGGCGCGCGCGAGATAACGAGCCTCCTCGGCAGGACTCGAACCCGGCTCTCGAGAGGCAGAAGAACGAGGTGACGCCGCACGGGTGCCCTCGTTGGCTTTGGCTCCACCCTTTGACTTGACCTTGGCGGTGTCGGAGACCTGCGCCTCGACCGTCACGTCGCCAAAGACGCACACAGCTAGAACGATCGAAATTCCCCGGCTCAATACTGTTCCCAAGATAATCCTCCTCAAATCTTCCTAGTCTCCCGACTCCCGAGTCCCGACTCCGGACTCCCGATCCAGCTCGTCGCTGGAGTCCTCAGCCGCCTCCTTGGCCTGCCGCTCCGCCGCTTCCCGCGCGATCGCGTCTCGCTCCGCACGCAACCGTTCGTACCACTCGCGCGTCACTTCACCGGCCAGTCTGGTGTTCCCAAGCCCGAACGCCAGCGCCAAAGCTAAGGCAACCGCGCCGAACAGAATCGCGAACGCCGTCGTGACGATATCGGATGCAATGCCTAGCTCTTGCAACGCCATGAAGATCGCGAGCACTATGACGCCGGCTCGACCCACGCGCGCGAGCGTCGGCCCGCCTTCCACACCTCCGGCCGACGCGCGGATCAACCCATCCACGAACTCTCCCAGCACTATTCCCACGAGCACGATGACCACAGCCGCGATCACGCTCGGGATGTAACTCACCAGCTCCGAGAAGACGTTGGCCAGTGACTCCAGGCCGAGCGCGTTCGCCGCGATCAGGATGACAGCGAACATCACGAACCAGAACACGACGTTCGCGAAAAGTCGCGATGGCGTCCGTCGCCAGCCGGTCCGCTCCACCGCGTGCATCACTCCCCCGCTCTTGAGCCAGCGGTTGAGTCCCAGGCGAGCCAGCGCCCGATCGGTGCCCCGTTCCAGAAGCTTGGCTACGAGATAGCCCGCGAACAGAATTACGAGCGCGCCCACGAGCGCCGGCACGTACTCGGCCAGGTAGACGAAGCTGCCTCGGATCCGCTCTACCAGTGGAGGCATGGGGCTAGGGAATGGGGATCAGGGATTAGGGACTCGGGAGTCGGGAGTCGGGAGTCGGGAGTCGGGAGTCGGGAGTCGGAAAGCCCCCAATCCCTAATCCCTAGTCCCTAATCCCTAGTTTCTGGTGCCTCGCTTCACATCGAAGATCGCACTTCTCCGGCACTTGGGGCAGATCAACCACTCGCGGCGCCTGGCATAGCCCAAACCAAACGACCCACCCCCAATTGGCCGAGAGGTCATGCTGCTCCGGCAGCGCGGACAGACCGGTGGCTCGCCTCGCACCACCGCTTCGTGAATCGCGCGCTGTTCCTCCGAGCCGTACTGCGCGAAGTCACGCTCACGTTCGCCAGTCATATAGTCTTCAACAACTGGCGAATGTCGTCAGGCACCGGAACAGTTCGCTTGCCTTCGTAATCGTACATCACCTGAACGGTGGTCCCATGGGCCACCACGCGGCCATCACCCGACGAACGTATGACATAGTTCCACGTCCACGACTTGTTTCGCACTTCGCCGGTCAGGATCTCGATGTCCAGTGCTTGCCCAATCATGGCCTCGCTCCGAAAGCTCACCGTCGCTTCGGCAAGAATGAACGTGAAATCCGCGTCCTGGCCCATGTGCTCCACCCAGGCGCGGTGGCGCGCCATCTCGAAATACGTGAGATAGATCGCGTTGTTGACGTGTCCCTTGGAATCGTAGTCGGCGTATCGCGTCTCGACCGGAAACCGCATGTCAGTCCGTGCTCACCCTGACGACTATCTTCCCAAACTGTTCACCGGACGCCAGACGCTCGAAAGCGGAGCGCCCGTTCTCCAGGTCGTGAATGGAATCTACCACTGGAGCAAGCGTTCCGTCGCCGAGGGCCTTCAGTATCGCGTCGAACTCTCTGTCGTTCCCCATAGTGGAGCCCATGAGCGTCCACTGATTCCAGAACAACCTCCGAACGTCCGTCTCCACAAGCGGGCCGCTGGTGGCTCCGCACGTAACCAGTCTCCCACGCTTTCCAAGCGCGGCAAGCGACTGCGCCCACGTACTCTGCCCCACGTTGTCGATAACCACGTCGACTCCTCGTTTGCTCGTGCGCGCACGAATCTCCCGGGCTATTTCCTGCTTTGTGTAGTTGATGGTCTCGTCGGCACCAAGCTCGCGTGCGCGTGCAAGTTTCTCATCGCTGCCGGAGGTCACCCAGACGCGAGCGCCGAGCATCTTGGCTATCTGCAGCGAGGCAAGCGCGACGCCGCCGCCGATTCCCCAGATCAATACGTTCTCGCCTTCTTGAACCGCCGCTCGCGTCACAACCATGCGCCACGCTGTGAGCGCCGCCAGGGGGTAGGCGGCGGCGCTTTCCCAACTGATGTGTGACGGTACAGCTCGTAGATTCGCCGCCGGCACGACGACGTAGTCGGCCATCGTGCCGGAAAAGTGCTCACCCAGTATCCCGTATCTGACGCAGAGACTGTGCTCGCCTGTCACGCAATACTCGCAGGTGCGGTCACTGATGCCTGGGTTGATCAACACACGGTCGCCCGTGTTCAGATCACCAACACCTCGACCTACGGCGTCCACTACCCCGGCCCCATCAGCACCCATTACCCACGGCGACGAGAGGCGGATGCCCGGGAGCCCTCTGATTACAAAGAGATCGAGATGGTTGAGCGCCGCGGCGCGGATTCGAACGCGAACATCTGTCGAGGAGTGGACCTCGGGGATGGGCAGGTCTTCCCGGAATTGGAGTCGGTCCAGCTCTCCGTGACTATCTATGGTTAGTGCTCGCACGTGATCGCCGGTATATTTCGGGAGTCGGGAGTCGGGATTCGGGCCCCGGGGAAGTATACCGGCGACAGGGTCCGCGGACAGGTAGGGACAAGCGAATCCCAATTCCCGATCCCATTTTCGACTCCCGACTCCCGACTCCCGATTCCCGAGCCCCATGATTTCTATCAAAGTTCCCCCGTTGGGAGAATCGATCGTCGAGGCGACGGTTGCGCGCTGGCTCAAGCAGGAGGGCGACGCAGTCGAGAGTGGCGACACGCTCGTGGAGCTTGAGACTGATAAGATCACCGTTGAGGTGCCGGCACTCAAGGCTGGTGTGCTTGCGAGGCAGGTACGGAAGGACGGCGACGTCGTGAAGGTGGACGAGACCATAGGCGAACTGGACGATGGTGCCGCGGCAAAGCCTGGCTCAAAGCCCGCCACAGCTTCCGCACCGGCCAAGCCGGCCGAGCCTGTCACGACGGCCTCTGGCAAACCAGCAGAGTCCACCGCTGCCGCTCAGACGGTGAAGTCAGCTTCTGCTCGTGCTGAACGCCCCACGGACGGCGGTGACGGCGCCACGTCGACGGCGGTGCGGACACCTCCGCCAGCAGCGGCAGTGGTTGCGGCCAAGACTTCGCCCGCGGTGCGGCGTCTTGCGGCCGAGGAGAACATCGATCTCGCCACGGTGGAGGGTTCAGGGCGCGGCGGACGAATAACGAAGGGCGACATGCTGAAGGAAAGCGAACGTGTCGCAGCTCCGCCTCCCTCCATCCCGACACCCGACACCCCACACCCCACACCCGCCCTCGCTTCTCCCCGCGAAACCCGGGAAAAAATGTCCACGCGGCGGCGGCGCATCGCTGAGCACCTGCTGGAATCGCAGCACGCCACGGCACACCTGACGACCTTCAACGAAGTCGATATGTCGGCCGTTATGGCGGTGCGTGATCGTCTCAAGGAGCGCGTCGAGAAGGAGCACGGCGTCAAGCTCACATTCATGCCGTTCTTCGCGAAGGCCACCTCCCTCGCCTTGAAGAGTAATCCTCTAGTGAACGCACAGGTGGACGGGGACTCGATCGTCTTCAAGCATTATGTGAATCTTGGCATAGCGGTCTCATCCGATCAGGGACTAGTCGTACCTGTCATAAAGGACGTCGACCGCATGGGGATGGTGGAGTTCAGCCGCCAGCTGAGCGCGATCGCCAAGCGTGCGCGAGACGGCAAGCTGACGATGGACGACCTCACCGGCGGCACGTTCACAATCACCAACGGCGGCGTCTTCGGATCGCTCGTCTCCACCCCCATTCTGAACTATCCGCAGGTGGGGATCCTGGGACTGCACAAGATCCAGGACCGGCCAGTGGCCGTAAGCGGGAAAGTTGAGATACGGCCCATGATGTACGTCGCACTCTCCTACGATCACCGCATCGTGGACGGCCAGCAGGCCGTCTTGTTCCTCGTGCGAATCAAGGAGCTGATGGAAGATCCGGCTAGCATGCTCGTGGAATGATCACCGGCTCCGTGATGCTTGCGTCATGCGCCTGGAAAGCGCACAATTACGCGCAGCCAACGTTGCGCGAGGGAGGCCAAGACACCGTCGTTCCACTCATGAGGAGGTCAAACGTGCGATTTATTCCCTGCTTGCTGGTAGCCGTTGTCGTAGCCGCATGTGCGCCAAAAGACAACACCGACGCTATGGCTGACTCGGCGATGATGGATACCTCAGCCGGCGAGACCACAGAAGCGCGCCGTGCAGCCATGTTCGCTGGTACGTGGGAAGGGCGGTCCTACCGTACCGATTCCGACAGCGGTGTTGCTTGGGCGAACGTCGTGACTGTAGACGCCGACGGCAAGGCCAATGGGTCGCTGACGTTCAAAGGATCGAGCATGGCCCCGGTTGCGATGAGGGCGATGGAGATGACGGACTCCTCGGTAGTTTGGGAGATGGGACCCTACACGAGCCCGACGACCAAGTCTGAAGTCACCACCAGAACCGAGGCGCGGGTCGCCGGCGATTCTCTCTGGGGCACTTTCGAGGCGACGCCGACCAAGGGCGGCGACAAGATCCGAGGTCGCATCAGCGCGAAACGTACGTCGCCTCGGGCGATGTAGCCCTCTCGCTGCCGGCATGATAGCGGGGTGGTCGCCAACATCGGCCATCCCCGCTATTTTTTCGAGTTCCTCACCTCGTGTTCTCTACATGTCTCAAGACGTCACACCGGCTGACGTAGTCGTAATCGGCGGCGGCCCGGGCGGCTACGTGGCCGCGATCCGAGCAGCGCAGCTAGGCTTGAGTACGGTGTGCGTCGAGATGGACAAAACGCTCGGAGGCACGTGCGTCAACGTCGGGTGCATTCCGTCCAAGGCCCTTCTTCAGTCCTCCGAGCACTATGAATTCACTCGCCTGCATGCAGCCGAGCACGGATTTCAGGTTGGCGGCCTGTCGCTTGACGTCGCGACGATGCTCAAGCGCAAGGATCAGGTCGTCGCGCAGAACACCAGGGGCATCGAGTTTCTGTTCAAGAAGAACAAGATCACCTGGGCAAAAGGCAAAGGCGAGCTCCGGAAAGGGAACGTCGTAGAAGTGGAAGCGCCCACCGGGGAGACGACTTCGTATCAGGCAAAGTCCGTCATTCTCGCAACGGGCTCGGTGCCGGTGGGGCTGCCGTTCCTCGAGTTTGACGAGGACCGAATTCTCTCCAACGTCGGCGCGCTCAGGATTCCTAAGGTTCCTGAGCATCTGGTGGTGATAGGCGGCGGCGTGATCGGGCTCGAGCTCGGTTCAGTTTGGAGGCGACTCGGTGCAAGAGTCACAGTAGTCGAGCTGTTGCCCACGATTCTTGCCGGCAACGACGCCGATGTCATAAAGGAGGCGGACAAGATCTTCCGGAAGCAGGGGCTCGATATTCGGACCGGCACCAAAGTCGTCGGCGCAAAGCTTACGAAAGACCGCATACAGATTGAGATCGAAAAGGATGGCAAGCCCGAGTCGCTCGATGCCGATTACGTTCTGGTTTCGATCGGACGCAAGCCATCGCTTATCGGTATCGACGCAGCGGCCTTGGGGCTCAACCTGGGGAAGCGCGGCGAGATAGTAGTGGACGACCAGATGCGAACAAACCTGCCTGATGTTTATGCCATCGGCGACGCTATCGGCGGAATGCTGCTCGCGCACAAAGCGGAAGAGGAAGGAGTGGTCGCGGCCGAGGTAATTGCGGGCAAGCCTTCGAGAATGCACTACCGCTCTATCCCCTCCGTGGTCTACACGTGGCCCGAGATCGCGGCCGTTGGTCTGACCGAGCAACAGGCGAAAGAGAGCGGCCGGGAGTACCGTGCGGCGAAGTTTCCTTTCTCCGCCAACGGGCGCGCGCGCACCATGGGCGAGACTGGAGGTTTCGTCAAGCTCATCGCCGACGCGAAGACAGATGAGCTCCTGGGCGCACACCTGATCGGACCCAACGTGTCGGAGCTCGTGAGCGAGATAGTGCTGGCATTCGAGTTCAACGGGTCCGCTGAGGACCTGGGTATCACCGTACACGCGCATCCCACGCTTTCTGAGGTGGTCAAGGAAGCAGCCCTGGGAGTGCTCGGTAGGGCCATTCATATCTAGCAATACGCGGTGGTCTCCGCTTGTAGAAAGCAAGGGCGAAATCTGTCTCGACGCTTGGGCGCCCGGCGTATAGTTTCACCAGTTCCTCCCGGAGCTCCCTCTAGTGGGCGATTTGCTTGAACGGCTTCAGAAAAGTCTTGGTACGACCTACCGCATAAAGCGCGAGCTTGGCGGAGGCGGCATGAGTCGCGTCTTTGCCGCGGATGAAGAGAGTCTTGGGCGCGAGGTGGCGCTCAAGGTTTTACCACCGGAGCTTTCTGCGGAGGTCAACTCCGAACGGTTCCGCCGCGAGATCCAGATGGCGGCCAAACTGCAGCATCCGCACATAGTCCCGCTCCTGGCGTCGGGCAACGCCGATGGCCTTCTGTACTACACGATGCCCCTCATAGAGGGCGAATCGCTGCGGGCTCGGCTGGACCGCGATGGCGCCCTCCCGATTGGTGATTGCATTCGCATCGCGCGCGACGTGGTGGATGCGTTGGCGTACGCGCACAGGCATGGCGTCGTTCACCGTGACATCAAGCCGGACAATGTCTTGATCGCCGAACGGCACGCCGTGGTGGCGGATTTCGGCGTGGCCAAGGCGCTGAGCGCCGCTTCCGGACAGTCCAGCTTCACGTCGCACGGTATGGCACTGGGCACGCCTGCATACATGTCTCCGGAGCAGGCGGCAGCGGACCCACATACCGACCATCGTGCCGACATCTACAGCACCGGCGCAATGATCTACGAGATGCTAGCCGGCCGGCCGCCGTTCGTTGGTCCAACACAGCAGTCGGTCCTTGCCGCGCATGTTACCAGTACTCCCGCGCACGTCTCGAGTCAGCGACCCGCCGTGCCGGTCGATCTCGCCGCCATCGTTATGCGATGTCTCGAGAAGCATCCCGCCGACAGGTGGCAAACAGCGGATGATCTGCTTCACGAGCTCGAATCGTTCACGGTATCCGGCAAGCATGAATCAGGGCAGAAGTCAGTTCACTCACTCAAGGCCCCCGCCATTCGTAGGAAGCGAACTACCTCAGCCGGAATAGCGGTTGGTCTGTACGTTGTGGCGGCACTTCTGGCCCTCCTGGGAGCCAGGTTCGTCAGAAATCAATTCGGCCTGCCAGACTGGGTGATGCCCGGCACGGTTATTCTCCTACTGATCGGCTTGCCGATAATCGCGAAGACCGCCGCAGTGCATCACGAGGAACATTGGCTAACGTGGCGCAGGGCACTCACAGGCGGTGTTCTGGCGTTCGCGCTGCTTGGCGTTGTTGTGGCCGGCTACATGGCATTGCGCGCGATGGGAATCGGACCCATTGGATCGCTCGTGGCAGCCGGTGTTCTGGACGAGCGCGAACGGATCCTCGTTGCTGATTTCTCGAGTCCGAATGCCGATACCGGCCTGGGGCCGGTTGTTTCCGAAGCTTTCCGAATCGATCTTGCGCAGTCACCGATAGTGACGGTGATGCAACCCTCGGCTGTCAGCGCCGTGCTAGTGCGAATGCAGCGCCCGCAGGACACGAAGCTGGATCTGACCACGGCGCGTGAAGTCGCGATTCGTGACGGGGTGAAAGCGCTTGTCACAGGTGAGGTCAGAAGCGTCGGCGCAGGCTACGTTCTCTCCACGCGGCTGCTCTCCACTGCGACGGGTGACGTTCTGGCCGCCGACCGTGAGACGGCTGCCGACTCTACGCAGCTGATCGGCGCGGTGGACAACCTCTCGAAACGCTTGCGCGAACGCATCGGCGAGTCGTTGCGCACCATTCGCGGCGATCGCCCGTTGCAGCAGGTAACAACCGGCTCGCTGGATGCGTTACGAAAGTACTCCCAAGCCATGTACGCGAACGACGTTGGGAGCGACGCAGCGAAATCCATCTCCCTCCTCGAGGAAGCCATAGCTTTGGATACTGGGTTCGCGATGGCCTATCGTAAGCTCGGGGTCATTCTGCGCAACCAGGGTGAGCAACGCGATCGATCGGTCTCCATGCTGACCAAGGCATATGAATTACGAGACCGCCTCACAGACCGCGAACGCTATCTCACAGTAGCTAGCTACCACACTTCCGTCACACGGGATCGCGAGAAAACAATCGCCGCGCTTCAGGCGATCCTTGATACGTATCCCGACGACACCCCCGCACTGAATAATCTGGGCCTCGAATACAGCAAGCAACGACAGCATGAAAGAGCTGCGGAGATGTACCGTCGCGCTTTCGGAGTCGACTCAACGTTCACGGCCTTTGGAAACCTCGTTGAAACAGAATGGGCGCTGGGCAATTTCACTGTAGCTGAAACATTGTGGAAAACGATGCTTGCCAGACTACCTGACAATGCGACCCTCGCATTCCTCCCAGTACGCTTCGCAGCGGCTCGCGGCGAATATGCACGCGCAGAATCTCTAGCGAGGGTCGTGCTCGAAGGGCACAGGACTGACGCGAGAATTGTTAGAAATACCACCAATTACCTGGGCAAGCTTGCCGTCTTGCAGGGACGGCTTAGGGAAGGCGAGCGTCTCTTCCGCGATGTGGTTGTCATGCGGGAGAATCGGAACGATCGCACTGGAGCACTGGACAAACTACTCGATCTGGCGTTAATGGACACTTGGTTCAGACGTTCGCCTGAATCTGCGAGGAAGCGCATTGAGGCCGCACTCGTCAAGCACCCTTTGTCGGCGATGGGTCCTCTCGACAGGCCATACATCTGGTTGGCCGGCTCGTACGCTCTCGCCGGCGATTCGGGAAAGGCGCGCGCGATTTTACAGGAGTACACACGCACAGTCCCTGAGGCGATCCGTCGCGATGACGATGGTGGCCAACGCTGGGTGTTGGGAGAAATCGCACTCGCAGAGGGCCGGCACCGTGACGCGATCGCAGAATTCATCGCCGCGGACGTGAGCGAGTGCGTGACCTGTTTGCTGTCGACGCTGGGTCGCGCGTATGATCTGGCTGCCGAACCGGATTCCGCAATCGCCGTGTATGAGCGATACATCGGTACTCCACTTCTGGACCGTCCGACGTCCACGGACTGGACAGACCTCGCACCAATCCACAAGAGACTCGGCGAGCTTTATGAAGCGCGCGGCGATCGGGCGAAGTCTGCACAGCACTATTCGCGCTTCATCGCACTATGGAAGAATGCCGATCCGGAGTTACAGCCGTCTGTAGCGGAAGCTCGGCGCCGCCTCGCGGCTATTTCTAGCGAGCCGCGTTCATAGCTGCTGCGTCGCTGGAGCTCCGCTTTGTTCCTCGGTCTTCGTCAGTGCTGGCTCGTGGCGGCGCCAACACAACTGCGGCCGTCATGTGCGACGTCACGTTCAGCGTGGTCTTGAAGACGTCGGGAATCGTATCCACCGCGATCAGGATCCCGACTCCCTCGGCAGGCAGGCCGAGTCCTACCAGTACAGGTGCGAGAATGAACAGGCTCGAGCTCGGTATTCCCGGAACGCTGAAGCTGAGCAGGACCGATGTCACGACGAGCGAGGCGAATTGCGCTGCTCCAAGGTCTACACCGTAAAGCCTGCCGAGAAACGCAACCCCGACCACCCAGGCAATCGGAACGTTCAACCGAAAGGTGGAGACGGCGAGCGGCAAGACGAAGCTGGTGATGTGCTCGGGCAGCTTCAGTTTCTCGCGCGCGCCCGCTATCATGGCCGGTAGCGCGGCAAGCGAGGCGCGCGCGGTCGCCGCCACGATCTGGGCCGGCCCCAGCGCCGATGCAAAGCGACGCAGAGGCACTCTTCCGACCACCACAGCTACGGGGTAGAGAGCCAAAGCGAAGATGGCCAGCGCCAGCGACAGAGCTACGATGTAGTACACGATCGCTCCAGCCGCGCCCATTCCCACGCGCGCCGCTAACGTGAGGGCCAGCGCGAACACGCCAATCGGCGCTGCCCACAAGACCCAGGACACGACGACCAGCATTGCATCCGCGAGCGCGCGGAACACCCGCAACACCGGTTCGCGCGCCTCGATCCCGACGCGGGTAAGCGCAAGCGCGAACGCCAGCGTGAAGACCACCAGCGGAAGAATCGCTCCGTCCGCAGCGGCGCGAAATGGATTTGCGGGCACCAAGCCCAGGAGCCAGTCCAGAGTTGTGGGGAGCTTCTTAACTGTTTCGGCGCTGGCGCTCGCCGAGCTTGCTGCACTGGCGCGAAGCGACTCGGCTACGTCCGCGTCGATGCGGAGTCCGGCCATGAGCGGCGGCGTCACCAGCACCGCATAGACTCCGGACACAACGAGAAACACCAGGAATAACGCAAGTGCCTTCAGCCCCAACCGCCCAATCCCTCGCGCGTCGGCGCCCGCCGCAACTCCCACAACCAGAAGAGACACGACCAGCGGGATCACAGTCATCCGAATCGCGTTCACCCATAGTGTGCCCAGCGGCTCGATCACCGCAGCCGCCGCTACCAGCGCTGGATTACGCGACGCTGCGACAATGCTCCCGATGATCAGGCCGGCTGCTAGGCCAATCAGCACGCGCCACTGCGAGTTCATTCCCGACTCCCCACTCCCGACTCCCGACTTCCGAAGCTCGCCATCATTACTTCAATATCGTAGCCTTCTTTCAGAATTCGGAGGTCATAGTACAGCACTGTGAAAGCCACTCCGATGAGCGGATACATGGCGCTGTCTAGCATGAAGTCGAATATCACGGTGACCGCGCCGCTGCCCGTCCATTTGGTCACCGCGCTGGGCAACGTGCTATCCACCAGACCTATGGCAAGAATTATCAGACCGGCTGGCAGCACCCGCCAGAAATAGCCGCGGGTCAGCGCCACCGAGCGCCTCATGGCGGGCCAGACGCCAATTCTCTCAGCGTACAGAGCGGGAACGGTGGCAAAGAGACGCGCGAGCACCAGAACACCCGGCACGATCACCAGGAGAAGACCAATCTCGAAAAGCGCCTCGACGATGACCGTGGCGGCAACGACTGACCAGAGACGGGATCGCAGACTTCCCAGTGCGGCGCCAAGAGTCACACCGCCGCGCAGGTAGCTCCTGGCGGCCGCAACGCTCACAGCCGAAACCGCAAGCGAGTTCCAGAAATTCCACCACAGGAGTTCCGGATTCAGGGAAGCTGGGACGAAATCGGACCCTGCCAGCGCCATTGCCAGCCGAGTGGAGTGGATGGGGAGATGCATGAGACCGGCAACGCAGACGAACACCCAGTAGTCGCGACGCAACAGCACGAACGCGGTATCCACTGATTCGGCCGCACTGCGCGGCCGCAGCGCGGAGGCCGATATCGCAACGCTGTCCTTGCCGGAATCATCCAGGGAACCGCCGTTGGCGCTAGACCTCACGCCGCACCACGCGCTCCAAGGTAGCGGCATCGATGTTGCCGCCAGACAAGACGATGGCCACGCGCCGGCCGGCCAGCTCGTCGCGCAGCTTTACGAGGCCCGCCAGCCCGGCAGCACCGGCTCCTTCCACCAGATTGTGCGTGGTGCCAAGCAATACTCGCAGCGCCTCGGCCATCTCGGCGTCGCTTACCGTCACGAAGCCCGCAAGTCCATCGCACAGGGCGCCGAACGTCATGTCGTACGCGCTGCGTGTCGCCACGCCGTCCGCGAACGTGGTCGCTGCAGGCGTCGTCAGAGGACGTCGCGCGAGCCATGAGTCGTGCTGCGCAGGCGCACCCTCAGACTGCACTCCAAAAACCCGGACATGCGCCCTCAGCGCGCGGCATACGGTGAGCGCGCCCACAGCCTGCGAACCTCCACCGATTGCCAGCACGATGGCGTCCAGGTCCGGCGCCTCCTCGAGAATCTCGAGCGACATAGTCGCAGCGCCTGCGATCACGTATCGGTTGTTCGTGGAGTGCACCAACGTCATACCTCTTTCGCGCACGAGCTGGTCGGCGACGGCAGCAGAGGAATCATAGTCACTGCCTTCCTCAATGAGCTCAGCGCCGAAGCCCCTGATGGCAGCGTTCTTCTCGGGATTGTTGCCCACGGGCACGCAAACCGTCACCGGCGTCCCAAGAAGCCGGCCCGCCCACGCCAATCCCAATCCATGATTGCCGCGCGACGCGCCCACGATTCCCCGCACACGCTCCTCGACGGACAGGGCCGTCATGGCCGATAGCGCGTTCCGTGCCTTGAATGAATTGGTCGGATTGTGATTCTCGTGCTTGACGAGAACGCTGATTCCCTGCCCGACCGCTTCGTCCAACGGAGCGTATGCACGCAGTGGCGAGGGGCGGATGTAACGCCGGATGCGCTCACAGGCGGCGTGTACGTCCGCCAGTTGAATCGGCCAGGCATCCACGGGCATAGCTGAATATGCAGGCGCTGGATCGTGTTGTCCAAGCTCCAGGTGCGTTACTTTCCGACGGATGATCGCGACTCACGCGGAGATCCGGCCTCTGAAGTCAGGCGACGCAGACGGCGCTCGAGCCTTGCTTCACACCATGGCTACGACCATACCGCACTTTGCCGGCGGAGAGGATTACCTTCGCGCGGCGTTGCTGGGCGACAGCGCGGAATCGCGCGGAATAGTCGCCGTCGAGGGCGGCGCACTGGCCGGCATCGTTCTCTACGGCAAGGTAGCAGGAACCGTCGGCGCCGGAGAGGTGCATTTCATCATCACTGCGCCAGAGCGACTGGCCGATCTTGGACAGGGACTGTTGGACGGCGCAGTTGCCGATCTCACGAAACGCGGCGTCCGGCTGATTGTCGTCGAGCTAGCGGACGTTCCGCACTTTGAACCTCTGCGGAGGTTTCTCTCTGGCAATGGATTTGTCGAAGAGGCTCGGATTCCAGATCTTTATCGCGACGGCGTACCTCTCCTTATTTCCCGCCGCGAGATCGCGACGTGAATCGAAGCACGCGTTTGACGTAGCCATCGGAATTCTCGCCAGCGCGCGGAAAAGTCACATTCAACGTGCGATAGCCGACGTGAGGTGGCGAGTGGGCGCTCGGGCCGGCAGTCACGTCCACCGTATCGAGAACAGAGAACGCTTCGGGCCCACGCACCCGGAGTTCGTAGCTCCGGCCCGCCAGGCCTTCCAGAGACACGACGTAAACCTCGCTTTCTAGCCGCTCGCTCAACACGCGAAGCGCGCTCGAGCGATCGCCGATCCTGGGCGCGCGCGTTGCAGGGATCACGCTCCAGCCTCCCGCGTACGTGACTTCGTACACGCTTGTGTCGGATAACTTACCGCGAACGGAGCCATGCACATCCCCTGGCGTGCGCTCGGCGACTGCGTCACCGGTCACGCGAGCGCCCAGCGGTAATGCGGGTGAAAAGACGAACTCCATGGATCCGCCGGCGGCAACGCTGCGCCCGGTACGCGACACGGCAGCGGTTATGCGGCCAAGTTCGCGTTTCAACGTTATGGCGAGTCGATCCTCGCCAACGGGCACGTTCTCGACACGAAGACTGTCCCATTCCGGCGGCAAGTGCGGCGCGAACGTCATCATGCGGGCAGGAGCGTCCACATCGAGGCCCAGCAGCCCCCGAAGGAGTGGCGTCAACACCATCGACGTCGCGAAGAACTGATGCGGTACGGACGAGTCGAGCGGCTTGTACACTCGGCCCGAGATCACTTCCGGATTTCGGCCACGCGATTCATCAAAGCCCGTGCGCGCGATCGCATCCAGCGCGAACTTGCCGGCGTGGGCATTGTGGTAGCGATACTGCGCGAGTGCCACCCA
>JBHENQ010000155.1:0-7053 GCA_046261975.1 Gemmatimonadaceae bacterium | reverse complement strand
AAACGTGTACCTCCCGTTCACGTGAAATCGCGCCCACTTGAACGTTCGGGTCGCGATTCCTTTCACCGAGCTGTACGTCTTGTCCGGTGCGAGCTCCCCGACTGGGGCGAGCACTTGCCCTACGATTCCAAGCGCGGGCAGGGTTCGAGTCTCGACGTTCAGGTTGTACAGGGCGGAGATGTCTATCCCGGCTAGCCCGGACCGCCGCCGGTCTGAGCCGAGGTCGGTATACGCGAGTGGAAAGCCGATCTCGATATGCGTTCGCGGCAGAATGCCGTAGGCGATCTCCGGTTCGAGGCCCCAGTTGTAGACGCCTCCGCTCGAGCGCTCGAGCCGCACAGGTGCGAGCTGCAGCTCGAAGGCATACCGCTCGGTGGGAAACGCGTCCTCTATTCGTACAGGCCGGCCTGCATCGGTATTGTAGTAATCGGTCTGGGCTAGCGCTGGCGAAACCCAGAGCGCTGTTGTGAGAAGAGTGCACGTGGCCAGGCCACGTGAAAACCAATCAAAGCAGTTGCGATTCATGACGCTCGCTTTTGTAAGGAAGCAATTGGAACAAGCCCCGCTACCTTTTACGATGCATAAAATATACTCGCTTTCTGCTAGAAACGGAACAGTGGTGATTGGTTCCGGCTCAGGGGATGAGACTCAGACGCGATGGTGCGGGCAGTCTTCCGCCGGGGCCACGGAAAGGCTCAGGCAGAAGAGGTGAGCGAACGCCGATTCCCCAGGGTGATCGCAATGGCCAGCCTGATGCGCCCGATCCTGGGCAGGTAGCGGGTGCGCAACTAGAATCCCCGACGACCACACGAGCGACAATGCAAGCGCCGCGGAGAGTACCGAGCGTCGCGTGACGTGCGTGCGGACGGCGGTGTCCTCGCCGACGAGCCTCCGGATTCGACGCTCCACGAGGTGGGACCGGAAGAAGCCCGCAACCGCAGTCGAATCCCAGCGGCGCTGTTCCCACTGCGCGAGGGTGAGAATTGCCGACGCTAACACCAGCGGGCGGCCAGCCGCTGCGGCGTCGTCGGCCATCACCTCTGATTCATCAGCCAGATCGTCCGCCAATCGGCGCAGTGCCGGGATCCAGAAAAATGTGCAAGCCAGGAATCGCAGCATAGAGAGGCGAAGCGGATCGCGCCGAGCCACGTGCTCCGCCTCGTGCGCGAGAACCGCAGCCAACTCGGCTGGATTCAAGTGGGAAGTCAGTGCCGCCGCGACGTAAATCCGGGGCCTTAGCCACCCGGTGGTGAAAGCCGGACTCGGCAAGCCCTCGACAACGCGCACGACGGCCGGGTCGATGCCTGCTGCGCGAGCAGCTTCCCAGAAATCGTCACCGTCTTCCGGCGACCGTGCCTCCAGTGACGCAAGCGCCCCCCGCGCGAGCCGCCACGCGCGTAGACGATCCCAAGTAGCGTAAAGAAGACCCGCAATGATTATAAGGTGGAAGATGCGATGGACCGGTTCAAGAATGAGATGGAGCGCGGTTAGGCACAGGGCTCCCAGATGCTCGAGATCCAGGAGGAGCGCTCCGCCGAAAGTGGCCACGTGATGCCCGAAGACGGGACTTGTACTCAGAAACAGAAGTCCAGTCAGCGCGAGAAGCGTCGTGCGGCGATGCGCTTGCTCTCGCAGTGCCAGCGTGTCGGTCAGATATGCGACTCCCCGGCGATGCATCACTCCTCCGCTTCTCTAAGACGCCGGCGGATCAAGCGCGCCATCTCTGCCAGCTGTTCACGGTCTGTTTCCGCCAGAACGCTGACGAATGACGCCGCCACGGCCTGCGAACCGAGCGACATGATGCCTTCTACTACTTTCCGGGAAGCGTGCGCCAGGAGCTCCTCTTCCGTCAGGCAAGCCTCGAAATGCAGAAGGTCATCCCGTTTGGCACGGGACAGGAGTCCCTTCGCTACCAGCTTGTTGAGAACCGTGATGACGGTGAGCAGCGCAACCGGATGGTACCTGGCTACTTCCGCGTGGACCGCGCGCGCTGGTGCTGGCTTTCCAAGCTTCCACGCGGCGCGCATGACGCGCGCCTCCAGATCGCCCAACACTTTTGCCAGGCCGTCCGCGGACAGCCGGACCGTATCGTGCAGGCGAGGCTCGGCCTCGCGTCGTCGCGATTGTCGTCGTGATGTAGGCAAAGATGCTCCAGTCGAGTGGCTGCGCGGTGAGGCCGTGGCCGGAGGAAACCGCTAACTAATAATAGTGCAATTTTACAGTGGGTAAAGCAGGGGCTAAGGCAAGCAGCAATTGCATGTCTATGCCTTCTTCAAACCTTTGGCGCGTCCGGCTTGTCTGAAACACTGAGCCGGCCTGCCCGTAGTCGGTTACACGCAAGGCAATCCTACAGCTGGAGGGGATGGGTGATGAAATTACCGTTCTTCGTCGTGGTCGCGTGTCTCGCCGCCACAGCTCCAAGCTCGGCAAATGCACAGCGCGAGCGTGACGAAGTCACCGCGCCTCGTGAGGCGGCTGTGAGCGCAAGTGGAGCCCGATCCATAGAAATCGAAGCGCGCGCGGGCTCACTTCGTATTCAAGGACGGAAGGGAATCTCCGAAGTCCGCGCGACGGGAACGGCTCGCGCTTCCGATCGTGATTTGCTGGAGCAGATCAAACTGACCGCGACGCGCGAGGGTGATGTCGTGCACGTGGTGGTCGAGACACCGGACAGCCATGGTTGGAGGGGAAACCGCTACGCCGGGCTGGACCTGCTGGTGGAGGTTCCTGAAGGCCTGCCGCTAAAGGTCGAAGACAGCAGCGGGGAGATCGAAATTCGCGGAGTAGCTGGCGTGGAGCTTCACGACAGCTCTGGTGAGATCGAGATGGAAAAGATAGGCGGCTCCATCCGCATCGAGGACAGCTCGGGCCGGATCGGTGTGCGCGACGTGCAGGGAGATGTTCATGTCCGCGACGGTTCTGGAGAGATCGTGGTGCGCGGGGTTCGGGGCTCGGTGGTGGTGGAGGTTGACGGCTCAGGCAGCATCGATGTAAGCGACGTCACCGGCGACGTGCGGGTGGGCTCCGACGGCTCCGGCGGAATCGAGGTGCAGGATGTGGGCGGCGACTTCACCGTTGGAAACGATGGCAGTGGCGGGATCAGCTACCGGAACATCAAGGGTACGGTGAAGATTCCGAGGAAAAAATAAGAAAGCGGGTCTGGGGTCTGGGGTCTGGGAGTGCCAACTCCCGACTCCCGACTCCCGAGCCTCACCCCCCCGTGCCAAATTGGCGGGTGTATTTCACCACGAACGATCGAGCCTGCGGACGCACCCAGCGGAAGAAGCTGTCCGCTTCCTCGCCATCGTTGAAGACAACGAACAGCCCGGTGCCGGCGGTGTTGAGCCAGCCGAAGCGAGCGTTGGCCGTCCAAACGCGAGCCTGGTTGTTGTACTGTGTAAGCGACTGCGCGAAAATCCTCGGCGTGAAGAAATAGCCGACGCGCAACCCCGTGAGGTAACGCACAAAATTCCCCTGATCCAGCCTGATGTCGTTGTAGTCAGCCAGCAGGGAAGACGTGAGTGACGCGCCGCTGCGGACGGTGATCGTCGCGTTCCCGCCGTAGCGGGTTCCGTTGTAGAACGGACCGAAGTCGCCGCGGGCGGAGACTGAAAAGGGCGCGCTCGGGTTGCTGGCGTAGTCGAGCCCCACCGATGCAAAGTCGTAAGAGCCGACTGGCAGTGTGACGTCGCGCGCAATCGCGAACGGCTCCTGAAGCCCCTCATGGTAAAAATTAAGCTCCGGTCCAAACCGGCCGCCATCAGCGAAATCCACTTCGGTGAGATCGACGTGGATCTGCCCGCTCTGGTAGAAACCATCGAGTCCGTAATACGCGCGATAGTTCACATGAGGCGACCACTGCTTGAGCCATTTCAATGAAGGTTTTCGCACGATTCGCATGAAGCCGGCATCGTAGAATCGGTAGCCACCCAGACGGTTGAGGAACCCCACCTCGGGATTGAAATCCTCGCCCACCTGCACGAATCGCACGCTGTTGCTCCAGTCGCCCGTCTGATATCCGGCTCGCACGCTGTACCCCAGGTCGTCTCCTCTCAGCGCAGGCGTCTCGGTCTTCGCTCCCCACCAGTCGACGGTCCACGCTTCAGCGATCCCGATGCGCCCGTCGATACCATAACTCCGGTTCCGGTCATCGCTGTCATTCGTGGCCAGTCGCTGCACCGCGATGGCACCGAGGCGTGAGCGGGTCGACAGCTCGCGCGCCAGACGCAGAACGGAATACGACGTAGCGGGTGGCCCGGCCTGGCCTGAAATGCGGTCGGTAAAGATCTGAAGAAGACCTGCGGTGAGCCCAGCGACACGCCCCGTCACGCGCGCGCCTCCACGGATGGGAACGGGATTCCCCAAGGTGTCGATCCCGATTCGGCGGCTGAAGAAAAGCTCCACCGCCTGCGGTGTACCTGCCGAGAAGATGCCGGCGTTCTCTAGAAAGAAGGGCCGCTTTTCGGGGAAGAAGAGTGGAAAGCGGGTGAGGTTTGTGCGCTGCTCGTCCACCTCCACCTGAGCGAAGTCGGTGTTGTACGTGAGATCGAGCGTCAGGCTAGGCGTAAGGCCGTACTTGAGATCGGCGCCGAATTCGCTCGAGCGGTTCGCGCTCGAATCCACGAGGTAATTGCGCTGCATGCCGGCCAGCACGTATGGAGTCACCGTCGCCACTCGGCGCACGGGAACTCTCAGATCCTGAAGCGTGCCGGCGCGCGACAACCTCATAAGATTGAACTGCCGTGGAATGAACGACCAGAATGCTTCCTCGTTCTTTCGGCGAATGCTGCGAACCAGATTGAGTCCCCACGTCTGGCTGGCGCCGCCACCGTACCGCAGTGTAGAGAATGGGATGCGGAACTCCGCGTACCAGCCTGACGAGTCCGCGGACGTCGCGACCTTCCAGCTCCCGTCCCAGTTAAGATTGAACCCGCCCATGGACCCGGACTGCGCCCGCGTCTGGCCTGATTGAAAGACTCCGCCGCCCTCGCCTTCCTTCACCACCTGGCCATCGTACTCGATTCCGGCCGGCGTGGTGGCGAAGATGAAACCGTTCTGCCGGTCCAGGTACGTGTCGAGTATGATGCCGAAGTAATCGCTGTTCGTGAGGGTAACGTCTCGAACCTTCTCGCCGGCGACTATGCCACCAGGCTCGCGATCGTAGAGCCAAGCACCCACGTACAGCGCTTCGCCGTCGCTGAGGATTCTCACTTCCGTGCGTTCGCTCACCGATTCGCCCTCGTGAAGCTCTCGCTGCACAAAGCCCGAAAATGGCTCGCCGCTACTCCAAACTTCATCGTTCAGCCTGCCGTCCACCGTGGGCGGGGTGGAGATTACCTGAGCAGTCCCCGAGCGAGCCGATTGGTCAGGTCTGGCCAGCGTTGCGGAAGCGATCGCCTGTGCGCTGGCAACGCTGGAGACGAGTAATGTTGACAGAGTGCACACCGCGAGCAGCACACGACTAACGTCAGCCATTCACATGACTCGACATGCCGCCTCTGCAACAACTTCCGCGGTGATTCCCAGCCCACGAAAGATGTCCTGGTAGGGCGCCGAGGCACCGAATCGGTTTACTCCCACAACCTCGCCGTCGAGACCAACGTACTTCCACCAGCTCAACGTCGCACCAGCTTCGACGGCTACGCGTGCTCGAATTGCGTGCGGCAGAACGCTCTCGCGGTAATCCTCAGGCTGGTCGTCGAAGACTTCCTGACACGGCATGGAAACGACGCGAGCCGCTATTCCTCCAGCCTGCAATGAGCCCTGAGCTGCGAGCGCGAGCTGAACCTCCGACCCGCTGGCGATGAGGATCACACGTGGGCCGTCCACATCGGAGAGAATGTATCCTCCACGTGAGGCTCCACCGGCCGGCGCATACCTGGTCCTATCGATCACAGGGATTGCCTGACGCGTGAGCACGAGTGCCGTGGGTCCGTGTTTCCGCATGAGGGCGACACGCCAACCTTCCACCGTTTCAGTTGCGTCGGCCGGGCGAAAAACCGCCAGGTTGGGGATCGCCCGGAGTCCGGTGAGATGCTCCACGGGCTGATGTGTGGGTCCGTCCTCTCCCAAGCCGATGCTGTCGTGGGTGAAGATGTAGATCACCGGCAGTTGCGCCAACGCCGCCAGGCGCATCGAGCCACGCATGTAATCGGAGAATACGAGGAACGTGCCGCCGTACGGGCGAAACCCGCCGTGTAGCGCGAGGCCGTTCAGAATGGCGCCCATGCCATGCTCGCGCACACCAAATCTGATGTAGCGCCCTGAGAAATCATCGCGCTTGAGGGACGCGCCGTACGGATCCTTGGGCTGCGTGTTGTTCGACGGAGTGAGATCGGCTGAGCCGCCGATCAAGGCGGGAAGCTTCGGCACAATGGCGTCTATCACCTTTCCGGATGCCGCGCGTGTAGCCAACGGCTTGTCGTTCGGGAATGCCGGCATTCCTTCGTCCCAGCCAGCGGGCAATTCACCCTCCATTGTAGAGCGGAACTGGCTGGCAAGATCGGGATGAGCCTGTTCGTATTTCGCGAAGAGTGCGTCCCATTTCTTGTGACGCGACGTACCTCGCGCGCCGCATTCTCGCATGAAGTCGAGCACCTGTTTCGGGATGACGAAGTTTCCGTCAGGGTCCCAGCCGAAGTGCTCCTTCACCAGGCGCAATTCATCCTCACCGAGGGCTTCGCCGTGCGCCTTGGCGGTATCCTGCCTGTTGGGGCTTCCGAAACCGATGTGCGTTCTGCAGACAACCAGCGATGGCCGCTCTCGCTCGGCGCGCGCGCTAGTGATGGCGTCCCGCACCGCGTCCGGGTCATGGCCGTCCACATGCTGCACGTGCCAGCCGTAAGCTTGGAATCTCGCGCCGACATCCTCGCTGAACGCGAGTGAGGTCGGTCCATCGATGCTGATTTCATTGTCGTCGTAGAGCACCACGAGCTTGCCGAGCCCGAGATGCCCGGCGAGGGAACACGACTCGTGGGAGATGCCTTCCATCATGTCGCCGTCGCTCGCGATCACGTACGTGTAGTGATCCACGATCTCGAGGCCGGGCTTGTT
>JBHENQ010000154.1:0-24415 GCA_046261975.1 Gemmatimonadaceae bacterium | reverse complement strand
CGTTACGGCGAAGCACGAGTTGGCGCAGAGGGCCGTGTTCTGATTGTCGTTGTTGGTGAAGTCGGTGGAGACCTTGAGAGTGTCGAATCGCACGGGAACTTTGACTCGCCAGTTGGCCTCATCGCTCGTGATGCTGCTCGTAGCTCGGAGCGATAGTGTCGCCATGCCCGTGTCGGCGCCGGTCGAGAACGTGACCGTGGTATTCCGCGTGGAGCTAGCTGGCACGTCCACGAAGGAGGATGCCGAGCAGCTGGCGATCGGCGTCGTGTACGTGCAGGTGAGGTCGTAGGATTCGTCGCTCCCACTCGTGTTCGTCACCTTGAACACGACCGTCTGTCCTGTGAGGTTGGTTATCCTCGCGGCGTGCACGCTGTCGCACGCCGGCGTCATCGTCGTGTGAGAACCGGCGGTACAAACCGGCGGGGGCAACTTCACGGACCGATCCGGCGCGGTGAACCCTGCCGAATTAATTGGTAGCCAACTGGCAGCCGATCCCTTGCCCACGAGCAGGCTCGATATGAAAGCCAGTATGCTTGCTGCCAGCAGCAGTCGAAGGTGTGTCATTGCTGCTTTGGGAACTGGGAGGTGACGGTTGTCTGGCGCATCGAGCGAGATCATCTGCGAGTACTCCTTTCTATTGAAGCGTTCGGGTTAGCGTTCAGGGGAGAAGCAGCTTCCTGGCGGCCTCAATGAGGAGCTCGATGAGGTCGCGCTTTTTTTCACGCCGCGTCGTCGCGGTCGGAGTCGTTGGCGTGGTGGCAGCGATGGTGACAGGGACCTCGACGAAAGCGCAGGCTCCGCGACTGGAGCAGATGCGGGCTGCCACTTGATGAAGTCCGGGTGCAATCGTTGAGTCCGGGTGCGGAGCGGCCAGCGATCCCCACGCTTCCGCCGCGGAAACCCGGAAAGACGAGGACCGGTCGTGGCTGTCTACGGATACTCGGAACGACGCTGCATCTATCGCATCGGCTGGCTCTCCCTCCGTGAATCGGAACACAACGACCGGCTTGTCCTGCGGCAGCGTTCCGCCCGGTGCCGGCTGCACCAGCGCGATCCGCGGTGTCCGATAGGGCGTGATCGTCGTCGGCTGGTCTGGTGATGGCTGCTGGGCATCCGCGCTGAGCGTTGCCCACGCTGGCAGAATCAGCAGAACGGCCTTGGCAACTCTGACCATCGGCCGCGGAATGCGGTGAATGCATGACACGCTTACCTCGCTGAGATGGAAATGCTTCGATCGCTGGCGAGGAGCAGAGGCTTGTTGGACGAAAGCGCTGTCAAACTCTCAAGCGGTGCTCCTCATACGGATGAGCACCGATCCATTACAGGCTCGAGTTATCTGGACACAAACGACGAAGCCCCGTCGGGGGCATCCGCGGGGGCTTCAAAGACAAGGCAACAGGTGTCAGCTATTTTGCTCGCAGCATACCTGGGCTAGTCATCTCCGTGACTGCACCATCTCAGAATCACGGTACCGAGCACTACCCCTCCCCCCCCTCCTCCACTGTCGTCGCGCGGGATAGTGACTCCTGGGAATTCGGGATTGAGAGATGAGAGGTCGATCGTCGTTGGCCCAATGCGACTGATTCTCTTGCACACGTATCCGCTCTCGGGGTCGCGAGCCACGACCACACTGCCCGGAACAATCTTGCGTCCCACCTGAACGAGAATCACATCGCCGGAGTGCATGAGCGGCGCCATGCTCTGGCCCACAATCTTGAGGGCCAGGTAGCGGCCAGGCGTTATTTCCGGAGGCAGATCTACCCAGCTCTCGCAGACTTCCTCCCACAACTCCCGTCCCGGGCCCGCCGCGACCTGGAGATCGAGTTTGGGCGCGGCGTGCTCGCGAAATGCGAAGCCCATGGCGGCAACGCTATTCGTACGAATGGATGCAGGACGTTCCGGGACGGGGTGGTCGATTCTTCTGACCGGCACGGCTGCGACCAGGCATTGGTTCATCATTCGCCGGCCGTACGCCAGCGCTTCCTCGTCGCTCAACTCATCTTCTGCAGGGTCGGTTCGCCGGGCTAGCCACTCCAGGAAATGCTCGTCGTGCCAACCAGGTGAATCCGGTTGTTGCAGCAGGTAGCGGCCAACGAGAAATTCCACGCGATCACGCTGGTATTCGGTTTGTGCATCGTCTTCTGCCGAGTACGACGTCTCGTCATCTCTGTTCATGACTGGCCCGGACCTCGTGCTGGCCCTGCCGCGTTCTTATCGCTACTCTCGAAGGGATTCGAGATAGGGAGGGTAGCACCCGCTCCGGCGCGACCGACATGTGCACGACGCAAGAAACGCAGTATCTCTCGCTGGTCCTCTGGCTCGAAGCGGTCAGCGTGATCGAAGGCAACGTCGCAGAGACGTTTGCGAAGGCGATGAATCTTCACTGCTAACGCACCATAGCTCATGCCCAACCAGGCTGCGATGTCTCGATAGGGCACCTGCTCGCCCAGCCATGCGAGAATACGCTGTTCGTCGTCCGTGAGACCTTCAACGAGCGTCTTCGACAAACGCTCGAGCGCCAACGACGAGCTATACTCCGCGTCCTGGCCACGGCTGGCGCGGAGGTAGTACTCTGACGCCACGCTCGGCACAACCTGTTCCTCCGAACCTTCTCGCGCTCCGGTAGCTGCTGCGTAGTGTCTTTCCCTCCGTTCGCGTGCGCGTTTAACGTTGAAGTATCGGCGGCGACAACGCAGCAGCAGAAATTGTTTCATGGACGACGGCGGTGTCACTCCAGGCGTCGAATAGTGTGCCGCGGCTGCCGTCAGGACCTCCTCGATGCAAACGTCCCAGTGCTCAGAGGGAATTCGGATGTGGGCTGCATGCCGCGTAAGAAGCCGGCGAAATCGTTCGAAGAACTCAGCCCACGCCCAAGCGTCCTTACGCCGCATCGCATCGATCAATTCGAGATCGTTCAGGGACCGGCACGTTTCCCGCCTCGTCACACATTCTCTCCGGATCGCACACTTCAGTTCTCAACGGCACGTGCCAGGATCCTTCATCTAGGCAACGCTCGGTTATTGTTCGATCGTTCCTCCCCTTATTATGAGCACCGACCCATTACAGACTGCTTAGGAGGACGATGGTGCACTGTCCGCCAGACGCGTGTCTGCAGAGGCATGACGCCACGCTATCCAGCTTCGAAGCCTGCTTTCCAGAGCCTCGACTTGACGTGGATGCGTCGACAGCGACCGCAGCTTGGTCGCAATCTGTTCCGAGCGGCGAGTGGAAAGCCCCGCACGCACTGCCACGTTCAGAAGACGTATCGCATCCATCACCATGTTTGCTCGGTCCTGAAGCGGAGAGTCGAGAGGACCGCGAGCCCCTGATCGTGAAGACGGATTGCCCCAGGCGGGTTCCGGTTCTGCAACACGCTTCATCTGAATAACTCTGGCACGGGCAACCTTCTCCATTTCTTCGCGACTTGCGCGATTTTTGGATCCTGTGAAGCCGAGGTTCGCCAGCGCCCGTCCGATCGCGGATGTCTCGGTGTTCTCTAGGCAAGCCACGATGTTGATGTCGCCATCGCCGATGCGCTCCGAGGCCCAACCAGTGGCTGCAGGTCTGGGATCTTCCTCGGCGCGATACACGGCAGCCCGGAAGACTATTTCCTTGCCGTCACGCGCCACGAGATTGCTCGTTATGCGGCCAGTGGGAAACTTCTCGTAGAAGAGTTGTATCCGGTCCGCGACCGGGGCATAGTTCTCCAGGTTGAATGCCGCGTCCATCTTGCTCATAGTCCACCTCCGTTCTCTCGGTTCAGTTGTCGGCGTCACCCATCCTATACCGAACATTCACCGAAGTCAAGACTACATTCTCATTGCCTACGCAGCTTGGCAATAACTCTCAATCCATCAAAGTCCAAGATACCAAAAGGCTTAGACGCCAATGAAGGCTAATCTGGACAAGCTTGCCTGTCTGAATCCCGGTCTTCAGCCAGCCGCTGATTTCCTGATGGAGGCGGAGCGTCGAGCGATAGTCGGGGCGGTATGCGTGCTGACGGGCGGTCTGTTATTGCGATTCGTGATAGTGATGGCGCCGTAGTGGCCGGCGATCCCACCTTGGTACCTGTGAGGCTCGGGAATCGGGAATCGGGAATCGAAGTACTATGCGAGTTTGGGTCGTCGGCGTGATAGCCGTGTTCTTTCTATCAGGATGCTCGCCGGAGGCGTCGCGGGTGCGTGACGGTGGGCCCGGCGCGGACGTCGGGAACAAGACAGTCGTTCAGAGTGCAGCTTCCAATCCTACTGCTGCCGACACGACGCTGTGGCCCGGGAAAGCGCCGGCACCCGTCGAACGGCATGCGCGACAGGATACGGGTTCTCGGCAGCCGCAACCCTAGTGGCATGGCGGGTCTTCATGCTAGTCCCGCTACTGGTCTCTTCGCAATCTCTCAATGAGTTCAGGGAGATCTTCCTGTCCGGGAACCTCCCTGAACGCGCGTGCCCAGTGGCGCAGATATTCCCAATCGAGCAGCGCTCCCTTACGACGCACGACGCCTATTGCGTCCTCAATATCGCGTGGCCGTTTCGCAAAGACCTTGTGAATAATCAGGTCTTCGGCGGCTGCGAATGGTACCTGGGTCCCGCCGACTTCGACCAAAGTGGCGCGAGCAATTGCCTGCTGTTCGTATGGCGTTGTGGAGAAAATAAAGTCGACGCGAATGCCGCTTTGAGGATGGCGTACCGGGAGGACGAACGTGTCCCACACGAACTGCTCGACATCTACCGGCAGCGGCTCCAATCCGAGTGAGTCAGAAATGTTTCGAACTACCGCCAACTTTTCCGGACTGGCGCCCAGGGTAATATCGATGTCTTCCGTTAATCGTGGGCGACCGTGTACGAGCACGGCCTGCCCGCCGATGAGCATGAAAGGTAGGTGCAGGGCTGTGAGCTCGCCGGCGATGGCCGCGATGAACTTTGAAAGATCAATAGGCGGGTGGGGGGAGGGGGGGGAGTCCATTCAGCGCGCGTGCTACGGCGAAGTCTGATTCGAGATCTTCCAGCCAATCCGCACCAATATCCGGATTGAGGGCGCGCGCTTCGGCCCACATTGCGGCAAACCGCTGGAGTGCCGCCTCATAGGACAGACTGCTAAATGCCTCGCGTTCGTAGTTTGCCTCCAGCTCGTCCAACCGTCGAGTACGCCGGATCATGCGAAGAAATATACGATGGTGGAGCAGGAACGAGGGATAAGGAACCAGATGAGATGAACGCCAGGGTAGGAGAGCCACGCGACCGCTTGCGCTACACCGGCAGATCGTCTTATGGTCCTCGAAACCAAGAATACACACAGAGTTGGAGCCTTGTGACTACCAATCTGGACAAGCTCGCTCGCCAGAGTGCCGGCCTTCAGCCAGCGGCTGATCTCCTCCGTACCCTACTCTCGGCGCTGCGCTCGATCGAAGTACCACTTCCGTCGGGGGTGCCCGATCCCGCCGCCGCGCGCCTTCGACTCGAGGCAGCCATACCCGCTCTCACCGGTGAGCCGCTGATACAGGGACGCCACATTATTATCAATATGCAAATAATTACCGCAGGGCTGTCGCATATAGGCGATGCCAGGACCACGGCCGCATCGGTCGCTACGGTCTTCCAGGGAATGGACAACCAGGAGGCGGACTCACTGGCGGAAGCGGCGCTGGCCGGATCGTGGGACGGTGCAATTGATTTCGCCGCGCGCAAGGACCTCGACGATCATGCAGTGATAGCCATGCTCGACTACGCCGCGCGGCCCGCTTTGCGTGCTGGTCTGAAAGCCATCGAAGCCATCTTGAGCGATGTCCCTTGGCACCGTGGCACATGCCCCGGATGTGGCGCACCGCCCTTACTCGCCGAGTTGCGCGGCACCCAACCCACGGGCACTGAGGCGCTGGGAATAGGCGAGCGCGTGCTGAGATGTGGCCGGTGCACCGCCGCTTGGACATTCCCGCGACTACGTTGTCCCGCGTGCGGCGAGCAGGATCATGCGCGGCTCAGCTACCTGGCTGGCGATGGCGAAGAGGAGTTCAAGCGCGCCGACACGTGTGAGACGTGCAAGAACTACCTGAAATCCATCGCTGTGCTGGAGCCTCTGTCGGCTGATGAGCTTCTGGAAGAAGATCTCGCGACTGCCGCTCTGGACTGGATCGCTTTGGAGCGAGGTTACCTTAGAACCAGGTGACAGCTGACAGGTGACAGGTCACAGGTCACAGGTCAGACAATTCATCCTGTGCGCAGTCACCTGTTACCTGGTTTTTAGAGCTTTTTCGATCCAGGCCCAGTAAGTGTCGTCACCGGTTTGCGCGACGTCGTTGTGACCCGCGTCATCAACGATCAGCATCTCGCCCTTTACCTTTGCGGCGTCGTATACAGCGCGACCCATCCGCGTCGGAACAATCAGATCGCGCGAGCCATGCACCACCCAGACAGGCACATCCAGCGTCCGGACTCGCTGCTCGGTGTCGTAGTGCACGCGAGAGATGAACCGCCACACCAGCTCCACCGGTCGCGCGATGATGATACGCGCCATGTCGCGTGCCGACGTGAACGGGGACTCGAGCAGTAGAACGCCTGGCGGAGCTACAGCGGCCAGCTCAGTTGCAATGGCGCTGCCGAGGGAGTGACCGTAGTACGCAAGGTTCGCATGGGGAATTCCAAGCGAGTCATGCACCATCGCCACTGCGGCCAGCGCGTCGAGTCGAGCTCCTTCCACGGTCGGTTCACCGTAGAGTCCGCCGTAGCCGCGATACTCGGGCAGGACTACGATTCTTCCGGTACGATGGGCTATCTCGACCGCCCACGGAATCAGAGCGACTGCCAGGTCAGCGTTTCCATGAAAGGCCACCAGGCCAGTGCGGTTCGCATGCGTGTCTTCTCCGGATGTTACGACGAAAGCGAAAAGATTCTGTCCGTCGCCTGCTTCGTATAACACGCGACGAGTCGTTCCCGGATCCGGAAACGGCGGCTCGGAGGGTTGAAAGACGACCCGTTCCTGCCGCCACCAGAGAAGTGCGATGAGCGCAACAGGGACGGCGAGTATCAGCGCGGCCGTCCAGGCGATTGCGGTCAGCGCGAATCCTCTGCCATTCAAGCGCGCTCGCCACCCCGGACGAACTTCTTGGGCGTGCCTGTGAGTGCGCTATCCGCCGAGGGCCGCCAGAGCGCGATTCGCTCGATCTCTTCGGCAAGCTGCACGTCCTTATCGGTTATTCCGCCGGCGCTGTGTGTGGAGAGCTTGACGCGCACTTTGTCCCACGAGACTGACAGGTCCGGATGGTGGTCCGCGGCCTCGGCGAAGAATCCGATCGAGTTTACCAGCATGAGTGTCACCGGCCATCCGTCAGTCCGGAAATCACGGCAGATCCCGCCGTCGGCGACGTACCATCCCGGGAGTTTCTTTAGGCGTGCTGCAGCCTGGACTTCGGAGTAGAGTTTGTCTTTAGCACGCATCGGGTGTCGGGTGTCGGGTGTAGGGTGTAGGGTGTCGGGAAAACTGAGTTCTACTTGAGGTTCGCATTGGTCAAGCGGTTGTATTTGCGCATTACCTGAACCAGGCGGTCGTGGGGCAGCGCGGAGACACGGAGCGAGTTGGCGCCGGTCATCGTTTCAGCGGCAAGCATTGCATTGATGATTGATTCCTCGGTCGCCTGGACGGTCGCCTCGAAAATGGCATTGATCCGGTCGTTGGAAAGCATCGTGACGGCACTAGTGTTGTCTGGCTCTACCGCTTCCTTGTTCGCCGTGGAGAACGCGATGAAGATGTCGCCGGACGAGTTGCCGCCCAGTCCACCCATCTTGCCGACGCCGAGCGATGCGCGTTTGGCCACGCGCTTGAGCTGATGTGGGAGGAGCGGGGCATCGGTGGCTACAACTATTATGATGGAGCCCACGTCATCATTGAGTTCAATGCCGGACCCGGCCGAGGATGACGGACTTCTGTCGTCGCACTGTGGTGGCGTCTGTTCTCCCAGTTTTGGCGGACTCCCGCCCACTATGCATTGCCGCAGGTCCGAGATCTCCTCGCCGACCGGAACGCCAGCTATCCGGAGCAGCCTGCGAGAGCCGTAGTTGCATTGAACCAGAACGCCAACCGTGTATCCGCCCAATTGGGCAGTCAGCTTTCGCGAAGACGTTCCGATCCCGCCCTTGAAGCCGTGGCACACCATACCCGTGCCTCCGCCGGCATTCCCCTCCATCACGCGACCCGTTCTCGCGCTGTCGAGTGCCGAGAACGCGTGCTCCTTCTTCACGTGAAAGCCGTTGATGTCGTTCAGCGCACCATCCCACGTCTCGGCCACGACCGGCAGCGACCAGTCGAAGTCTCGCCCGTTCTTCACCAGCCACTCGATAACTGCGTCGTGAACGATGCCAACGCTGTGAGTGTTTGTGATCATCACAGGGCCGCCCATCACCCCCGATTCTTCTATCCACGTGGTGCCCGTCATCTCGCCGTTCCCGTTCAGCGTGAACCAACCCGCGAAGACAGGTTCGCGCGCGGCCTTTCCACGTGGGAGTATGGCCGTGACGCCGGTGCGTACGGGCCCCTTGCCTGCGACGAGCTTCCCTGCCCCGGAGATGATCGTGGTGTGTCCCACTTCGACGCCGCTGACGTCCGTGATCGCGTTGTTCGTCCCCGGAGTGCCGTCGAGTGCAATGCCGAGCTGGCGCGCGCGCGGCTTCTGGGCCACGGATTGCGCGGATGACACGGATAACACTGTGGTGCAGAGTAGCGTTCCGATCAGTCGGCTAGAACGGCCGAAAGGCTTTGCATCGCTCACTATGATAATTCCTCCCGATAGGTCGCTGATTGGCCGAAGTTCTCTTCTACTTCGAGCTCGATCGCGCTGAGCTTGTTGGTGCCCGCTTGCGCCATCTCGATTCGCACGCGGCCAGTGAGATAGCGAGCCAGCATCTCGACTGTCGTGTTGGGAATGTCGAGGAGCAGGCACTCATCCGCCGGAAAGACGTATCGCGCGACGCCGTCCAGCGCAACGGTCACGGACTCGCCCTGGCGTGCTACCTGGAGACGGGGATTTGTGCGCGGGAGAAGGACCTTGTGATCGAGCTCATCGCAGAGACGCCTCATGAGCGATTTGAGCACGCTGAAGTCGACGACGTACCAGCTCTCATCGTCCAGAGCGCCCTCGACAACCACTCCAACGCGGTAGTTGTGGCCGTGCAGCGGTTCGCACCGGTGGCCGGAGAAAGTAATGAAGTGTGCCGATGCGAAGACGAGGTAGTCCTTCGTGACTGAAATCCTGAACGATTCTCGTGCCATGTGCGAAGTATGATGTTCACCAGGGAGAAATTGTCAACTGCGCTGCGCAGGTAGTACCTCCTTCGCACTGCGCAGTGACTGCGCATTTCGTACGTAGCACACACTGCTGCGCAAGCAGCACGTAGTGCTTGGGCTCGCGTGCTCGATGCGGAGTGCGAAGTCACTGCGCAGTGCGAAGTAGGTACTCGGTACGCAGGCGGGGTATATTTCACCGGACATGGATATCCCCGTCGCAACTTTCCGTCTTCCGAACGGTCTCTTCGTCACGCTATCGGAAGACCACACCGCGCCGATAGTCGCCGTCAACCTCTGGTATCACGTCGGGTCCGCCAACGAAAGAGCCGGCCGAACGGGATTCGCGCATCTGTTCGAGCACATGCTCTTCCAGGGTTCGGAGCACGTGCAAGCGAACGAGCACTTCCAATTCATAGAAGGAGCCGGCGGTACGCTCAACGGCTCCACGTGGCTCGATCGAACAAACTACTACGAAACCGTTCCCTCCAACCAACTGGCTCTGGCGCTATGGCTCGAAGCCGACCGGATGGGGCACCTTCTTCCCGCCATGACGCAGCTCAAGCTCGACACGCAGCGGGACGTCGTTAAGAACGAACGGCGCTGGTCCATAGATAACCAGCCGTACGGCACCTGGTTCGAGAAACTTCTGGCGCTCACGTTTCCAGCCGAGCATCCGTTCCACCACTCGCTCATGGGTTCGATGGAGCATCTGAGCTCAGCGACGCTGGACGATGTCGCCGAGTTCTTTTCCACGTTCTACACGCCCGACAATGCGGTGCTGTCGATTGCCGGGGACTTCGACCATACCGAAGCTCGCGACCTCGTGATCCGCTACTTTGGCAGCATTCCGCGCGGCAGAGGAAAACCGCCGCTTGGCAAAGTCAGTCTCCCGTCTTCGTTCGGCGGGTGGGTGCGCGAGAAGGTTCCGGACAATGTCATGGTGCCGCGGCTTTTCCTGGCTTTCCGGTCGCCGGCGTTCGGGAGCGATTCCTACTACGCGTCGAGCGTCCTTGGCGTCGTGCTGGGCACCGGGAAAGGCAGCCGGCTGTATCGAGCTCTGGTGCGGCAGCACGAAGTGGCTTCCGAGGTAAACGCTTTCACTCTGGATCTCGCCAAAGGAGTGGATTTGCTGGTGCTGGATGTCACTGCTCGTCCAGAGGTGGATGCCGAGCAGCTCGAGGATGAGGTCGTGCGCGAGGTCGACCGCGTGTTGACTGCGGGCATCGCACAAGCCGAGGTGGACCGTGCGACGGCGCTGATTGAAACAGGACTGGTGGCGAGCATGGAATCGGCGGGCGAACGCGCCGACAGATTGTCACTGTTCGCGACGTACTTTGGCGATCCATCTCTCGTCAATCGTCAGCTTGACCGATACCGCAGCATCACCGCCGCGAGCGTGAACGAAGCAGCCCGCGAGATCCTGGCACCCGATAACCGTGCGAGCCTCGTCTATTTTCCTCGTGAGCCAGCCGAGGCTGAAGCGGCGATGGCGAGTCTTTCCGCGAGCGCTCCCCCTTCCCCGCTGTGACGACAAGCATCCGTCCCACGCCTACGCCGCCGCGTGATTACCGGTTTCCGCGCTGCGAGCGATTGGCGCTCGACAACGGGCTCAAGCTGGTCATCGCGTCCGTCGACAAGCTTCCGGTGGTGAGCATCGCGATGGTTGTGGATGCCGGATCCTCGTCAGAGCCCGCGGGTCGTGAGGGTGTTGCGCACATAACGGCTCATGCGCTGGCTGAGGGCACCGCGCGCTTCACGGGTCACGAGCTTGCCGAGCGTTTTGAGCTTCTCGGAGCCTCGCTGGATTCAAGGGCTGATTGGGACGCGGCCATTGTGAGCACGACGGTGCTGTCTTCCCGTTTCGATGACGCGCTCGCACTCATGAGCGAGGTCCTTCGTGAGCCGTCATTTCCGGATCGGGAGATCGAGCGCCTCAAGGGGGAGCGACTGGCGGAGTTGCTGCAGCTTCAAGCCGAGCCGCGCGGTCTGGCCGACGAGATGTTCAACCGATTTCTCTACGATTCGACATCGCGTTACGCGCGACCCGAGCTTGGTGGTGCAGACACCGTGGGTGCACTCTCGGCCGAGGAAGTGAGAGCCTTCTATAAGAGCCGGTACGTGCCAGGAGCGATGACATTGGTGGTCGCCGGCAACGTCAGCGTGTCGCACGTGCAGTCCGTCGCGCTTCGTGTGTTCGAGGACTGGGAATCGGACACGCCACCGGCAGCCGTCGTTCTGGATCAGCCGGCCAGGCATTATCGCGCGGTGCACATAGTACGGAAGGAAGATGCTCCTCAGTCCGAGCTCCGATTGGGGCACGTCGGGCTCCCACGAGTGCATCCGGATTACTTTCCGGTTCTCGTCATGAACTCGATTCTGGGCGGGCTCTTCGGCTCGCGCATCAATCTCAATCTGCGCGAGCGGCATGGTTTCACCTACGGTGCGAGATCGGAGTATGACTGGCGTCGTGGTGCCGGTCCGTTTGCCGTCTCGACTGCGGTAAAGAGCGACGCAACTGGCGCGGCTGTGAGAGAGACTCTTATGGAAGTGGAGCGCATCCGCTCGGAAAGCGTGAGCTCTGAAGAGCTCTCCCTGGCCACGAGCTATCTGGCTGGTGTTTTCCCGATTCGCTTCGAGAGCACCGCCGCCATTGCAAGAGCGCTTGTTGCGCAAGCCGTGTTCGGGTTACCGGACGATTACTTCGATACGTACCGCCGCAACGTAACTTCGGTGACGTCTCAGGCCGTGCACCGTGCCGCGGAGCTGCACGTTCATCCCGATCTTTTCCAGCTGGTGGTGGTCGGCGACCCGAACGTGGCGCGTGCCCAGCTGGCCAGCGCAGAACTGGGTGTCACGACCATTTATGATGCCGACGGCGAGCCGGAACCCACCATCTGACAAGCTGACCCAGGCCGGCCGCACACCGGTGTGCAAGACCGTGCTTCGGACGCGTCTACCTGAAGGAGACCACTTTGAGCGAACCCGGCAAGATCAGCAGTGAGCGAGTCTACTCGGGCCGGATAGTCAACCTGGATGTTGACCGGGTGCGCTTCCCGAATGGCTCGGAGGGCCGCCTGGAGATCGTGCGGCATCCAGGCGCGAGTGCGATAGTGCCGTTCCTGTCTGATCCTGAAGGGGAAGATCCACAGATACTGATTATCAGGCAGTACCGTTATGCGGCTGGTGGCTACCTGTACGAGATACCAGCAGGCACGCTGGACGACGGTGAGGATCCCGAGGTTTGCGCGCGGAGAGAGCTGCAGGAGGAAACCGGTTGCACTGCTGAAACCGTAGAGTACCTGTACACGATGCTCACTACACCGGGTTTTACCGATGAGCGGATCCATGTCTTCATGGCAACGGGACTCACGCGTGGCGTGACGAAGCACGAGGAGGATGAGTTCGTGGAAGTAGAGACCGTAACCATGTCTCGGGCATTGGCCATGATCAAAGCGGGGGAGATCCAGGATGCCAAGAGCGCGCTGGGTATTCTGTATGCCGCCGGATTTCGCGCTGGGCGCTAGGCGGGGTTTATGGGCCGTCTCAGGACACGTCACCAAATTAAGACGGTTCGGCATTGTTTCGGTCGACCGTCTCCGATAGGTTTAGCAGGTAAGCGATTGTTGTCATGGAAGTTAAGGGTACTAAACGACGGATGGAACAAACGGCATGGGCTATGCCTTTGTAAGGAACAGCAACTGAGGGAGGTGAACAACCGTTCTTTGTCTTTTGTCGAAAGCATGCTACCCTACTCTGTACCGGGGGGACTGGAAAAAATGGCTGACGTCGCGCTGAAACACGCGGTGCCGTCGCCGGGAGCGGCCGTGAGGGAACGGCTGCATGCGTTGGATGACTCCGATCTGGTTGGCGAGTTTCTGGAGGGTGAGGAGCGGGCATTCCAGATTCTGGTCGAGCGTTACCAGACGAGGCTACTCAACTTCGTTTACCGGACGATCGGGGATCGGGAACGAGGGGAGGATCTGGTTCAGGAGGTTTTTGTCCGCGTCTACCGGCATCTGCATCGGTTCGACCGGTCGAAGAAATTTTCGACCTGGATTTATACGATCGCGTCCAACCTCGCCAAGAACGAGCTGCGGAACCGTGCGAGGAACCCGCTGGTGTTCTTCCAGACGATAAAGAAGAACTGGCAGGATGACGATCGCCCACTCCAGTTCGAGGACTATACATCTCGACCCGACGATCTTTACCGGAAGCGGCATCTTCGTGAGTTAGTGGAGACGTCTGTGGCTCAGTTGCCGGAACACCACCGCCAGGTATTCGTGCTCCGTGAGCTGGAAGGGAAGTCCTACGAGGAGATCGCCGAGATCACGGGTTGCAACCTGGGCACGGTGAAATCTAGGTTGAACCGGGCCCGGAACAGCTTCGCGGCAATCGTCGAACCGGGACTGAGATAAGGCTAGGGATTAGGGATTAGGCGACTTCCGTCTTTCCTTAATCCCTAATCCCTAATCCCTAGGTTCAAGGAACTTTCCGCACACAAACGGGTACCGAAAGGCTGACCACGTGTGGAGCGGAGACTTAATGGACTGCCGTACGTTCAACAGCCGGCATCTGGCCTTTCTCGATAACACCACGAGCGACGCCGAGCTGGTCGAGATGCAGCGGCACATTGCTGAATGCGCGCGATGCGCGCGACACGACGCCGCGGTCCGCAGAAGCCTTCTCCTCTTCCGAAACATCCCCCTGGTGGAGCCGTCGCCGGACTTTGGCGCTCGCCTCACCACGCGACTCCGGCAACTATCCCTTGCTGAGGCTCAGGCTAGGCTCTCTCACGGGCCGCCTCCCGGCGTCGGAGCGTTTGTCGCAGCGGTCTCCGGTGTGGTCGTGGTCGGCTTTCTTGCCGCATCGGCACTCAACTGGACTGAGCCGCGGCGCGACTTGGTGCTCCCCGCGATAGTCGCCAGCATGCCTGAAGTACCGCCGCCACCCATCCTGGACCGAACGTTCGTGAGCTCTGCCGCGGCTGGAATGCCTGTGTGGCCCACGGCTGTTCTTGCCGAACAGTCCACCGCACATTTCGTGAGCGCTCAATTCCAGCTCGCGAGTTATAGACCCTAGAACCAGGGAACAACTGACAGGGAACAGGTGACAGAGTACGGCCAGTTCCGACTCCCGACTCCCGACTCCCGACTCCCGACTCCCGACTCCCGACTCCCGATCCATGCTCATCGTCTCCCTGGATTCCTCCCTCTACTACCTCTACGGCGACGAGGACTTCCTCAAGGAACAGGCAGTTCGCGAGCTGATCGAGGCGAAGACCGATCCGGCAACGCGCGACTTCAATCTCGACAATCGAAGCGCCGTGGGCATGGAAGCGCGAACCCTCAACTCGTTGCTTTCCACTCCTCCGATGATGGCAGACCGGCGGGTTGTGGTGCTGCGCGATGTCGCGAGCCTCAAGAAGGAAGCGCGCTCGGCGCTGGACCTCTGGATCGCGCACGCGCCTCCTGACACGGTGCTAGTGATGGTGGCTGCGGGAGCCAGGGACGAGAAACTGGAAAAAGTCCTCGGTAAGAAAGCCATCGTCTCGGAATTTCAGCCACTCGTGGGCAAGCGGCTCTCGGCATGGATCGTAGACCACGCCGCACGGGTGCTGCAGCGTTCGATCACCACCGGTGCCATGGAACTGCTGCAGAGCACTGTCGGCACCGACCTCGCCTCGCTGGCTCTCGAGCTCGACAAGCTTGCCAGTTACACGAGCGGCGAGATCGACGAAGATGCCGTGTCGGCCGTCGTCGGGACGCGTCGTGGAGAAGCACTCGGCGATCTACTCGACCGGATAGCCGAGCGTGACGCGCCGGCAGCGCTCGCGATTCTACCGCGTGTGCTGGACCAGCCGAAGACGACGGCGGTGACGGTCGTCATGGCCCTCTCCACACAGACTCTTGCTCTCGCGTGGGCGCAGGCCTCGCCTGGCAGCCCGGATTTCTGGGCACTGTTGCAAGGCTCCAAGAAGGCCTACACGGGGCGGCCATGGGGTGAAGCCGTGCGTACATGGAGCTCGGCATTCCGCCGGTGGAATCCTGAAACCCTCGATTCTGCCCTTGAGACACTTCTGGCGGCGGATCTGGCATTGAAAGACAAACGACTGTCGTCCGAAGAGCAGATACTCACCGGAGTCGTCCTCGCTCTATGCGCCTGATACTCACGGTACTCGTTCTCCTTCCGTCGCTACTGCGAGCGCAGGCGGCTGACACCTCGGCACCAGACACGGTATTCCTGCGAGCGCAGCGCATGGTTGCCGACGGAAAGGCCGACGCCGGCAGAGCGCTCGTGCACGCACAGATGCTCAACGCTCCAACTGGCTCGCCCAGATATGTAGAGGCTCTATTCTGGCGTGGAGCGTTGGCGGCAACTGCCGCAGACGCGGAACGTGACTTTCGCCTGATCATCATCGACTACCCTCTTTCGCGATGGAGCGAGGAGGCCCTGCTGCGTTTGGCCCAATTGGAGCTCACGCGCGGCGACCGCAGACAGGCGCTTGCACATCTGGAACGGCTGGCGCTGGAACGGCCATCGAGCGCGTCGCGGCCCAGGGCAAGCTATTGGATGGCACGTGTGCTGTTCGACGAGGGCAATGTTGCGCTCGCGTGTGTTCGGCTCGCGGAAGCACGGGCCATGGCCGCTCCCGGCGACGCCGAGCTTAGGAACCAACTCGATTACTACAACCAGCGTTGTACAGGTGTCGACACCAGCGTCGTAGCTCTCGGTCCGACGCCGCTGGAACGAAGGGACTCGCTGTTGCCAACTGCGCGAGATACGATCACGCGCGCGGTGCCCAAGGTTGAAGTGAAGCCATCCACCCCCTCAGCTACCACGCCAGCGCGACCCAAGGCTCCTGATCCAGCACCGGCTCGTGCCTCTCGACAGGAATACACAATTCAGGTCGCGGCCTATAACACCAGCCGCGCCGCCGAGAGCCTGCGATCATCGTTGTCGAAGCGCGGTTATCGGGCCCACGTCGCGAAGGCCGGGAACGTCTATCGCGTACAGATCGGGCGATACGATACGCACGCCGCGGCCGTCAAAGCACTCGGCCAGCTCAGGTCGAAGAGCATCAGCGGCTTCATTACTACTAGGGATTAGGGATGAGGGTCTAGGGATTAGGGATTAGGGATTAGGGACTAGGATGACTGGCGCCTATTCCTTATTCTAGTTGCTTATTCCCGACTCCCGACTCCCGACTCCCGACTCCCGAGCCCCATGACTCCCCTCATGCAGCAGTACCGGGAGATCAAGAAGCGTCACGAGAACGCGATCCTTTTCTTCCGGATGGGGGATTTCTATGAGACGTTCTACGACGACGCCGTGACGGCGTCGCGCGTGCTGGGCATCACGCTCACCTCGCGCAACAACGGTGGCGCCGCCGATGTGCCGCTGGCCGGCGTGCCGGCGAAAGCAGTGAATGAGTACGTCCGGCGGTTCGTCAGCCAGGGGTTTCGCGTCGCCATCTGCGAACAGATGGAAGACCCGCGCGTGGCTCAGGGGGTGGTCAAGCGTGAGGTCGTAGAGACGGTTACTCCGGGCGCCGTGTTCAGCGACGACCTGCTGGATGGCGCGCGTAACAACTTCCTGTGTGCCGTTTGTGAGGTAGGCGAGGCCGCTGGTGTGGCGGCGGCCGATATCTCGACGGGCGAATTGCGCCTGATTCTCACGCCTGCGGTGGATCTACGTGCGACGCTGGCCCGGCTGTCACCCGCGGAAATATTGATCGCGCGCAGAGGCGGCGAGATTACCAGACGGGAAGGGGCAGTGACCGGTACACCCGGTCCGTACGGCGACGAGAGCGCGCTGCTGACGGAGCGCGATCCCTGGGAGTTCGATGGCGAGATGGGACGTGAGGAGCTCGCGCGCCAGTACGGAATTGCGCGTATCGATGGCTTCGGCTTGGGTGAGGCAGACGAGCCGGTAGTACGTGCGGCGGGCGCTCTCATCCGGTACCTGAAGGAGCTTCAGCCAGGCGGTCTGCCACACCTTGGCCGTCCGCTTATCGAGCGGTCGGAGTCGTTCATGCCTCTGGATGACATGACCCGCCGCAACCTGGAGCTAACAGAATCGCTCCGCAATGGCGACACTGACGGTACACTGATCGCAGTTTTGGACAGAACGCTGACACCGATGGGCGCACGGCTGTTGAGACAGTGGACGCTGATGCCACTCCTCGAGCGGTCAGCGATCAATGGGCGATTGGACGCGGTCGAGGCGCTAGTTGCCGATGCGCTCGCGAGAGAGGCACTCCGAGAAGCCCTCAAGGGAGTGCGCGATCTGGAGCGACTTGCCAGCAAGGCTGCCTCCGGCCGAGCCACGCCTCGCGAAGTTGGAGCGCTTGGTGTCTCCCTGACAAGGCTTCCCGGGGTGGAGGACGCCGCGAGACGCGTCGTGCGAGCCGGTCTGATCGCACGGCTGCTGGACTCCTGGGACGGGTGCGCCGACATCAGCGGGGACATCTCCGCGACTCTGGTGGATCACCCACCACCGGCAATCGGGGACGACCCGGTGATACGCGCCGGCGCGAATGGCGAGTTAGATGCGCTACGAGCTCTCCGCGATGGCGGGAAGGACGGTATCGCGCGCATCCAGGCGGCGGAGCGGGCGCGCACTTCCATCTCGTCGCTCAAGGTCGGCTACAACAAAGTGTTCGGCTACTATATAAGCGTGACGAATGCCAACCGGCATCTCGTGCCACCCGACTATCAGCGTCGCCAAACGCTAGCCGGAGAGGAGCGGTACGTGACGCCCGAGCTCAAGGAGTTCGAGGAGCGCGTGCTCACGGCCGCGGAACAGATAGAGGACCGGGAGCGGGTTCTTTTCGAGGGACTCCGTGCACGTACGGGTTCCGCTATCGCGCGTTTGCAATGCGCGGCGCGGATCGTTGCCGAGCTCGATGTGCTGGCATCGCTCGCCGAGGTGGCCGAGCGAGAGGGATATGTGCGACCCGAAATGACCGATGACATCGGCCTGGAAATCGATGGTGGCCGGCACCCCGTGGTGGAGCGCATGATGCCGCGCGAGAAGTTCATCCCGAACAGTGTCTCGCTCACGCCAGATGCGCGCATGATCATCCTCACGGGCCCGAACATGGCGGGGAAGTCCACCATTCTCAGGCAGATTGGTCTGATTGTACTGATGGCGCAGATAGGCAGTTTCGTGCCCGCGTCAAAAGCGCGTGTGGGAATTTGCGATCGGGTATACACGCGTGTGGGAGCCAGCGACAACCTCGTGCGTGGCCAATCCACGTTCATGGTGGAAATGTCGGAGACGAGCGCAATCCTGCATACCGCGACGCGGCGCAGCCTGGTTCTGCTGGATGAGATTGGCCGTGGCACTTCCACGTATGACGGAGTGTCGATAGCGTGGGCGGTGAGCGAGCATCTTCACGACGCCATCGGATGCAAGACGGTGTTCGCGACGCACTATCATGAGCTGACGCAGTTGGCGGATGAATTAGTAGCAGCTCGCAACTATAATGTGGCGGTTCGTGAAGTTGGCGACGAAATTTTGTTTTTGCACCGATTGCAACCCGGGGGTGCGGACAGGTCTTACGGCATAGAAGTGGGTAGGTTGGCGGGACTTCCGAGAAGTGTTCTCACGCGAGCACGCGGGATGCTTGGAGAGCTGGAAGGACGTGGAAAGACCGGGCGGGGGGGACGAGAAGGGAAGAGCAACTCCGGTGTGGGGAGGAACTCTGCTGAGGAAGAGAAGGTTCAACAGCTTGGGCTTTTCGGCGCAGCCGAGCATCCGGTGGTTGGGAAGTTGCGTGAGATAGACGTCAACAACATCACGCCGCTGCACGCGCTGGAGCTCCTTGCCGGCTTCTCCAGGGAAGCCAGGGATACATGAACGTGACTCACGGGGGACAGAGATGAAGGATAAGAAATCAATCATTAGGAGTGCCGGCGTGGCCGGTATCGTCGTACTCGTGCTGGCAGCCTGTGTACGCGCGCCGGGCAGCGCGTCAGGAGGGACCGGCGGCGGTGGCATGGGAGCGGTGATCGTGTGCGACTCGGACAACGGAGGGATCACTCTTCCGGCCGGATTCTGTGCAACGGTGTTCGCCGATCAGCTCGGTGTGGGACGTCACGTCGAGGTTGCGGCCAATGGTGATGTTTTCGTCGCGTTGCGTGCCGCGTCAGCCGGCAAGACAGGTGGCATCGTCGCCCTTCGCGACACGACTCGCGACGGCAAGGCGGATGTTCAGGTCTACTTCGGTGAGGCCGGCGGAACTGGCATCAAGCTTCACAATGGCTACATCTACCATGATGCACGCACGGCCATTGTGCGTTACCCGATGCCGGCCGGAGCGCTGCAACCTTCAGGTCCGCCGGACACCATCGTGGCCGATCTGCCGACAGGCGGCCACGGCGCGCGAAACTTCGTGATCGACGCGAACGGTGCACTCTATGTGAACGTCGGCTCGTTCTCGAATTCCTGTCAGGTTGAGAACCGCGTCAAGGAATCGCCCGGAGTGGATCCATGCGTGGAGCTGGAAACGCGCGCGGGCATCTGGAAGTTCGACGCGAACCGGAAAGGCCAACGCCAGTCGGATGGGGAGCGCTACGCTACGGGAATACGGAATGCCGTCGCACTCACGCTCAATTCTCGGGACGGGCGTATCTATGTGGCACAGCACGGCCGCGACCAACTTTACCAGAACTGGCCCCAACTATATGACTCGGTGCAGAGTGCCGAGAAGCCGGCTGAGGAACTCCAGCGTCTGAGCTCGGGCAGCAACTTCGGCTGGCCGTATTGTTTCTACGATCCCCAGCTTGCGAAGCGCGTTCTCGCACCCGAGTACGCAGGCGACGGCAAGGGTGCAGTTGGACGGTGCGCATCCTTCGAGGTGCCGGTCGCGGCATTTCCGGGCCACTGGGCGCCGAACGCGCTTGTGTTCTACTCTGGCGACATGTTCCCGTCGCGATACAAAGACGGAGCGTTCATCGCGTTTCATGGGTCGTGGAACCGAGCGCCGCTGCCGCAGCAGGGATTCAAGGTCGTGTTCGTTCCGTTCAGTGGAGGCAACGCCTCGGGAAACTATGAGACGTTCGCCGACGGATTCACGGGTGGCAGGATGAGTCGTGACTCGGCAGCGCATCGACCCACAGGTCTGGCCGTGGGTCCAGGTGGAGCGCTCTACATCTCGGACAGCAAAGTCGGCCGGATCTGGCGAGTAGTGTTTAGGGGCTAGGGATTAGGGATTAGGGATTAGGGACTGCATTCCCGATTCCCGATTCCCGATTCCCGACACTCAGATAGGGCAAAAAAGCTCCGCGAGTTTCAGCGTAAACGGTTCTGACGCACCCGTTGGACTCCAGATCAGCCGTTCACGCTCGATCAGCGGGAAGTGCGACTCTGGCGTCCACGTCTCGACAAGGAGTTCTTCCGCATCGACCGCCCAATACACCGGAACGATGTGTTCCTGATAGAGCCGGCGTTTCGTGAAGCGATCCACGCGGACCGATGACGGGCTCAGCACCTCGATGGCCAACATTAGGCTTTTCATATGAGCCCAGCTCATGGTGCGAGCCTGCTCCAATGGAACGACGAAAACGTCCGGCTGCACCAATGTGTCCAGACCCCATGAGATGTCGGATTGCGAGCTGAACACGTGCCCGATTGCATTGGTGCGCGTGTATGCGCGGAGCGACTCGAGAAGCCGGATCGCGATCTCCTCATGCCAGGGGCGCGGAGCCGGCGTCACGAGCAACTCGCCGTGCACGGTTTCGTATTTGTTGCCGTCGTCCGGAAGAGCCCGAACCATCTCGGCGGAATAGTAGATCGGTACGGCCATACCCATACGATAGACTCCTCCGCTTGGCGTGGGCAAGGTTCTGACACGCACCAAGCTCGTGCTCGAGGACCGGCCTGGCGTCATCCCGGGATTGCCGTGCGTGATGAATTGTTTCGTGTTGCCGGTCCCAACTCTCGACTCCCAACTCCCGACTCCCGATTCCCGAGCCCCTAGTATTCCGGTGGCACGTAGAAATTGAGCGTCTCCAGGGACCGCTTGCCCGTGTTTCTGATCTCATGCGTCTCGCCGCGCTCGATCAGCAATAGCGTTCCTTTCTTCAGCGACAGTCGCTTGCCTTTCACAATGGCCAGGCCTTCGCCGGCGACCACGAAGAGCCATTGATCGCTGTCTTCATGCTTGTTCTGGGCATCGCCTTCCGACTTGCCGGGATCGAGGACCATGATCGCCGCCTGGGAGCGCTTGTTCTCAGCGACAACCGAGAAGCTCTTGTCGAAGCGAAGCTGCTGTCGTTTCACAGTGTGTCTATCTGGCCATGAGATACTGAAGCACGTCCGATCGCGTCACGATGCCGCCGATGCTTCCGTTCGTCCGAACCAGCACCGCAGGATTGGCCTTGGTGAGCAGCTTCACGATGCTCTCCACGGGTTGTGAGGCTTCGACGACGGGGTAGGGTGCATCCATGACGGAGCTGACGCTGGCGTCGAGCAGTTTGGTGTCTTCCAGTGCTTTCGCCGAGAGCCAGCCTTCACTCACGGAGCCGACGCAGCTGTCACCCTCCATCACCGGAAGCTGGGAAACGTCGTGGAGATTCATGAGACGCAGCGCCTGGCGCACGCTCGCACCGGGCGCGACGGAAACTACGGTGGGCGCCATGCCGGTTTTCACGTCGAGCAGAAAGGCCACCGCGACGCGATCGGCATCCAGCATCTGGTTCTCACGCATCCATTCGTCGTTATACAGCTTGGAGAGGTAGCGCTCACCGGTGTCGCAGAGGTAGGTCACGACATAGGCCTTGGGATCATCAACTTCGCGTGCTACCTGCAGCGCTATGTGCGCGATAAGTCCCGAGGAGCCGCCAACGAACAGTCCTTCCTCGCGCGTGAGCCGCCGAGCCATTGCGAAGGAATCCTTGTCGCTCACCGTGCGGTAGTCGTCGATCACGCTCATGTCGAGCGTGCCGGGGAGCTTGTCCTGCCCGATTCCTTCGATCTTGTACGGGACCCCTTCGACCCTGTTGCTGCCGCTCGAGCGCCAATACTCGGCAAGAATAGACCCCACAGGATCGCCCGAGATCACCTTTATGTCAGGGTTCGATTCCTTGAGGTAACGTCCGACTCCTGTGATCGTGCCACCTGTTCCCGCCGCCGCCACGAAGTGAGTAATTCGACCTTCGGTTTGCTCCCAGATTTCCGGTCCCGTGCTCTGGTAGTGCGCCTCGGGGTTAGCCTGGTTGTAGAACTGGTCTGCGAGCACTGCGTTGGGTGTTTCCCTGGCGATCCGTTTTGCTTTCTCGACGTAGCTGTCCGGGTGGTCGGGCGGCACGGCAGTCGGCGTGATTATCACCTCGGCGCCGAACGCCTTCAGCAGCCGCACCTTCTCCTGCGACATCTTGTCCGGCATGGTGAAGATGCAGCGGTAGCCCTTCAATGCGGCAGCCATGGCGAGGGCGACACCGGTATTGCCGCTCGTGCCTTCGACAATGATGCCGCCCGGTTTGAGCTTTCCTTCCCGTTCCGCGCGCTCGATGATCGGCATCGCGATGCGGTCCTTGACGGATCCACCGGGGTTGAAGAAATCTGCTTTGGCGTAGACCAGGGTGCGAATACCTCTGGTGACGCGGCTGAGGCGAATGAGGGGCGTCCAACCGATGGTGTCGAGCACGCTGTCGTATGCACGCCGGTTGCGTTGCATGTCAGGCTTGCCGTTCATGGGGATCGAGGACGGGTGGCCGGTTTCGGGCCGGCGAGTGGAGCCGAGTCGCCAGGCAAGGGTGGAGCCCTAGGGTGTCGGAAGCGGACCGGCAGGAGAATGGAGATCGCGATCGAGCGACCGTTCGCGCGGGCTGGAGAGAAGCCAAGATTGGCCGCGCCGCTCACGGCTGCGGAATCGAGTGCTGGATAGCCAGAGGATTCTGCAACGCTGGTGGATTCCGGGACCACAAACCCCATGCTGTCGATAAAGATGCGAAGCATGACGTCGCCCTGAACTTTTCGCTCGTAAAGCGCCGGCGGATAACGGAACGGCAGCTCCCGGTTTCGCATCACCGGGAGTGAATCTGGGCTGGGCCCTTCCTGTACGAGCTCGATGGCTTTCTGTGTCGTTTCCTTGTCGATGCAGGCCGCGAGCGTGATCGGCGAGAGTGCGAGAACAGTGAGTGCGAGCCGGCGGATCATGGGTGGGAATCTATGGCGGGAATCGGGACTCGGGAATCGGGAAGGCTCGGGAGTCGGGAGTCGGGAGTCGAAACATCGACTACTGTTCTCTGTCACCTGTCACCTGTCACCTGTTCCCTAATCCCTAATCCCTAATCCCTAGCCCCTAGTCCTAGCACTTTTCACTATCCCGTCCCATCGTATCTCGACGATGAAGATTACAGTACTCATGGGTGGCACATCAGCGGAGCGGGACGTTTCGCTGGCGTCGGGGCTGCGAATTGCACGGGCGTTACGGGAAGCGGCACACGAGGTGACCTCGGTTGACACGGCGACGGGCGTCATCGGACAGAAGGATGAAGCTGCGATGTTGCGCGCGGGCGTGCTCTCCACAGCGCCGCCCACGCTCGAGACACTGCGCGAGGTGGCGCGCAACTCGCTGTCTCCGATGCTCGGTACGTTGCCCGCGGTGCTCGACGCCGAGGTCGTATTTCTCGCGCTCCACGGCGGGCAGGGAGAAGATGGGACAATTCAAGCTCTACTCGACATGGCCGGCGTGACGTACACCGGCAGCGGACATCTCGCCAGCGCGCTGGCGATGGACAAGGAGTTGACGAAGATCATCCTGCGGGCGGCCGGCGTTGGGACGCCGGACTGGGTGATGGCCCCCGCGACGAGCGAGGAAGTGCTCACTAAGCTCGGCCTCCCCGTGGTGGTGAAGCCGTCGAAGGAGGGATCGAGCGTTGGTCTCACCGTGGTGAAGCGGATCGAGGATCTCGCGCCCGCCATCGACGAAGCTTTTCGCCATGATGACGAGGTCATCGTGGAGAAGTTCATCCCGAGGCGCGAGCTCACTGTCGGCATGCTTGGTGATGAGGCCCTGCCCGTGGGCGAGATCATCCCGAAGCACGAGATTTACGATTACGAATGCAAGTACACCGCGGGGATGGCCGAGGAGGTGTTTCCGGCCGACATTCCGGCGGCGGTAGCCGACGACGCG
>JBHENQ010000153.1:0-5660 GCA_046261975.1 Gemmatimonadaceae bacterium | reverse complement strand
CCACGGCTGGAAGAGCTGATAAAGGCGCAAGCTTACGGCCTCGGCTTCGATCTCGCTGGAATCACGAGTCTGGGCGCGGTGGGTACCGCGAAAGAGTTCGACCGTTGGATCGAACAGGGATACGCCGGCGAGATGAAGTATCTCCCCAATCGAGCTGCAACGCGGCGCGATTCAAGACTGCCTTTCCCGGGCGCCTCTAGCGCAATCGTAGTTGCAATGAACTACGGGGGCGTGAGCCCAGCCGGCCCCATCGCGCGATACGCCCGCGGTGGCGACTATCACGACTTGATGATTGACCGTCTCCGCGCGTTGGGTAACTGGCTCGAGAGCGAACTGGGTCGCGGCGTCAGGAGCAAGGCCTATGTGGACACCGGTCCGCTCCTGGAGCGCGATCTCGCTCGCAAAGCAGGTCTCGGCTGGTTTGGAAAGAACACGAACCTCATCCATCCCAAACTCGGCTCGTTCTTCTTCCTCGGCACGCTATTAGTGGAGCTGGACCTCGCGCCGGACGAGCCGTTCGACGCCGATAGATGCGGATCATGCCGGCGATGTCTCGATGCGTGCCCTACCGGCGCGTTCGTAGACGAACGCGTGCTGGACGCAACGCGCTGCATCTCGTACCTCACCATCGAAGCGAAGGGACCAATCCCACTGGAGCTGCGGGAAAAGATCGGAGATCTCGCGTATGGATGTGACATTTGCCAGGACGTATGCCCTTGGAATGTCCGTTTCGCGCGGCCGGTCCGAGAGTCCGCGCTCGCCGCGCGAGATGACCTGGAGAATCCGGACCTCACGAGCCTTCTGGCGCTGGATGATGCTGGCTTCCGCGAGAGATTCCGTGATTCCGCAATCAAGCGCGCAAAACGGCGCGGGCTCGCACGGAATGTTGCTGTGGCGCTTGGAAACCGTGGGGATCCTGACAGTATCCCGGCGCTCGAACGTGCCCTTGCTCACGACACCGAGCCCCTTGTGAGATGCCATGCGGCATGGGCCCTGGGAAGGTTCGATTCTGCCGATGCCCGGCGTGCGCTGGAGGGGGCGCGTCTCCTCGACCAGGATCCCGCTGTGATGTCGGAAATCACCAGCGCTCTCGCATAACTAACGGCCGGTTCAGGTCTCAATTCTGATGCTGTCGGCGGAACCGGCAGCGGTCCGGCCGGTACGAGACTAGTAGTGCTTGCGTGGGGTGGCTTGTGCCCTCGAACGCCTACGTTCGTCGTCCATGGTGAGAGGGATCTGCTACCCGGAGTCGGACCTTAAGTCGATGAAGCCAGTCAAGCTCCTCACGCTAGTCCTGCTAACGTCAGCCATCGGGCTCGCCAGCGTCGTGCTGACGAATCGGCCGCGCATCACCGCCATGAGCCAGGCCGCTGTGCTCGAACCGACACCGCGGCCGGGCGCGCGGGGGAAGAAGACCACCAGGAAGGCCAAGCCCAAGTCGCCTGACGTCCCCTTCATGCTAGCGGGCATCGTCGCCAACACCGAGGAGACCAGACGCCGCCTCAGAGAGAACGAGCGCGGTACGTATATCGCCGAGATACTTCTGCAGCGGGATTCAGCCCTGGTCCGCTGGCCCCAGCGCACTGTCGAGCCACTGAGGGTCTGGATTGGCAATGGCCGAGGTGTCGAAGGTTGGGACCCGTTGCATGCGGTTCGCGTGGAGGAAGCGTTCAGCGAATGGTCGCATCTTGGGATCCCGGTGAAATTCACCTTCGTCCTAGACTCGACAGATGCCGATGTCCACGTCAGCTGGGTCGACAGCTTCCGCGAACCCATAAGCGGGAAAACTCTCTGGGCGCGTGACAAGCGCTGGCTGATAGTCAGCGGGAGCATAACGCTGGCGCTGCATCACAACGCTGGCGAGGCCCTCGATGGCCGCTCGATCAAGGCGATCGCACTTCACGAAGTCGGGCATCTCCTTGGCCTTGATCACACCGCTGACACGACCAATATCATGACAGCGCGAGTCAGAGTGCGAGATCTCTCAGATGCCGACCGGAGAACAATGCGACTGCTTTATTCTCTGCCTCCGGGCTCGGTGAAGAAGTAGAAGATCGGGTGTAGGGTGTTGGGTGTAGGGTGCAGGGGTATGCGGTACATTTCCTAATCCCTAATCCCTAATCCCTATGTTCGACGTTGCCATCGTAGGCGGCGGACCCGCAGGCCTGAGCGCCGCGGTGTGGCTTGGCCGTCACCTTCGAAGCGTGGTCCTCGTAGACTCCGGTGACCCTCGGAACTGGGAAACACGCGGTGTGCACGGATACCTCGGCCTCCCGGATGTCACGCCTGCGGATCTCAGAGAGCGAGGGCGGACTGAAGCGAAGCGGTACGGCGCATCTTTGATCGACGGCTGCGTGGACAAGGTCGATTCCGACGATGACGAGCCCTTCCAACTCACCTTGGAAGATGGTCGAACCTATCTCGGCCGTCGGCTACTGCTGGCGATCGGGATCAAGGACATCTGGCCGGATGTACCGGGCCTTGAGCGCTGTTACGGGGAAACCGTCCACCACTGTCCTAACTGTGACGGCTATGAGACGCGACACTGTAAGACGGTCGTGATTGCTTCCGGTGCTAAGGCAGTCGGTATGGCAATGGACCTCACAACCTGGACCAAAGACCTTCTGATATGCACGCACGGAGCTGAGCCCAATATCAAGGCTGATGATCTGCTGCTCCTGGATCGCGCCAATATTCCCGTGCTCTCGGACCGGATCCTCAGCCTGGTCTCCAACGAAGGACGCCTCGAGGCCCTGGTGCTCCAGGACGGCCGAGAGCTCGACTGCGATCGGCTTTACTTCGCTATTGGCCAGTATCCAGCGGACGACCTAGGCGCGCGGTTAGGGTGCAAGCGAGATGAGGATGGGCTGATCCTGGTGGACGATGGCTACCACACTTCAGTGCCCAATATCTTCGCAGCGGGGGACATCATCCCTGGCCCGCACCTGGCAGTCGCCGCCGCAGCGGACGGTGCTATTGCGGCCCTGGCTATTCATCGATCACTGGACTAGCGCGTGGGTGCCAGCTCTCACCACTTGAGCGTTACTGTCTTCCGCTCCTTCTTCCGCACGACCTGAAGCTCAATAGAGCGATCCTCGGCACCCTCCAGAGAGCGCATGAGTCCTCGCACCGTCGTGACAGCGCGGCCATCCACGTTGACGATGACGTCGCCGTCCTTCAACCCGGAACGGGCGGCGGGCGTTCGCGGATCAACATGGAGGACCAACACTCCCTCGTTGACCCCGAAGTAGTCCTTTAGCTCACCAAGAATCCGCACTTCGGCCCCAAGGATTACCCCCGACTCAGAGTTACTGCTCCAGCGCACACCCGGAAGTGGTGGCATTGGCGCGATCATTGGCTGCCGCGGAGCCGGGGGCACAGCGATCTCCGGTCTCGAATCGATTTCTGTCGCTTCGGGCGTTTCGATTCTGTAGGAGAAGGCACGGTCGGGACGTCGCTGCACCGTGAGCGTGAGGTTCACCGTCTCATCATCGCGCTTCACACGAATCGGCAGCTTTGTTCCCGGGCGGAGAAGAGTCAGCGGTTCGATCCCTCCTCTCAGATCTTTGCCCGCCACCGCCAACAGGAGATCGCCAGCCTCCACTCCGGCACGATACGCCGGTGAACGCGGCTCCACTGCCTCAATGAAGGGATACGTCTTGAAAACCCAGATCTCCTTCCCGTTCTTGTCCCTGTCGACACGAATATCAAGCGACAGGTACACGCCCAGCCATCCTTCAGGCTTGCGCCTGAACGAGACCGAGGCACTATCGCATTCGTTGCCGGCCACCCTGCACCAGGCTTCCTGACCCTGGATAGCCGGCGGCAATGCGACTGCCAGGAACGTCACTGCAGCTGATATTCTCGCTTTCATCTCAGTACCCGGCGAGGCGCACACCGGTTGGGAGCGCGTTGCCAAGTTGGCGAAGCGTGACCTGGCGTGCTGTCAAAGCGGCTTCGTAATACTGACCGATCATCGGATCGGTGGGCGCCTCGTTTGCCGCCGAGAGCGCTGCGCCCTGGATCTGATCGAGCGCCGCCAGACGTGTCCGGAACCGGTCGGGGTTCTCGCCGCCAAGGGAGCCAGTGTCCATGGCTGTTAGAAAGGCTGCGGCAGCTCGGTAATCCCGCTGTGCGCGCTCCAGCACCGTGATCGCTTCGGTCACGGACGAAAAGCTCGTGCTACTGACTTCACTCGCACGTCCAATTCTGCTCGAGACCGGCGTTGTTGATGTCCGTCCGGAATCCGACGCCATGAAACCGCCATCGAGCCCCGCGACGCTCCAGCGTCCGAAGAAGGCCCCTCCCACAGCCAGCGCTACAGCTGCTGCCGCCTGCAACCACCAGCGCGACGCAGGTGATCTGCGACCCGGGGTTCCGGCAGGAAGCTGGCTGTGAGTGGCAGAGGCATCTCCCGTATCGCGAATCAGACCTTCCGCGCGAAGCAGCCCGGCAAGCACGGGCCATGTCGTAAGTGGTTCGTTCAAGATGTCGGCCTGGCGTGCGGTCATAATGAGCAGGCTCTCGTGAGCGCGTCTGGCGCGCGTGCATTCAGCGCACGTCTCCAGATGGCTGGCCTCCTCGGCACTGGGTTCATCGTCCGCAAGCGCGGCAAGTCTTTCGGCACTTATGTGAAGCATTGGTTGTCAGCTCGCAGCCGGCGTTGGGACATCGATCAGGTGCGCGAGCAGCCGGCGAAGCTTCGCGCGTGCCTTGAACAATTGTGATTTCGACGCGCCCGTGCTGATGCCCAGCTCGCGGGCGATGTCCTCGTGCGTATAACCTTCGACATCATGCAGGAAGAAGATCGTTCGTGCGCCTTCGGGTAGCCGCGCCGCCGCGTCTTCGATCGACGCCGCGAGGAATGCTCGATCCGCGTCCACTTCTACAGTGGCGGTGTCGTCTTCGATCTCAACCTCGCTCCTGGCAATCCGGCGGATTTTCCTGAGCGCGTTGAGCGTCCGATTCACGGCTATTCGGTGCGCCCACGTACCGAACTGCGCATCTCCTCGATAGCTGTGCAATCCACGGAAGATCTGCATCCAAACATCCTGGGCGATGTCCGCGGCCACGTCAGGATCGCCTGCCAGACGCCGGATCACCGCATCGATGTGTGGCGAGTGCCGCGACCAGAGCTGTCGAAGCGCCCGCTCATCGCCAGCGATGGCGCGCTGGACCACAAGACGATCTGTCTCCATGCGATCTGGATGATTAGTCACGGGGGACGTTGCGATGGTTGCTACGGGAATCGGGAGTGGGGAGTGGGGAGTCGGGAGTCGGGAGTCGGGAGTCGGGAACGTCCTTCCGGTCGTACAGGCACTGAACGACTCCCCGTGCGCGCCCTTACGACTCCCGACTCCCCACTACCGACTCCCCACTACCGACTCCCGCTTCCCGTAGCGTTGCTGCAGGTCTCCGCCGCGCGTCCTCTACAATAAGTAAGAAAAAACTCTTGACCTTGCCACTTGACCCTTCTATTATGGGCTCGAGCACCCCAGCCCACAGCCTGGCGCATGGCATTCTGCATGCGCTCCCACGACTTACGGAACTTCGCCCGCTATCGTCGGTAGTTCATTACGTGTCCAGCGACTCGGCGTTTCACGCGACTCGCGCTGGCACGTGCTCCTTTTTTGACACGTTCCGGACGTAGGGTGTTTGGT
>JBHENQ010000152.1:0-5311 GCA_046261975.1 Gemmatimonadaceae bacterium | reverse complement strand
CTTCTTCAACGTGGAGCGCGATGCCAGCGGTCAACGCGTTGCCTTCGGCGCAGGTTACGGCATAGGCCGGCTCGAGGTAGGCAAGCGTGTCACGCAAATCATGGGCTCACGCTGTGACACGGTCGGCACTGCCGGGTGCAGTGTTGTAGCGCTGGGCGACGCGGCACCGGACTTCAACATTGGTTTTTCCAACGAGTTCACCTGGAAGCAGTTGCGGCTGTACGGGCTGTTCGATTGGCAGAGGGGTGGCGATCTCGTGAACATAACTCAGAACGTGTACGACGCGTTCGCAACGGCGCCCGACTTCGCCGACGGCGGTGTCGCTCGCGCCAGACGTAACGATGTACAGGGCAACTCGCAGTACATACAGGACGCATCGTTCGTGAAGCTACGCGAGGTCACAGTCTCTTATGAGCTTCCAGGCGCGCTTGTCTCAACGCTTTTCCGAAACAGCGCAAGGAGCGCGCGTCTCGAATTCAGCGGCCGCAATCTCTATACGTGGACCGATTACGCCGGAGTGGACCCAGAATCCAGCAACTTCGGCAGCCAACAGATTGCCCGGTTCATCGACCTCGCTCCGTTCCCGCCGAGCCGCAGCTTTTTCTTCACCCTCGCCGCGAGCTTCTGACCATGAGACCCTACGCCAAGACTTTACGGGCTTTCTCCTATCCGGCCCTGCTATTCGGCGCGACGGTGCTCGGCGGATGCGATGATCCCTTCATCCCCGACTTCAACAACCCGAGTCTCGTGCCCGTAATCGCCTCTCAGGCACAGCTTCAGGCTCAGGTCTCCGGCATTCTCGCGGGAGACCGCGAGTTTCACGCGTTCTCGATCCTCATACTGGAGACGATGGGCCGGGACGCCTATCGGATCGATGTCGCGGATCCACGTTATCTCCAGCACCCACTGGGGCAGTTCAGCCCGGGCGCGTTCATCGTTGATTTCACCTGGAACGCGAACTATCGAACCATCCGTGCCGCGCAGGCGCTGGTCAGCGGCATCGACGCATCCAGCTTCTCGAACGAGAACAAGGCAGCTACGAGAGGATTCGCCCGCACGATGCAGGCGCTGCAGTACCTGCGACTCATAGAGCAGCGCGACACACTTGGCTTGCCAATCGCACTCGGCACCGGAGCGCGCGACGCCATACGCTGCAAGCCGGTAGTGCTGGACCACATCATTGCGCTGCTCGATTCCGCGAAGACAGACCTGGCTGCCGGCGGTGCGGCGTTCCCATTCATTTTGCCGTCGGGCTTCACCGACTTCGGCACCTTCAACACGCCGGCCACGTTCCTGGAGTTCAACCGGGCGCTCTCTGCAAAGGCGCAGCTCTACAAGGGGTTCGCCGCCTTTGCCACGGGCGGCACAATAAACACCGCCGCACTGAATGCCGCGCTCACCGCCCTCGATGAATCATTCGAGAGCCAGGCCGCACCACTCCGCAACGGTGTCTATCACGTCTACAGCACCAGAAGCGGCGACCTGCAAAACGGGAATTTCGACCTCACCGTCTATCGGGTGAACCCGAAAGTGTTGTCCCAGGCCGAGGCGGGCGACAGACGGCTGTCGAAGATCCGGCAGGATCCCACGTTCCAGAAATCGGTTTCCGGGGCATCCTCGGACATCATCTTCACTAACGTCAGCGGCCCGACAACGCCGCTGCCCATCGTGATCAACGAGCAGCTGATTCTGATCCGTGCGCAGGTACTTTGGGGACTGAACCGCGACCTGGAGGCCTTGGGAATTGTGAATTTCATCCGGCAGACGTCGGGAGGCTTGCTGCCGAAGCTGCCTTTCGTCAACCGGCTCGATCTGCTCCGCGAGATTCTGAAGCAGAAACGATACTCGCTGCTTTTCGAGAGCGGAGATCGACTGGTGGACTACCGGATGTCGGGACTGTTCGCCGAGCTGGGACCCGAGCTCAATCCACCGCAGGTCGGGCCTACGGTCATCCCGTTCCCGCAGGCGGAAATCGATGCACGGAGCAACGAGCTGAGTTGCTCGGCGTGACAGAATAAGAGCGGGTGTCGGGTGTGGGGTGTGGGGTGTGGGGTTTGAAGTTCCCGACACCCCACACCCTACACCCCACACCCGCTTTCACTTTTTGTACCCAACCAGCCTCCACATGCGCCTAACTGCATTCTGTCTCACAAGCACTCTCATCTGCTCCGCCGGCTCTCTTGCCGCGCAAGCGGCTACATCCCTGTCTCCGACGACCAAGGCATTCGTGAGCGTGGACGCACCGGTCATAGCGCTCACACGCGTTCGTGTGGTCGACGGAACAGGCGCGGCACCCGCGGAGGACCAGACCGTCGTCATCGCAGATGGAAAGATCTCGGCAGTAGGCAAGACCGGTTCTGTCCGGATACCCGCTGGAGCGCGTACCTTGGACCTCACCGGCCATACCGTGATACCCGGGTTGGTGGGCCTCCACGATCACACCTTTTACACAACCAGCGCGCGCAGCGTACAGATCAACACCAGCGGACCGCGTCTCTATCTCGCGAGCGGAGTCACCACGATTCGCACAACGGGCAGCATGTCGCCCTACAGCGAGATCAATCTCAAACGAGCCATTGAGAAGGGCGAGGTGCCGGGCCCGCGAATGTACATCACGGGTCCGTATCTCACCGGCGAAACCGGCGTCGGCGGAATGCACACGCTCGCCACCCCCGAGGATGCGCGCCGCGTGGTGAACTACTGGGCCGATGAGGGAGTGAGCTGGCTCAAGTTCTACACGCAAGTGAGTCGAGCGGCTGCCGGCGCGGCTGTCGATCAGGCCCACAAGCGCGGCGTGAAGGTCACAGGACATCTGTGTTCCATCAGCTTCCGCGAGGCTGTCGCGCTCGGCTTCGACAACGTCGAGCACGGCCTGTTCGTCAACACCGACTACGATCCGGAGAAGAAGCCAGACTTTTGCCCGCAGGGCAGCATGGCCAAGCTCGCGTCGCTCGACCTGTCGAGCGAGCCGGTGCGTGCGACCTTTCGCGAGATGATAGACAAGAAGGTTGCGATGACGTCGACGCTGGCGGTGTTCGAGCTGTACGTGCCAAACCGTCCGCCACTGGAACAGCGAGTGCTGGACGCCATGAGTCCTGAAGTCCGCAACGAGTATCTGACGACCCGCGCGCAACTGGCCGGGCCGGGCTCGTTCGGCATCTCGCCTGAGATATTCAAGAAGGCGCAGCAGTTCGACTACGAGTTCGTGAAAGCCGGCGGCCTTCTGGCAGCTGGCGTAGACCCGACCGGCAATGGCGGTGCACTTCCCGGGTTCGGCGACCAGCGCAACTACGAGCTACTCATAGAGGCGGGGTTCACGCCTGTTCAGGCCATTCAGATCATGACATCCAACGGCGCGAAAGTGCTCGGCGCCTTCGACAAGTACGGCTCCGTGACTGTCGGCAAGCTGGCGGATCTGGTTGTGATCAAGGGCGACCCGATCTCCACACATGCGGACATCCGCAACGTCGTCACCGTTTTCAAGGACGGCGTGGGCTATGATTCAGCGAAGCTGATCGAGTCGGTGCGGGGGATAGTGGGGGTAAGGTGAGTAGAAAAAGCGGGTGTGGGGTGTAGGGTGTGGGGTGTCGGGTTTTGAAGTTCCCGACACCCCACACCCCACACCCCACACCCTTCTCTTTTAGAACCTAAACCCTACTCTCCCGGCCGCTTGTGTGTTCGTGCTCGTCAGCCACGCGACGGCTATGTAGCTCCCCGCTATCGGTGAGAACGGGCCCCACTGCTCCGCGTACGTCAACGCCCCTCCCGCTGGGAGCGTCACCCGCTGGAACGCCAGGGTAAACCCTTTCCCGTCGCTCCACCGCCAGACCAGTTGGCCTCCGGCCGTATAGATCTCGAAGTCATAGTTCTGGCCACTGCTGAACTCGATGTCCGTGTCCGAAAGCGAATCACCCAGGACTTTGAACCTGAGCGTGACTGCACCGTTCACAACGCTGGCGACGAGCGTTGCCGAAAGATAACGCACGATGGGATCGGGTCCCGGGGGCGGCTCAAACTGAACCAGGCGGAGGCGCACGCCGTCCACGATCTGGGTGCGCATCTCAATCTTGTGAGACACAGAAGGCAGCGGTGGCGGCGTGCCACCCCCTCCGCCTCCACCACCCCCACCACCCGAGCTGTCGGAGAACATCCGGTATGATGGTTCGACCACCATGCTTACCTCGAACGCGATTCGCGATCGCTCGCAGGCGAATCTGGCCCATTCGAGCTCCAGAGTATCGCGCGAGCAGGGGCCGTTCAGGGAGACCAGCGAATTGGCCTCGGTGCCCTGCGTCGCCATCCACCAACCCTGAGTTCTCACGAAATATTCGCCAAAGAAGCCGGGGTAGAATATGGGGAAGACGATGGCGCTGTCCGGTGGAATAGACCCGCCGCTATCGCTCGTTACGCCCCGCGCTTCCGAGGGAAGTCCGACCATGGCATCCGGTATGTCGTCCGGCGCGCGCGAGCGTCCCGTGTCCGCAACGAGGCGGACTATTCGATGCAGCGAGTCGGCTTGCCACGCTATCAGCGTCCTCATCGAGTAGTACTCGTCTTGTGTTGCGGGTTCGCACGGAAGCGGGCTGGTGATCGTGTCAACTATCGTCGTCGAACTGTCAATTCCACCCGGTGCGATTCCCCCACCCATCTGTCTGCACTGGAAGATGGGATAGTCGATCTGTTCGGACACCGCGAGAAACCTCATCGGTGTTCCGTCTATGGATATTTCAAGTGGAGTAACTCGCCCCGTAAGCTTCACGATCTCGGCAACATGATGCATTGCTTCCGCACCATCGAAGTTGCCCACGGAGGACATCGAATCGCTCAGTGCCTCGAAACTGCGCGCGATCTCCTGAGGATCGTTACCAAGCCGGGGCCCCACGCCGTCATTACAGGCGAAAGCGGAAATTAGAAGGAGAGGAATGACTAGAATTCGCATAGAAACTAGGGATTAGGGGCTGGGAACAGGGAACAGGTGACAGGTGACAGGTGACAGGTGACAGCGAACCATTGACTCCGTTCAGTTCTGTCAGCAGTGACCTGTTAGCTGTCAGCTAGTTCCTAGTGTTATAAACCTTAGTGTCTGGCTTACCGTCACAACTGGCCTTACTGTAACCCGTAGTGACGCTACTAGCGATACCGGGGTTCTCTCAGATAGAGCAGGGATTGGGAATCGGCCCGACTCCCGACTCCCGACTCCCGACTCCCGACGGATGACCGACGCCGCGCTGGTTCAACGCGTACTCGGTGGTGATGCCGATGCGTTCGCGATTCTGGTAGACCGCTACTACGATCGCTCGCTCCGGTACGC
>JBHENQ010000151.1:0-10085 GCA_046261975.1 Gemmatimonadaceae bacterium | reverse complement strand
TGAATGCGTCTCCACACGGTACACGCTACGAGCGCCCTAACGAGCGAATGAAGCTGCCGGCGCAAGCTGTGGATGCGGCTGGCTCGCTGCGCTCGCCTGCCGCAACTTTGATAGTGCGCCGCAGCTTATTCGCGGCGTGTTGACGAGCGTAGCTGGGCGTTCTGGCGTACGTACACAGTACGCTTGCGCAGCGGGGTCCGCTGGCACGACGGCCAGCCCGTAACCGCGGAGGACGCCAGGTTTTCGCTCGAGCTGCTTGCCAATCCGGACGTGGCTGGCGAGGCCCCGAACGCGTATTTGGTTCGCGTGATCGATGACACGACATTCACCCTCACATTTCGTCAACAGCCCAGCGAATACTGGCTCTACTACGACCCCATCTATCCGAAGCATCTGCTGCAGAAACTCGACCCCAAAAAATTCTACGATTGGGAGTTCTGGACACATCCCGTCGGCTATGGACCTTTCCGATACGTCCGGCACGTTCCGAAGACGATGATGGAGTTCGAGGCCAACCCGGACTACTTCGAGGGAAAGCCGAAAATCCATAGACTCGTTCTGAAGTTTGGTGAGCCTGTGATCACCGAACTTTTGAGCGGGAACGTCGATGCGATTCCGTGGATCCGGGAAGCAGATATTCTGAAGCTTCGCGGTGACGACCGGTTTCGCGTTTATACGGCAGTCAAGCCCGATCATGTCCGCGCGGTGATCTGGAATCATCGCAACCGGCTTTTTGCGGATCCCGCGGTTCGTCGCGCGCTGACGCTCGCGATCGACAGGCGTGCACTGCTCGAAACGCTGAATCTGCCTGCCGACGTGCCGACGTTCGACGTGCTCTTTACTCACGAGCAGTTCTATCGTGGCGGATTTCCCTCGGGACTGCCGTACAACCCTCAGGCCGCGAAGGCACTCCTCGACAGCCTCGGCTGGCGTGACACCAACGGCGACGGTGTCCGCGATCGCAACGGCAAACAATTCCGCTTCAGCGTTCTCGTTCAGCCGGACCAGAGCTTCGCGAACGCAGCGGTGTTCATCCAGTCGCAGCTGCGCGCTGTCGGCGTCACCGTGGATATCGTCACTCTCGAGGCGGAAGCCGTTTCGGTGCGGGTCAGGAAGGGCAACTTCGATGCGAGCATCGGCGCGGTGAACAACGCTCTGACCGGTGATGGGGGTCACCGAGACTATTTCGGATCTAATTCGCGCATCGGGTACCACAACACACGTGCGGCTGCCCTACTGGACTCAGCCGCGGCGGCATTCGATCCGCGTGAAGTCAATCGCTTCTACTCCGAACTGATGCCGGTGTTTCAGGCGGAGCTGCCTGTGACATTTCTCTATCCGCTGGTGCGGACAACCGTGGCGCATCGCCGTGTGCGCGGGCTGAGCAGTCCATATCGCGATGACCCGCTATGGTACGCGGGGGAGCTTTGGCTGGAAGATCGGAACCACTGATGGGACAAAACCAAAATGCCCGGCGAACCCCGATCGACCGGCGCGAATTCATGCAACTGTGCGCCGGTTCTCTGGCCCTCGCCTCCGCGGGATGCCGCCGGCGTGGTGATCTGGCCTATTCCCGCGGCTCCATGGTGGTCATGGCGGTCCGGGACGTTCGTGACATCCTCCCGGACGCTGTGAGCCTCGACTTCCTCTTCTTCCTTCCCCTCGCCAAGCAGAACGAGCGGGGGGAGCTCGAGGGCCAACTCGCCCGGAGCTGGGAGCATTCCGCCGACTTCAAGGAGTGGACCTACCACCTCCGGACCGATGTCCGCTGGCAGGACGGAGTCCCCACCACCGCCCACGACGTGAAGTTCACCCTCGATCTCCTGGGTGAAGCCGGCCTTACCGGGTTCGGGATCGAGAAGGTGACCGTCGTCGACGACTCCACGGTGACGATCCGGGCCGAGAAGCACAACTACATGGACTACATCGTCTATTATCCCAGGCACCTCCTGGAGGGCCTGGATCCTAAGCGGTTCTGGAAGTGGGAGTATTGGCCGCGCCCGGTGGGGAACGGTCCCTACCGCTTCGTGCGCCACGTGCCGCAAACGCTGATGGAGTTCGAGGCGAACCCGGACTACTATGGCGGGAAACCCCGGATCGACCGGGTGATTCTCAAGTTCGTGGGGGACGCCTGGCTCACTGAACTCCTCGCCGGGAACGTGGACATCGCCAGCGGTGACCTCCTGCAGGTCCCCAGAATCCGCCAGGATCCCCGCTTCCGAGTCTATTACGGTATCCCCTATGGTGCGTGGGCGATCTTCTGGAGAACCGACCACCCGCTCTTTCGGGATCCTCGCGTGCGGCGCGCCCTCACCCTGGCTATCGATCGGCCGGAACTCGCCCGCCTCTTGAACCTGCCGCCGGAGGCCCCCATCACGGATGCGCCGAGAACGTGGCAGCAGGCCCGCCGGGGGGAGTTCCAGGAAGCCCTCCCGTACGACCCGGACGAGGCGCGCCGGGTTCTGGAAGTGGCCGGGTGGGTCGACCGCGATGGGGATGGAGTGCGGGAGCGCGCAGGCCGTCCCTTCCGGTTCACCGCCAAGGTGTGGAACGAGCAGGGGGCGCCGCAGCTCGCCATTCATGTCCAGGAGTACCTGCGCCGGGTCGGCGTGCAGATGGAAGTGGTAATGCTGGAGGAGGCGCTGATGTGGAAGAATCTCTCGGCTGGAGACTTCGAAGCCCTCCTCTTCAACCACCAACCAGGAGCGCATGCCCAATCGCGGAGCTTCGGGAGGGGGAACCGGGCCGGGTATCGGAACCCGGCAGCCTTCGAGATCATTGACCGGATCATGGCCACGGCCGATCCGAATGAGGAGGATCGTCTCTACCATAAGCTAGCCGAAATCTTCCGCGCGGAGTTGCCGCTGACCCGCCTCGTCTTTCGGCCTCAGGTCACCTTCGCCCACCGGCGGGTGCGGGGGCTGAGCACACCGTTCCGGGCGGATGCGAACACCAACATGGAGGAACTGTGGGTGGAGGAAGAGGTGCCGCGGTGAGCACCGCCGGACGACTCCATTGGCCGCTGCTGCTGGCGTGCACCCTTCTATTGCTCGGGATCGGATGCGGCAGGGACGAGGAGCGCGGGCCGTCCAGCATCACGGTCTCGTATCCCGGTGACGAGCGCGTGTTCGGTCCGTATTGGGAAATGCCCGCCAAGTTCCTCGTCTTCCTGCCGCTCGTCGCTTTAGACGAACACGGCGAATTGGAGGGCCGCCTCGCTCGGCAATGGGAACACTCGCCGGATTACCGCAGCTGGACGATCCACCTGCGCACGGACGTCCGCTGGCATGACGGCGTGCCGGTGACGGCGCACGACGTAAAGTTCACGCACGATCTTTTCGCGCATCCGGACGTGCTTTGGGATCGGCCCGGCTCCTCGACGGTTGAGGTGCGCAATGACAGCACGTATACCGTCAGTTATGGAGAGAGTGTCGCCGCCCCGCTTAGCACCTGGAGAGTCTATTACCCCAAGCATTTGCTGGAAAAGTTGCCGCCCAAGGCGTTCGCGCAGTGGGATTTTTGGACGCGGCCCGTCGGCAACGGTCCGTATCGCTACGTGAAGCACGTGCCTCAAACATTCGTGGAGCTCGAGGCGGATTCCAACTACTTCGGCGAGAAGCCGAGGATCCAGCGGGTAATCCTGAAGCTCACGAGCAACACCGGGCTGACGGATCTTCTCAGCGGCGAGGTGGACGCGGCCGCGTACCTGAGTTCAACCGAGAAACTCAAGGTGTCCAGAGATCCCCGATTCGCGGTATACCACGAGGCTTTCGATGACCAGCTCCGCGCTATCGCATGGAACCAAAAGCATCCGGCTCTCAGGGATGCGAGGGTGCGTCGCGCGTTCACGTTGGCGATCAACCGGCGCGAGTTGTTGGGCGTTCTCAACCTTCCGCAGGACCTTCCGATTGTAGATGTCCTCTCCACTTCGCGGCAGTTCCGGCGCGGCAGGCTTCCGGAGCCGCTGCCACACGATCCTGCCCGTGCCAGGGAACTGCTGGAGCTCGCCGGATGGCGCGACGAGGACGGGGATGGCATGCGAGAGCGGCATGGTAAGGCGCTCACCTTCCGTATGTTGATCTCAACGGAGGAGGAGCCGGAGGCAATCTTCGTGCAGGACGCGCTGCGACGCATCGGCGCCCGGATGGAGATCTATCGGCTGGACCTCAACCTGGTACGACGACGCATTCGGGCCGGGGAGTTCGACGCGACGATCCGCACGTTCGGGAACGAGCTGGACGGGAATTTCGGCCAGCTCAAAATGTTCGGCCCCGAGTCGCCGATCGGGTACCGCAACCCTCGCGTGTGGAAACTACTCGAGGCTGCGCGCCGGACACTCCACCCGGATTCGCTGGACGCGATCTATCGGAACCTGATGCCCATCTTCCAGGCGGACTTGCCGACGACGTTCCTCCATCCGGGTGTGCTGCACGTCGCCGCGCGCCGTCGGGTCCGCGGCCTGAGCAGCCCCTACCGGGCGGAGCCGACGGTGTGGATGGAGCACCTGTGGCTGGAAGATGAGCGCTGATAATTCCGGAGAGCACGGGCTTGCCTGCAAGCGCCGAGCGATTGGAGGTCACACGGCGTTCCAAAGGAGGATGCCATGATCTTTGTACGCCGCGTCGCATCGGCCCGCTGGATGGTTGGCCTGTGCGTTTGCCTCGTCGCGCTTGCAGGTATCCATTGCAGCCGGGGCGAGCGAGCACACGCCGCTGGCTCCACTCTCACGGTGCTTTACCCCGGTGACGAGCGGCGCTGGCCGAAAGGCATCGTCTTTCTCCAGATGGCGGTACCCGATGAGAACGGGGAATGGCAGGGTCGGCTCGCGAAGAGCTGGGACCACTCGAGCGACTACCGCACCTGGACCTACCACCTTCGCACGGACGTGCGGTGGCACGACGGAGTGCCCGTCACCGCTCACGACGTCAAGTTTACGATGGACCTCCTGAGTCATCCCGCAGTCCTGCAACGGCCACCCGGCGCCATCTCCGTCACCGTCCTCGACGACAGCACAGTCGTCATCACGTACAACAAGGGCTTTGCCCGTACCAGCCCGGAAGCGACCGTCTATTTCCCGAAGCATCTGCTGGAAGATCTCGATCCCTCTGAGTTCAACAGCTGGGAGTTCTGGACGCGCCCGGTGGGAAACGGCGCGTACCGCTACGTCCGGCATGTGCCCAAAACCTCGATCGAGTTCGAGGCGAACCCCGATTACGCCCTGGGCAAGCCGAAGATCGAGCGGTTGATCGTCAAGTTCGGTCCCCCGTCCGTGACGGAGCTCCTGAGCGGCAACGTGGATGCAGTGAGTCACTTTCGCAGGGGGGCGGCTGAGGGGCTTGCGATCAAGGGCGATCCTCGTTTTCGCATGTACTATGAGATCTGGGATGACATCAAGGGTCTACGACTCATCCTCTGGAATCAGCGGAATCCCCTCTTCAGCGATCCCCGTGTGCGTCGGGCACTGACGCTTGCCATCAATCGGCGCGAGCTCCATCAAGTGCTCAACATGTGGGAAAAGCTCCCCATCGTCGATGTGGTCTATACCGAGCGTCAATACTGGCAGGGCGCGCTACCGGAGGGGCTGCCGTACGACCGTGAGCTGGCGAGCGAGCTGCTCGTTCAAGCCGGCTGGCGAGACCTCGATGGCGATGGAGTGCGGGAGCGAGACGGTCGAGAGTTCAGATTTCCGCTAATCGTAGATGATGGTTGGCAAGCGGCAGCAGTGTACGTTCAGGCCCAGCTCCGGCAGGTGGGGATCCGGATGGACATCACGACACTGGAGCCTCGCGTCGCGGGTGAGCGGGCGAGAGCAGGGGAATTCGACGCGGCACTCGTTGGTCTTTGGTCCAGCATTGACAATCTCGTGCACTTCTTCGGCGAGGACTCTCCGATCGGCTACCGCAATGCCCGCGTAATCCAGCTGCTCGACGCGGCGCAGAACGCACAGAACCCTGACGAAGTGGACGAGATCTTTCGCGGCTTGATGACGATCTTTCGCGAAGACCTGCCGTTCACCTATCTCGTCCTGGATGTCGAGACGTACGTCGCACACCGGAGAGTCAAGGGCCTGAGCACTCCGTTCAGAGCCAATCCGCTGGCCTACGGAACGGTGGAGCACTTGTGGATCGAGGAGGAGCGCAACTGATGAAACAAACCAGAACTGGCCCGCGGGATCGGAAAAGGATCATGACATCACAACAAAAGTCGGCGTTGCTCCGCGCGCTCGACCGCCGCCGTTTCATCCAAGTCTCAGCCGGTTCGCTGGCATACGTCGCCACGGGTTGCGACCAGCGGAAAGAGTCCGTGGAGTCGCGGCCATCGAGGGTTATCGTGGGCGTGCCCGGCGAAGAGTCGTTGCAGCTGGACGCCCAGCAACTCTGGGTCACGTCCATCCCGCTCATGGCCCTGAACCCCAATGGGGAATATGAAGGCCGGCTCGCCGAGCGTTGGGAGCATTCGCCCGATTTCCGGGATTGGACGTACTACCTTCGGCAAGGCGTACGCTGGCACGACGGTCACCCGCTTACCGCCCACGACATCAAGTTCTGGCTCGAGCTCCTGTGCAGTCGGGACGTGTTGGAGTTTGCCCCCGGTTCTTTCGAGTCGATCGACGTCCTGAATGACCACACGGTGAGGGTGCGCCAGCGGGGGGCGCATGTGGACCGACTATCGGTGGGAGTACCCGCATTTCCCCAGGCACCTGTTGGAGCACCTCGACACGAAGCAGTTCTGGGAATGGGATTTCTGGAAACACCCTGTCGGCGCCGGTCCCTACCGGTTCGTCCGATACGAGCCCCAGACGATGATGGAGTTCGAGACGAACCCGGACTTCTACGCCGGCAAACCGCGCATCGGTCGCGTGATAGCCAAGTTCGTGGGACAGGGCGGGCTGGCCGATCTGCTGGCGGGAAATGTGGACGCGATCACTCGCGTGGACCCCGCGTGGATCCCCACGCCGGCGGCAGACCCGCGCTTTCGTTTGTATCACTCGACCGACTATCCCGGGTTCGCGACCATCGCTTGGCAGCATCGGGACCCCTTGTTCCGGGATGTTCGGGTGCGGCGTGCGATGACGCTTGCGATCAACCGCCGCGAATTGGCGCAACTTCAACACTTGCCCGAGGACGCGCCTCTCGCAGACGGACCTGTGACGCGGCGGCAGCTCCACCGCGGCGAGCTGGGGGAGCCGTTGCCTTACGATCCCGCGCAGGCACGCGCCCTGCTCGATGCAGCCGGCTGGCGCGAACAGAGTTGCGACGGGGTCCGCCAGCGGGAAGGAGTGGCGTTTCGCTTCATCGTGCTCGCCACCAGTCAACAGACGGCCGTGTACGTGCGGGAACAGCTCCGGCGCGTAGGCGTCGACATGACGCTACAGATCCACGACGAGCGCCAGATTCGCGAGAAGATGAGGACGGCCGACTTCCAGGCGGCCATCATCGGGGACTCTCCTCTCTACAATCGCTGGGGGCTCGACGACACCAACTTTGCCCGCACCCGTGGCCTGGGCTACTTGAACGCAAGGGTGGTGGAGCTTGTGAACCGCTCCAATGTCACTGTGGACCCGGCCGAGATGGATCGTATTTTCGCTGAGTTGCGGGAGATTTTTCGGGAGGAGGTGCCAGCCACGTACCTCACGCCATTCATGCGGACGTCGGTGGCGCACCGTCGGATCAGAGGCTTGAGCTCTCCCTGGCGGACATACCCGTTCCGGCTCATGGACGAACTATCGCTGGATGATGCGAACGGCTCATGAGATCGCGAGATCACCCAGTACGAAGGTAGCCCTTAGAGATCTCCAGGGCCTCAGCAGCCCATATGACACAGACGTGGTTTACCACATGGAGGACTTGTGGCTGGAGGACGCGCGCCATCGATGAACGAGTGAGTTGTTATGCCGCCGCGAGGATCCGATGGATCTGCGCCCGCAATTCCGGAATCTTGTGCTGAAGCACGTCCCAGACGAGGTCCAGGTCGACGCCAAAGTAGTCGTGAATCAGGCGATCGCGCATGCCCGCCATCGCGCGCCATTGCACCTCGGGATGTCGAGCACGCAGGTCCGCGGGAATGCGCTTGGAGGCCTCGCCGATGATCTCCAAGCTGCGCACCGCGGCACGCTGCAACGTCTCGTCGCGCTCGAACTGCTCGCGCGTCAACTGGGCGCTGGCCGCAAGTAGATAGTCGGACTCCACGAGAATATGCCGCAGGAACTCAAGCGGCTCGAACGACATCCTTGGCTTCCGCGAGGATGTGCGGCTTCAGGAAGGGCGACAGTGATTCGGCTGTGACGAGCTCTACCGGTCGACTCAGCACGCGCTCAAGCAGATCGCCGAGCGCGACGAAATGATCGTACGTCTTCTGGCCTGGCTGGAACTCAACCAGCACGTCCACGTCGCTGTCCGCGCGCGCGGTATCTCGCTGGACGGAACCGAACAGCGCCAAGCGTCTCACGCCCAATCCGAGAATCTCGGCTTGAGCGTCGACGAGGCAGGCTGCCACCTCGTCACGGGTCAGGGCACGGGCGATCATGACCGGAATCTAGCCCCTCGCATGACGTAGGGATAACGCCAGGCTTCTGCTGCGGGCGCCACCGATAAGATGCGAGCGCAACGCGCTTCCACAATCCGCCCGTCAGCAGCAAGCTCAGTTAGCCCGCGGCGTCCTGCGATACCCATGTCGCTACTCTTGGCATGGAGGCAACCGCGTCAGGATCACCGACCACACGACTTCGAAGCTTCGGAGGTGTTGCCGTACGCTCCAAGATTGCGCCGGCCGCCGTTCGGCGAGGGCTCCGCGTCGAACGCATCGGTCACGGGGGCCTTGTCGATCGCCACGCTGCAGTGACTATCCACATGCCACCTTGCCGTGCCAATCCTTCGCGAGCCGGTAGGCGACTGCACGTGCAGATCAGGAGGTGATGCGGACGGGTCGACGAAGTGCGGGTCTTCCGCGTAATAGGTGCTGAGCGTCCAGCCGCCACCGCCACATGTCGACTCGACGTCATGCGTATTCCCGAACATCACCGAGTTGTGCGCGACGCCCGAAGACGAACCATCCGCGCCGCTGCAGCCGATCGCATAACGGTGTCCAGTGATCTTGCTGAAGATATTATTGCGGACCGTCACGGCCGATGTGTTCGTATTGAGCAGACCGTAGCATCCACCACCGTTGTCGTAGATCGTGTTGTTCTCGACGACCGAGTTGTTCCCCGCAAAGGTGCCGCGCAAGCCGCCGAAGTTGATCGCTGCGCAGATGGCCTGTGGTTTGTTTCCGAACCGGGAGAGAACGTTGTTCCGAATGATCTGCCGGCCCGGCGATCGGCCTGTGCACGCCGCGCCGACGTAAATGAGCCCCTTGCCTCCTGAAAAGTCGAAACGGTTGCCAGCAATGACATTTTCCGAAGCCGTGTGGCAAACGAGGAGAAACATGTCGGTGATCGTGGGAGCCCGCTCTCTACCGTCGAAGTAATTGTCTGCGAGGATCACGTGCGAACCGTCAAGCCGCACCATGACCTCACCTCCTCCAAAGCTGCGCCCGACCGTGGTGTCGATGCTGGTGTTGTTAAAGCGCACTCCGCGCACGACCACATGACTCGCTTCGATGCGCAGGGCAGGGTTGTCGACAGCTTTACCCGCGCTGCCGTCGGCAGCCGAATGCGCGTCCATGGTCGGCGTCACCCCTTCGGCTGCTTGCAAGATGAGCCGGTGACCGTTGTCCGTGATCCTGGGTGTCATCCGGAGCTGGCCGTACACCGTACCGTCCATGAACTGGATGACGTGGTCACCCGTTCCACGAGTAATGTCTGCTGGAATGTGCGCGTACGCTCCTCGAGGGCTGCGATATGGCCTGGTGCGATCGTTCGGCGTGCCCGTCGCGTCATTCCCGTTCGCTGACACGTAGTAGAGGGTGGCGGTCGGCGCGTCGCCTGTCCGCATACGTGGCGAGCACGCCGGCGCTGCCGTGATGACGAGAAAGATCGCGGTAATCGCGAGGAGAGGGTTCTGCATGAGTCCCGTGGAAGTGCGAGTCAAGAAAGGCGACACGCGACTCAGGTGGGGCTGACTACTAGTTCTGCAGCCACGTTATAC
>JBHENQ010000150.1:0-37132 GCA_046261975.1 Gemmatimonadaceae bacterium | reverse complement strand
GGTAGTGAATCTCGGAGCCAACGAGGAGATCACGATTCTTGCTCTCGCGGAGCGTATACGAGGCCGCCTTGGGTCGCAGAGCGAAATCCGCTTCGTCCCGTATGACGTAGCTTACAGGCCCGGATTCGAGGATATGGAACGCCGCGTGCCCGACCTCGCCAAGGCAAAGTCGTTGATCGGCTTCGCGACAACGCGCACGCTCGACGACGTGATAGACGACATCTTGCAGTACCACGAGTGATGACAGTGAGTGCTACGCCAGAAGTCAACTTGGGAGAGACGAGTCGAAGGCCGGAAACTCCAGACATTGAGCCGATCCTTCCGCTTTCGATTCCGCTTGAGCCCCGGTCTTCAGCCCCGCCAAGCCTCTGTGTGGTGATTCCCGTATTCAACGAAGAGGCGGTACTCGCACGTCTCCACGAAGAACTCTGTCGGGTGCTGGATCAGCTCGATGCGAAAGCGAGTATCCTCTTTGTTAACGACGGTAGCCGTGACGGTACGTCGGCCGTCCTCGAGGCGCTATATCAACGCGATCGGCGCGTCTCATACTTGCTGCTCTCGAGAAACTTCGGGCATCAGGCTGCGCTCACAGCGGGACTCGACCACGCTGACGCGGACATTGTGGTCAGCATGGACGCAGATCTTCAGCATCCCCCCGCGCTGCTTGTGGAGCTATTCGAAGCGTGGCGTCAAGGCTTTGACGTGGTCCACACCTCCAAGCTTGTCACAAAGGGACTCTCGCCAGTACGGTCCTTTACTACGCGAATTGCCTACCGTCTCATATCGCGTGTTTCACAAGTCGACATCATCCCCCAGGCATCCGATTTCCGCCTCCTTGATCGCACGGCTCTCGAAGCCATTCGCGCTCTCCCGGAGAAAGCTCGTCTGTACAGAGGGCTGACCCCATGGGTTGGCTTTCGGCAATGCGTTGTGCGGTACGTTGCTCCCGAAAGGGCAGCGGGGACATCGCAATACGGCTTCAAGCAACTTCTCGGACTGTTCATGCGTGCGTTTTTCGACTTCTCGGATGCTCCACTCCACATCGGACTGCTGATCGGCACTGCAGCAGTGGGGCTCAGTACGCTCTATCTAATGTTCATATTGCTCTGGTTGATCCTTGGCGAGGACACGCCCCCCGGCTGGGCTTCGAGCGTATCGGTCACACTGCTGCTGAACTCCATCACGTTGGCATTCCTTGGCATAATCGGCGTTTACGTCGCCCGCATTTACAATGAGGTGCGTTCCAGGCCGCCGTATGTATTGAGTCGCGTGCGCACCCGGGCGGGCGAGCGCCCTTGACGGCAGCGGGAGTAGCGGGGGCGTTCTGTGTTGCGTGCGCCACCGGTGCTCCCTTCGTCAAGACCCTCGGCAGGTTGGAGCGCTGCACTGCCTGCGGCTTTATTGCTTTTCGCGACGTCGGGCAGCTCGATGTACAGGAGATCTACAACGAGGAGTACTTTTCCGGTGCCGAATACCCGGACTATCTCGGTCAGGAAAGTGCCCTTCGCCGCTCCATGCGGCGGCACCTTTCGCAGATGTCAAGATTTCAGTCCCTTAGGGGTAGCCTGCTCGAGGTTGGCTGTGCGTATGGATTCTTTCTGGACGAGGCGCGAGCGCATTTCGACCTGGTGGAGGGCGTCGACATTGCTGGCGCGCCGATAGAGCATGCCCGAGAAACGCTTGGGCTGGCTGCTCGCGTGGGAGACTTCAGCACACTCGACTTCCCGCGTGCTCCCTTCGATGTCGTTTGTATGTGGGACACGATTGAGCATCTAGAGCGGCCGGATGCGTTCGTCGAGCGAGCTTTCGATGTTCTGGTCCCCAAGGGTATGCTCTTCCTCACAACCGGTGACATCGGATCCCGTAACGCCCGTTTACGCGGAAAGCGTTGGCGACAGATCCATCCGCCCTCACATCTCAATTACTTCTCTCGGCACACGATGTCACGAATGCTCTCGCGATTTGGTTTTGTGGTTACGGGTTTCGAGACAGCGGCGTACTACCATTCGCTGTTCAATATTCTGGCGTCGATTCGTATGCGTGGGCGTATAGGAGGTCGTCTCGCATCAGCTTCGCTGGGGGTCATCGGCGAATTGCGAGCCCGGCAGGTCGGCCTTTGGCTCGACCTTGGCGACACAATGTTTATCGCTGCTCAGAAGCCCTAGGCGAATGGCTGGTTTTTCGCGGCGGGCGGCGGCTGGCATTCAAGCGGTCTTTTGATCTCGGCTTTGGGAAAAGCGCCGACTGCGTTTGTAGCCGGATATGATGACAACTCAGCCCGGTCAGTCGATACGCACGTTGATGCTAACCAACCGAGAGTGGTGGTCTCAGGATTTGCGGCACTGGTCGCGGTCAGTAGCCTGCTGCTGCTTGTGAATTTCGATCTTGTGCGGCGGATTCCACCTCTCGGCGACGACTACATGCTACTTCAATGGGAATCGGGTGATATCTTCAGGCGCTTCATGGACGAGTACGGGTGGGGCGCGCGTCCACTCGGCATCGCTCTTCTCGATCTTCTTTACACTGCTGCTCGAGCCATGGACGACCGCGTCATCTGGGTCGTGGCCACGGTGCGTACGGTGAGCCTCGTCGCGATATACAGCACCGTGCGACTGGTGTTCAAATCACCATTCCCGATAGCCGTGTTAGTGACGATCCTTTTCGCACTGATGCCTACATCGGTCGAAGCGTGGACGATGCTGAACGTCGCGCATCAGGCGCTTTCCGTGGGCTTTGTCGCGGTCGCATGCGGGTTCTACGCGAGTTTGCTCTGGCAAGAGCGGGATCCTACGCTGCGCGTGATTTTGATCCCACTTGGCGCACAGATTGTCGCCTATCTCATGTACGAGCAGGCTCTGCTGGCCATCCCAGCCTTCGTTCTGGTACTGGCGCTCTTTCGTGCGCGGAGTGAGTTGGCCGGCCGGCGGCAGGCTGTGATCGTGGTTGTGGTATCCAGCGTAGCGGCTGCGATGTGGCTAGGGGTCATGCTTGGATCGGGTTACGTTGCAGCGCGCACTGGCCCTGACACGTCTGCTCATGCCGCACAGTTTTCGGTCTTTGCTGGAGCGGCGGAACGTCTCTGGATGGGTTTCGTGCAGCATCACGTGTGGCGAGTCGTTGAGATTGGCCGGGGTGCCGCCACTGGCTGGTTGAAGTTGACACCGGGCGCCCTGGTGTCGGCAATGGCGCTCGGACTGCTGATCGTTGCGACCTACCGGTACCTTGCAAGCTTCCGACTCCAGAAAGTTGTTGGAAGTGGTCCTCGCCTGCGCGTGGCGGGACGCGTTCCGCTAATCGTGGCTTGCTTGGCCGCATCCTATGCGGCCATGCTTCCGCAGGCGCTTGCCTCTCCCGGGGTGCCGCTGGTGTCCCGAATGTTTTACTTGCCAGGATTTTTCCTGGCTTTCGGGATTGCACTGAGCATCGGCGCCCTCGCCTCGTGGCGGCCACTTGTCGCAGCAGTCACTGCGGTGTTGCTGATTGCCTGGAGCGGCCTCGCGCAGAGGAAGTATCTCAGCGAAATGGCTGCCGGCGCGGCTCTGACGCGTGCTGCGGCAGCTGTAGTGGCCGACCTACCAGACACGATCCGGACCGGAAGTGTACTCGTAGTGGCTCCCGACGTATTTGGCACCTTTAGCACTCCCGCCGTCCAAAGTTGGGGACTTCGCGGCGTCATCCAACAGACTCGCAGCGGGCAGTTGCCTGTCGGCGTCTTGTATTTCGCGGCTAGCTGTGATCAGGCATTGAGCCCGAGTGGGGCGATACGCGACGAGCGAAACCATCTGATAGGCGGAGTGTCTTTTCGCGCGGTGGTTGCGTACACCGGCGAGCGATTCAGGATCGGACGGACAGTAACTGAAGCCTGTTTCGGCGCGAGCTGAGATTCCTTCGCCATGACTGACAATACCGACGGAAAGCAGTTGAGCGCCGCGCCGACGTACGCGACGAGCGTTGTGATTCCGCTTTGGAATCGCGCATCATTGGTTCGCCACACGCTGAACTCACTACAAGCCTCACACCATCTGAGTGTCTCGCTGGAGATCATAGTCGTCGTCGACGGTTCGACGGATGGCGGCGCCGACCTGATCGCCGAAGAGTATCCGCATGTGGTCGTTCTTAGGCAGGCGCATCAAGGAGCGGCCGTCGCCCGAAATCATGGCATTGCCGCCTCGACGGCAGCCACGATCTTACTGCTCGACTCCGACGATCTGATCGAGCCGGGCTTTTTCGCACCAAAGCATCTGGCGCTCGAGTCGCACCCGAATGCCGACGGGGCGTACGGACCGTGGGACGTGTTCTGCTCAGATGGAGAATTTCGTGAAGGCGCTGTGCGCCCACAACACGGTGTGTACCCACTGGAAGCATCCGTGGGTTCAGCGACGCATCTCGTGCGCCTGCTTCGCGGTTGGTACATTGCTCCGCATGCCATCCTGTGGCGATCTGAGGCGCTGAGACGCGTAGGTGGTCATACCGAAGGCCTTGCTCTCAATCAGGATGTGGACCTTCTCTTCCGGATGCTGATAAGCGCCGCCGGAATCGTCGGTGTGCCCGGTCCGCGGGCATTGTACCGGCAGCATTACGGAGAACGCGAGGGCCGGATCGGCGGGTCGCACGCCAAGGCTACCGCGGCGCTCCTGCTTCGACGTGACTTCGTCGCTCGCCTGCGCGCTTCAGACCGCTTGGACTTTGCAGCGCGCGAGGCATTGGGTCACTACTGCTTTGACCGTTGGAGTGAGTTAAGGCAGGAGTTGCCCGATATCGCGGAAGGATTCCTCGACCTTTCGCGCGAGGTCTATCCGGAACTGCAGCTTCGCGGGCGATGGCCGCTGCGCGCAGCATCGGCAGTTCTCGGCCCGGCGCGTGCGCAACGTCTCAGGGATTCCGTAGAGCGCACGCTCGGCACGCGAAGCGCTACCGGCGTTTTCCCTACAGACACCAGGCACCGAATGGGCAACTCGTGAGCAGCTCGAGCCCGATTCGGTTCTGCCTGGTCGGATGCGGCCGCATTAGTGAGCGCCATTTCGAAGCGATTGGTGCGAATCAGAGTCTCCAATTGGTTGCTGTGTGCGACGAAATCGAAGAACGAGCAGGCGCGGCAGGACAGCGGGTTCGGGCACCCGCATTCACCAGCTACTCGCAAATGCTGTCTGAGATCACCAGCGATGCGGTCGTCGTTTGCACGCCGAGCGGCCTACATCCGAGACACGGCATCATGGCAGCCGAACACGGCAAACACGTTATTTGCGAGAAGCCGATGGCAACTCGGATCGAAGAGGCGGACGCGTTGGTGCGGGCCTGCGATAGTGCCGGCGTGCATCTCTTCGTGGTCAAGCAGAACCGCCTCAATCCGGGCATTCAGCTTCTCAAGCGCGCCCTGGATCGGGGCCGGTTCGGACGTATCTATCTCGCCAACACAACGGTGCGATGGCAGCGTCCGCAGTCCTACTACGATGCGGCACCGTGGCGAGGTACCTGGGAGTTCGATGGTGGCGCCTTCATGAACCAAGCCAGCCACTATGTGGACATGATTCAATGGCTGGTTGGACCCGTCGAGTCGGTGATGGCAAAAACCGCGACGCTAGCGCGTCGAATCGAGTCGGAGGACACAGGGGTAGCAATCCTTCGATTCCGCAGCGGGGCTCTGGGCACGATCGAAGTCACGATGCTCACGTACCCGCGCAACATGGAAGGCTCCATCACGGTCATAGGCGAAAAGGGGACAGTCAAGGTCGGGGGCACCGCGCTCAATAGGATCGAGCAATGGGAGTTCGCGGATGGCGACGAGGACGACGCCGAGGCGGAGCGCTTGAGAGCGGCTACGGATCCGCTGTCAGTGTACGGTTCCGGACACGGTCCGTACTACGAGAACGTTGTCCGAGTGCTTCGAGGCGAAGCCTCGGCCGGAACCGACGGTCGCGAGGGACGAAAATCTCTGGAGCTCTTGCTGGGTATATACGAATCGGCGCGCACCGGCAAGGAGGTATCACTGCCGCTCCGGACATTCGCGAGAGAACAAGCCGCGCGGTGAGCGAGATGCGAGCGGTTTCCGCCGGGTATTCCGTTCATGAGTCCAGCTACGTTGATGAAGGTGCGGTAGTGGGGAAGGGCACCCGAATCTGGCATTTCTGTCACGTCAATTCCGGTGCGGTGATCGGGGAAGCCTGCAGCCTCGGTCAGAATGTTGTCGTGATGCCAGGCGTCCGGCTTGGCCGCAACGTGAAGGTCCAGAACAACGTGAGCATATATGAAGGGGTCGAATGCGAAGATGACGTCTTCCTGGGGCCGTCCATGGTGTTCACGAACGTCATCAATCCTCGCAGTCACGTTTCACGTAAGCACGAGTACCTGCCCACACTTGTTCGCCGTGGCGCGTCCATTGGCGCGAATGCGACGGTGGTGTGTGGAAACGAGCTTGGTGAGTACTCGTTTGTGGCAGCCGGCGCGGTTGTAACTAATCCGGTACCGGCTTACGCTCTTGTGGCTGGCGTGCCGGCCCGTCGCATTGGCTGGATGTGTCAATGCGGTCTGAGGTTGGCCCTCGACGCAACGCCTGCGAGCGCTACATCAGAAGTATGCGCCGGGTGCGGAAAACAGTACGAGTACGCCGGTGCCCACCTTGAACTCCGGTCAGCGAGATCAGCCACCCACGATGGCGTCCGCTAGTACGAACGGGTTCTCGCATCGCTCACTCGGATTGGTATGCAATCCGTACCATCGTGGAGGTATCACGCGGTGGATGGTAGAGCTTGCATCGGAGTGGCAGCGTCAGGGTGGCCAATGCTGGTTCATGGTTCCGCGACCACGAAAACCGTTCGTCAGCGCTGGTGGCCGGCCGACCATTCTGGAGCTCATAGAGAGGGAGCCAACCGAGCTGCGTCCCGTGGTAATTGCGCCTGAGGTTGGCGCCAAGTTCGAGTTCGGTACGGAACCTTCTCGCGCGCAAGTCTATTCCGAAGCCATTACCAGCGCAGTGCCTGCAGGCGTGCCGCTGATCGTCTCAGACGATTCAGCCGCCTGGATGGCCGCGGCTTGCGTCGCACACCGCAATCCGTTTGTAGGCGTCGCGCATTCGGATGAGGCGCATTATTACGACCTTGTACTGCGTTACCGGCGGTCGCTCGCAGCCGTTGTGGGTGTGTCGCATCGCGTGCGCGAGCGAGCAGTGCAGCGTGCCGAAGGAACAGTTCCAGCCGCCACGATCCCCTGCGGCACCAATCTGACGGCTGCCGTTCGACGTCCACGGCCGGCTGACTCTCCTCTGCGTCTCGTTTGGGTCGGGCGGCTGGAGGAGCGCCAGAAGCGCGTAAGCGATCTTCCACGCCTTGGCGTTGCTTTGCGCGCCCGGGGACTACCGTACGAGATGGAGATCGTCGGTGATGGGGACGCGGCCAACGACGTGCGAGCGGCAGTGCGCGCCGCGGGCCTGACTGAAACAATTCGCATGACAGGCTGGCTCACAGCGGAGGATGTTCGGAACAAGCTGGCATGGGCCGATGTCTTGGTTCTGCCATCCAACTTCGAGGGTATGCCGGTGGCAATGATGGAGGCGCTAGCGGCCGGGTGCGCTGTAGTGGCAAGCCGGGTAAGCGGCGTTGAGGACTACGACGGGCATCCGCTGGCACGGGGATGTCTCTGGGTTCATGGTGCCGGCGACGTGGACGAGGCTGCGGAGCATGTGATGGCTGCCTCACGCGTTCCACCGTCGGTGCGCTCCGCCAGCGCCAGATTACTCGCCGAGAGTGAATTCGGCATCGACCGATGCGCGTTGCGTTACGCGGAGCTTTTCGATCACCTCGATCCTACAATTCGGTCCGGATACGACGCACATCTGTACCATCGTGTGGCGCGATTTCTTTCGCCCCCCATTGCGGCGAGCCGGATCGTGCGGCTGTGGGCCGCCAATCGCATGCGGCCGTTGGTGGCGGCGAAGAGGCTACCGTCGTGATTTTTGGTATTGCGGGGTAGACTCTAACGATGTGTGGTATTCTTGCGCTCGTCCGGTGTGGTCCCCGAGCGATACTGCCAACAGCACCGCTAAGGCAGGCTACTCAGACGGTTCAGCACCGCGGACCGGATGACGAAGGGTACCTGCTCTGGGACGGCGGCGGCCCTGCCCGCGTTTTCGCCGGCCGCGACACGGCCAGCGCGTCCCGTTCCGCTCACCGGCTGGAGAGCTTACCCGAGGCTGCACGCTGGCAGGTAGCGTTCGGCCACAGGCGTTTGTCCATAGTCGACCTCTCGCCCGCCGGACATCAGCCGATGATTCACAAGTCCACTGGGCTAGCTGTGATCTATAACGGCGAGATATACAACCATGTGGAGCTGAGGACTGACCTCGAGAAACTGGGACACCGGTTCGAATCTCATTCCGACACGGAAGTCCTGTTGGCGGCATGGGCCGAGTGGGGTCCTGAATGCATGCACCGATTCAACGGCATGTTCGCTTTCGTCATGCTGGATCCACGTGGCCGTGGCGGCGGGGGCACATTGCACGCCGTGCGCGATCGCTTTGGGGTTAAGCCGCTTTACTACGCTCGCGTCGGAAGCTTTCTGGCGTTTGCGTCGGAGATAAAACAGCTGCGTTCGCTGCCCGGCTTCAGGCCAAGGCTGGACCGCGCGACCGCCCGTGATTTTCTGGTCACCGGACTCATGGACGTGTCCACGTGGACGTTCGATGAATCGGTGTCGCAGCTCCTGGGTGGCAGCGCGGCGACTGTGCGCCTCGACGTATCCGACCCCGTAGTCGAGACCAGCCAGTGGTACACGCTCACACCGGAGCGATTCTCCGGGTCCGCTACGGATGCCGCAACCCGCTTCCGCGATCTTCTTCAGGATAGTGTGCGGCTCAGGCTGCGCGCGGACGTACCACTCGGTTCATGCCTGTCTGGCGGACTCGACTCGTCGGCAATCGTGTGTCTCGCGTACCGCGAGCTGCAGGCCCGTGACGCACATGCGGGGCAGGTCACAGTCACAGCGCGATACGAAAGCGCGCGCCACGATGAGTGGCATTTCGCCGAGCAGGTAGTTCGGCAGACCGGAGCGACGCCGGTGGTCGTCTGGCCGACTGTGGATCGTCTGAAGGCCGAGCTGGACCGTCAGTTGTGGTTCATGGATGAGCCGTTCGGCTCGACAAGTCAGTTCAGCCAGTGGTGCGTTTTTGTAGCCGCTGCTTCCGCCGGTCTCAAGGTGATGCTCGACGGTCAAGGCAGCGACGAGCAGCTGGCGGGCTATTCCGGCAACGATGCTGCGCTGTACGCAGGTATGATGCGGCGCGCCGCGATACTCCCTCTGGCTGAAGAAGTCATTTCATTCCGCAGTCGACACGGTGCGTTCCCCTTGGCACAGCTGATCCTCGGCGCTAGAAACGTGGCGCCGTTCTTCGATCGGCTGCTGCCCGACAGAGTGCGGCTCGTGCCGGGCAATCCCGCGTGGTTGCGGCTAGGCTCACCGTCGCGCCTGTCCACAGAGTCGCCACGCGACCTGCAGACCCACCTCAGACAGCAGACACTATCTACGTCGCTTCCGGTACTGCTCCGATACGAGGATCGGAATTCAATGGCCCAATCCATCGAGTCCCGGGTGCCCTTCCTGGACTATCGGCTGGTTGAATTCGTGGCTGGGCTACCGGATTACCTGCGACTGAGGCAAGGGGTGACGAAAGTGGTGCTTCGCGATGCGATGGCCGGCGTTCTGCCGGAGGGAGTGCGTGCTCGCCGGGACAAGATGGGGTTTGTTACTCCCGAAGAGATCTGGCTCACTGAAACGGCGACGGACTGGTTTCGTGAGTCGGTGGAGACCGCTGTCGAGGCGGCGCCCGACATCTTCGATGCCGATGCCGTAATGACGATACTTGATGATATGATCGAGCACCGTTCGGCGTTCTCGTTTCTGCCTTGGCGGATTCTGTGCATGGGGCGGTGGCTTCAGGCCACACAGGGAGAGCACGCGCCGGTGGGTGCCGGCTCCGAAGTCGGCGCTGGGGTTGAGTAGCTGTTTCCGCTGTTCGGTCTCGTTCACTGTTGATGCGCACCGTCCTGATCTTTACGCACGAGTGCGCCCCATTTCACCGCCCGGAGTCCACAGTCGGTGCGCAGCGTCCGGCGCAGTTCGCCAAGTATCTGCCGCAATTCGGCTGGCGCGCCCTCGTGATCTGCTGTGACGCGAGCCGCCGAGGGTCGGGCTGTGAAGAGTCCCTCGAACAAAACGTGCGCGCGGCCGCGGAACACGCTGATCCACACGAGTCGCTGATTGTGCCGACCGCGTCGCTCGCATGGAACGGCGTTCTGGATCGCTCGTGGCGCGCGTTGCTACCACGTGAAGGCCGAAACAGCCGGACGCGCGATGTTCTAAGGAAGCCGCTCACGACTGCAAAGCTCTTCACGGGAGATTACTCGCAGTCGTGGCAGCCGTGCGCGCGCCGCGCAGCGAAAGTCATAGCTTCTTCGGTACAGGTTCATGCGTGCGTGGGTGAACACTCTCCCGACGCTGGTATCTTTCTCGCCCGTTGGTTCTCGCACACTTACGGGGTTCCATGGATCGCGGATTTTCGTGATCCGGTGCTGCAACCGCTTAATCCTGTCATGCGCCGTGTCTACACGCCAATCGTGCGCAGGCTGGTGTCTTCCGCCGCTGCCCTGGTCAACGTCACACCCTACTGGAGTGAGCTGGATTCACGCTTGTTTGGCCGCCCTGTGACGACCATTCCGAACGGCTTCGATCCCGAGGAATTCGCTCATGCCAAAGCAGATGTCAGCGAGACGCATTTCGTCATTGCCTACACGGGCAACATCTGGGCTGAAATGCGGCCAGAGACATTTTTCGCCGGCCTCGCCGAGCTACGCGGGCTTCTCAGCATAGATGACTTCCGGTCAGTGCTATTTCGATACCGCGGCTTGAGCCATGAGCGCGTTGCCGAGCTTGCCGAGCGAGCGGGTGTTACGGAAGTTGTGGAAAGCAAGCCGTTCGTTCCCAGGGAGCAGTCGCTTGGAATCCTCAAGGGGGCGCAGTGCTTGCTGCTGCTATCGATAGCGGACGCACCGTCCCGAGACATATATCTCAGGCGAGGCATCTATCCGGGCAAGACGTTCGAATACTTTGGGGCTCAGCGTCCGATTCTTTGCGTGCCAGGCGATCACGGGCAGCTCGATGCGCTTTTGACGACGACCAGAACGGGTGTCAGCCTTCGGACACCCAGGGAGGTGGCCGTGCACATTGCGAAGCTGTTCGCAGCATGGCGCAACGGAACGGGCCAGGTTTACCGGCCCGAAACCACCGAGGTGGAACGCTACTCGCGGCGGGCGCTCACAGGCCAGCTGGCGCACGTGCTCGACCGGGCAGCAGGCAAGGAGATCGCTGCCTGATGTGCGGTATCGCGGGTATAGTGACCTCGGAAAACGTACCGGCGAACGAGGGCGTAGTCGCCGCTATGACGGCTGCGCTCGGTCATCGAGGCCCCGACGGTCACGGTGGATGGTGCGATACGGGAATCGCGTTGGGCCACCGGCGTCTGAGCATCATCGACCTGACGGACGCCGGGCAGCAACCAATGCTCGACGAGTCCGGCCGGTACGTCCTCGTTTACAATGGCGAGATATACAACTATCTCGAGTTGAGGCGTGAGCTCGAGGACAAGGGTTACCGGTTCCGCAGTCACACCGACTCCGAGGTGCTGCTTAACGCATACCGTGAATGGGACGTCGGAGCTCTGGAGCGGTTCAATGGCATGTGGGCGTTCGCGATCTGGGACAGGGAGCGCCGCGAGCTTTTTGCCTCTCGCGATCGTGCCGGGAAGAAGCCTTTCTATTATGCCTTGGGTGAGGCTGGTGCATTCTACTTCGCAAGCGAGATCAAGGCGCTTCGCGCGGCAGGATTCAGTTTCGGCCTGAACCCTCAGGCAGCGTTCGACTTTCTGACGCAAGGCACGTACGGGCATTTGGAGGGCCGCGGATTCTTCGACGGAGTGGCTCAGCTCCCAGCGGCGCACTGGATGCGTGTACAGGCCGGGAAGCCGCCCGTAATGAGACGCTACTGGGAGCTTCCGGTTGTCAGTGAACGCGACAGACTGCCTTACGATGGAACCTTGCGCTCGCGGTTTCGCGACCTATTCACCGACGCCGTGAGACTCCGTCTCAGGTCGGACGTGCCGATCGGGGCGACACTTTCGGGCGGTCTGGATTCCTCTACTATCGTTGGCGTTGTCGACCAGCTCTCTGGCGGGGCGCCGATTCATCTATTCACTAGCCTGTATCCCGGCACCGACCGCGACGAGACGCCATTTTTCGAGGCCGTGGTGCATCGGCTGAGAAGCCCGATAATACATCGAGTTACGCCCAGCGCGGACGATGCGCTGGCAGATCTGCCAGAGGTCCTCGATCACCAGGAAGAACCGTTCGGCGACACTTCGATTTTCGCGCACTATCATCTTATGCGTGCCGCACGCTCCGCCGGCATCCCGGTCATACTTTCCGGTCAGGGCGGCGATGAGCTGCTGATGGGGTATCCGTCGATGGTCAACGCCTTCCTTGGCTCGCTGATTGGAACGGGGCAGTTGTTGCGCGCTCGGCGAGAGATTGAATCCTGGGCCCGCTTTTCCGCCATGAGCCGAGGTGGAGTGTTGCGCTCCGTGATCGGCCACGCGTTGCCTCTGGATGTGAGGGACCTCGTCCGAGAGAGATTCGTTCGCCGCATGGCTGCGGCTGTGTCGCCTGCACTTGCGACTGCGGCGAGCTTCCGACGCTTTGAGCCTGATTCCGGACGCTCGTCGTTCGACCGATATATCGCGCAAGTCTTTACGCGTTTCTCGATTCCTCACCTGACGCACTACGACGATCGGAACGCAATGGCGTTCAGCGTCGAAGGACGGATGCCGTTTCTCGACTATAGAATCGTGGAGCTTCTGTTCAGTGTTGCGGACGACGCGCTTTTCGCAAATGGAATGACTAAACGATTGTTGCGCGACAGCTTCGCCGACCTGCTTCCGGAGAAGGTGCGCAACAGGACTGACAAGGTCGGGTTTTACACCCCGCTTGCAGTCTGGCTACGAGGCGAGGCGCAGGGTATCTGCGGACTGATGACGCGTGACCGGATCGAATACCTGAACGTGTTGCGACCCGAGAGATACCTCGAGCGTCTGGAGGCGCTTCTTCATGGTGACGATGGCGCGGCCCTCGAGGTCTGGCGAGGTTACGTTTTCCACCTATGGGCGGATCGCTTCACAGTGTTGCCATTTGAATCCCCGGGCTGGCCTCGACGTTTTGAGTCTCGAAAGCCAGTCCGGATGGCTGACCCTACGATTCGGACGCCCGAGCGGCTGATAGCCGTGGAGTCGCGTGACCAGTAGAGCGGTCTCTGCGCCCAGTCGCGCTTTCACGGCGACATCGCCAAGCCGCGCCTATGCGCGGCTATTACGATCGTCGAGCTACTTCTTGCTTTGGGCCGGGTTGATGACAGCGGTTGCCGGCTGGAACGCGGAGCCTGGCTGGATACTGGGCGTTGGCTCCATGCTGGTCTCGGCTGGGTTTGTGTTCGGCGACATTTCGCACGGCAGAGCTCGGGGCATTTCGCCGATGACCGTTTATGCGTTCACTTCCTCTGCCACGGGCCTGGCGAACGCGGTGGGCCTTCTGTCAGTCGGCGGCACGGAGAGCGCAAGGTACTTCATTTACGCGGCGGATGAGCACCTTCTGCTTGCTGCCCAATTGGCATTCGCCGGGGCCGTGTTGCCGGTATTGAGCTTTCGATTTGTGACCCGCCAGCCTGGAATTGCGGCGTTGTTTCAGCTCTTGCCCCTCGTCAAAGGCTATCTACCGACCAAGCGGTTGGCAGTGGGGTGTCTCGTGCTCTCAAGCTTGTCAGTCGCAGTTCGCGCTCTCGGACTCTCATCTCTCGGGACACTGGGTGGCATCTTCTTTCTCGCCCCGGTGCTGTCGGCCTTTGTTCTGGCTCGGACAGGGGCGCGGCTCAACAATAGGCGTATTCTGCTAGTGGGGCTGGCAATAGCTCTTGTGGAGGCGGCGCGAGCGGTGGGGTTTTCCTATCTGCGCAGTGAAATCGTGGCTCCCCTCGCGGCCTTCGCGCTTGGATCCCTGCTCGGGGCGCGCTCGTTCCGTCCGTTGAAGTCTCCAATCTTCTTCCCGATCTATGCGGCTTCGATAGCATTCGCGATCTATTTCGGAACGCTGGGGCAAGTTCGCGCGACGAGCGGTGAGGGCCTCGCGCGTATTACGGCAGTGCAGCAATACGAGGGCTTGATTCCGCAAGGCCAACAAACTGTGCAGGAAGAGACGCTGCTCAGTCGTCTCACGTCGTTCAATCAGCTATCCCAGGTCGGCAGAATCGTGAGCGAAGATGGCTTTCTCGATGGAGTCACTCTCGAGTACCTCGGATTCGCCTTCATACCGCGGTTCATCTGGCCGGAGAAGCCACTCATCGCGAAGGGTGCCTGGTTTGCCTGGAGAATCGGCCAAGCATACATCACCCCGACCGGTGCCTATTCCAACTCCGTTAACATGACGGTGGCCGGTGAACTGTACCTCAATTTTGGATGGCTTGGCGTCGTAATGGGGTGCCTGTCGTTTGGCGTGATACTCGGTGCCCTGTGGTCCCGAACGGATTTCTGGGTCGACGAGTTCAACACCCTTGGGTCAGCTCTGGGCTTTTACCTTCTCTGGGTTGGCCTGGGCCTGGCGGCTGATCTGCAGATCATCGTCACGCTTGCCGCCACGTATATGCTGTTCGTGGCGGGTGGATACGCTTTGCGGTCCATGGGCGGTCGGCAAGGAAGTATTTTGGCCCAGGCCAAGTGATACGAACACAGCCGGACGCTGACGAAGCGATCCGTAAACGAGCCAACGCGGAGCCATTGCATCGGACAAGCAGCGCTGGATCCCTGGCTGGGCCCCGCGCCCTGGTGGTGTGCGACCAGTGGCTCGGGAGCAACGGCTATGCCGCCATGAAGGCTCTGCGCCGGGCTGGCTGGGGAGTCACCGTGGTGCCCGAGTGGGAATTCATTCCTTTGCGATGGCAGGGAACTGCGCTCAAGATCATTGGTCGCGCGCTTCGTGCCGCTGCCGTTACCCAGTTCAACCGTGAGCTGACCCGGCAAGCCGTTCGCTGGCAGCCGGAGATGCTGCTCGTTTTCAAAGGCACGTTCGTTCAGGCGTCCACCTTGAAAGAGTTGCGCGCGAGAGGCGTCAGTACCTACTGCTTCTATCCCGATGTCTCTTTCCGAGTGCACGGACCGCACCTTGCGGATGCCTTGCCACAGTACGACTGGATTTTCATCACCAAGACCTTCGGCCTCAACGACCTCCGAGAGCAGCTTGGAGTCGACCGAGCGAGCGTTCTTCTTCACGCTTATGACGCCGACGTTCATCGTCCGCTTCGCCTCGGCGATGCGGACGTCGCACGGTTTGGCTGCGATGCGTCGTTTATCGGAACCTGGTCGCCCAAGAAGGAGCGGCTCCTCGCCGACCTGGTTCAGCGCAGCCCAGACCTTCGGTTGCGAGTCTGGGGTGAGCAGTGGACGGGACGCAAGCTGCCGCCCCTTCTGCAACGATGCATCGGCGGCCATGAGGTTGCAGGTGATGATTATCCTCGCGCAATATCGGCGTCAGCGATCAATCTGGGTATCCTAAGTGAGCGCCGGCCAGGCGCGTCCGCGGGAGATCAGATTACCAGCCGAACCTTTCACATTCCGGCGTGCGGCGGGTTCATGCTGCACGAGCGAACAGCGGAGTTATTGGAGGTATTTGTGGAAGGCCGCGACGTCGCGTGCTTCGATGGCGTAGATGAGCTTGCGCGGCGCGTGGAGGAATTTCTGGGAGCACCTGAACGCCGCGAAGCAATGGCAGCGTCGAGCCGGGCGATCGTCACGCCTGCACACAGCTGGGACAGTCGTATTCGAGTAATCATCGACCACCATGCCAGGGCAGGAAGTTGACGGCTCAGGGTTCATGCCGGCTTGGGGTCGTTGCGTCTCATCCGATACAGTACTTCACTCCGCTTTACCGGCGACTGGCCGCGACACCTGGCGTCCATCTCGAGGTCCTTTACTGCCGGGACTATGGGGTGCGCGAGCAATACGACAAGCAGTTTGGTCGTAAGGTCGCATGGGATACCGACCAACTAAGCGGCTATCGGCATCGATTTCTTCGAAATCTCAGCCCGGTCTCCGATACGTTCAATCCACTGCATGCTATCAATCCGGGCGTGTTCTTCCGGGCACTCGTAAGCTTTGATGCGATCTGGGTGAATGGCTATACCTACCCCACCAACTGGATCGCGGCGGCCGGCGCCGCCATCACTGGAATACCGGTTCTGATGCGGAGTGAACTACGGATTGGCGTGAGCTCCAACGGGCGCTCAACACTTCTTCGCGAAGCGATAGTACGGCAGTGGGTTCGGAAAAGCGCAGCTCTTCTCTACATCGGTGAGGAGAACCGCCGCGCATACCTGGCGTACGGGGCGAAACCGGAGAAGATGTTTTTCTCGCCATACAGCACTGATGTAGAACGGTTTGCGGTCATAAACCGTCGGGACCAGAATCGGAACGCAATCCTGCGTGAACAATGGGGACTTCCTCGCGACAAGCTAATCGTGCTGTTTGTGGGGAAGCTTTATCGCAAGAAGCATCCGGAATCGTTGCTACAACTGGCGGTTGATGCGACTCTCCGCCAAAAACTGCACGTCGCTTACGCCGGCACTGGAGCCGAGGAGCAGGCGCTGCGTGACGAAGCAAATCGCCAGGGAATGGAGAACGTGTCTTTTCTGGGCTTTGTGAACCAATCCAGACTGCAGGACCTGTATGGCGCGGCTGACATCTTTGTGATGCCTTCGGAGGGCGAAACCTGGGGTCTGGTTCTCAACGAGGCTATGGCGGCTGGTCTTCCAGCGGTTGTCTCCGATACAGTCGGTGCGGCCACCGACCTGATCGCGCCGGGCGAAACGGGTTTGCTGTTCCGATCTGGTGACTGGAAGGAGATGAAACGACAAGTGACCGCTCTCGTGGTGGATGAGGCTCTACGCCTCCGGGTCGCCGAAAGGGGGCGTGAACGAGCGAGCCTGTACAGCTACGATGCTACAGTGGGCGGCATCCTGGCTGCTCTTCAATGGCTTGGGGTATACGCGCGCGCGTAAGACAAGTCGTAGGCCAGGTCCTGTCGCCGCCCAACCTGTCCCTATTCTGTTAGCTGGTGCGCCGCCCGGTGCCGCTGCCGGTAACGCCGTAAGCTCGGAAGTACTGCTAGCGGCTGTCCGTGATTTCGGCTGCGTTGATACACTCTCGCATTCGCATCGGATGTGGCCGCTCTATAAGAGCGAAAACCTTCAGCAACGCACGCACATCACCCTTGGTACTCAGCCTCTCGCCGTTCATTTGGAAGGGCTTCTCGCGGGCAGAGTTTTCGCTCGCAACTTCCGGCGCTGGTCCTGCGCCTGGGCAGTCAATTCGCGCTACGCGGGCGCTCTAATGGCTTCCGGTATACCGTATGCGATATGGGAAGCCACCACGATCCGCGATGAGCTCGCGGTGGTGGACATCCAGGCAATCAGAGCCGCGGGCCTGGGTACCGGAATCGGCGCCATGTTGCACCGGGCTTTTCTGCCGCTGGGCGATCGGCTCGAGGGAATGCTCTATAGGAAGGCAACGGTGCTTGCGGCCATGAGCGACTACACTCGCCGGAGGATGATCGAGATTCATGGATTGACGGACCGAGCTGTGCGAGTTCTCCATCATCCCCCGACGCCGGCGTTTCTTGCCGCACTTGCAGAGGAACGTTCCAGATCGATTGGACCTCGAGCTAGCGGGACCGACGTCAGGCTCCTTGCGGTTGGCCGTATGGACGATCCGAGAAAGAACTTTCGGCTGCTGTTGGAGGCATACCGCCTCGTGCGCGATACCGTTCAACCGGTCATGCTCACTATTCTGGGCCCGCACAGCAGTCGCTGGCGGGAATCCCTGAATGTGCGTCCGGAGGAAGGCATCACGTTTCTTGGCGAAGTGTCCCTGAGCGTTCTGACTCGCGCATACCTGGATCACGACTTGCTCGTCGTGCCCTCGAAACAGGAGGGGTTCGGGATCGTTGTCGCGGAAGCATTGCACGCAGGGCTTCCAGTGGTCTCCACTCGCTGTGGCGGTCCTGAGCAGGTCCTCCGTGATAGCGGTGGTGGGGTTCTGACGGAGATGACGGCTGAGGCGTTTGCGACTTCCATCATCGAGCTCATGCGCGATCCCGCGCGAAGAGAACACATGGCGAGATCCGGGCGGGACTACGCGCTGAAGGTGCTCTCCTTCGATTCATTTCGCGTGGATGTAGCCGAAATGACCCGGAGCATGCTTCAATCTTGAAGCTGCTCATCGATGCGCGGTCCGCGAGAACACCGTCCGGTCTGTACGTATTAAAGGGTCTGGCCTCCCACTGGCGCAACGACCCTCGTGTGGAAGCGGTTACTGCTGTGGTGCGCCGTGGCTTTGACGAGCGCCTGCTTCTGGACGGCGTAGAAACAGAGCAACTACCCCGAGAAGGTTTGCTTTCTCACGTTACGACTGCAATCTCGAGGCTCGCTGACAAGCACCACGCGGATGTAATCTTCTCGCCCAACGCCACGGCTCCGCCCGATGGCAGGGTCGTCCTGTTTTTTCAGGATCTGTACCATTTCGAGATGCCGGATGAGAGAGTACCGCTGCGAGTGATTGCGGGTGAGAAGGCGCGAGGGCTCTGGCGGACCATTGCAAGCCCACGTTGTCTCGTCGCTGTTACCGTTTCGGAACACCTTGCACGGCATGTGCGCACGCGCGTCCGTCTTCCGGTGGCAGTGATTCCGCATGGGATCGAGGTCAACGGCACGGTCTGGACTGGTGGTGGCTCACACCTTCTAGTGATGGGGGGAATCGGCAGCCGGAAGGGGGAGGATCACGCCATTCGCTCCTGGGCGTCTGTCACCGCACCGGAGCGCGCCGGGGCGCATCTCGAGATAATCGGCGTAGAGCCTGCCTTCCGCCGCGACGAGTTGAAGGAGCTTGCGAAGGCACTGGGTTGTGCGGACTCCGTGTCGATAACTGCAACCGTTCCACGCCACCATTTTCTGGAGAGAATCGCCTCGTCGATGGTCTCGATATCGTGCACCACGTTCGAATCTTTTGGCCTGCCGGTGGCGGAAGCGCTGGTAATTGGAGCGCCGGTGGCGTGCACGGACATACCGGCGCATCGCGAGCTCGTCGCGCGTGCGCGCGGAGGAGAAATGTTTGCTCCAGGTAATGTTGCGGCCCTGGCTGCAGTGATGAAACGCGTGCTCCAGGGTGCCGCGCCACGCGTAGCAGACGCCCGGCAGCCTGACTGGGGATGGGCTGCGCGTGCCAGCCAGCATCTGGACGCCTATTTGGAGGCAATCACTGAACGACGAGGTGCCAGTGTGCGGAATTAGCGGCGTTCTGTCGACACACGCTCCGCCGTTACGTCTCGACGACGAGCTTCACCGCCATCGCGGACCCGATGATGCCGGAACCTATCATGACCCTCGAGGCACAGCTCGATTGAGCTTTCGCCGCCTGTCGATCCTTGATCTGTCGGCCGCGGGCCACCAACCGATGTCGAACGAGGACGGCACCGTCTGGTTGATCTTCAACGGTGAGATCTACAACTACCGGCCTCTGCGTGCGTCGCTCCAGGCGCGTGGTCACAGATTTCGCTCACGCACGGACTGCGAAGTCCTCATCCACCTCTGGGAGGAACACGGCCGCAGCATGCTCGGCCATCTGAATGGCATGTTCGCGTTCTGCCTCTGGGATCAAGCCAAGAGGGAAGCGTTCCTGGCGCGCGACCACGCCGGAATCAAGCCATTGTACCTTGCTGACGTGCCGGGGGGAATCGCTTTCGCGAGTGAAGCAAAAGTTCTTCTCGCCCTTCCTTCGCTGCAGCGGCAAGTGGACACGATCGCGCTTCAACAGTACCTCACGTTTCTGTGGGTACCCGGCGCACGCACGATGTGGAGCGGCATAAGAAAGCTCGAGCCCGGAACCTGGCTTTCCTGGACGCCTGAGCGGACGGAAACAGGAGTCTGGTGGGATTGGGACCAGTCGCAGAAGGATGACCGAAGTCCCGAAAGCTGGGTCGGCGCTCTTCGAACCACCCTGGTGGAATCGGTCGATCGCCAACTAATGAGCGACGTGCCGCTTGGGGCGCTGGTGAGTGGAGGGCTGGATTCGTCCGCGATCGCGGGTGCCATGCGGAACGTGAATCCGGAAAGCACGATTCGAGCCTATACCGCTCGGCTAGGAGGGGGGAGGGGGGCCGAAGGAAAATCACGGGATGGCTTCGAGGAGGACCTTCCTTACGCGCGGGAAGTCGCTGCGAGGCTCGGTCTGGAGCTCGTGGAGGCGGACGTGAATCCGGCCATCGCTTCGCTTCTTCCGCTTCTCGTCTGGCACACCGACGAGCCGTTGGCGGATCCCGCGATCGCAGCTTCGTATCTCCTGTGCAAACGCGCGCGCGAGGACGGGACAATCGTTCTGCTTTCGGGACAGGGAGCGGATGAACTCTACCACGGTTATCGAAGCCATGAGGCCGTGCGCCTGGCGAGCCGTCTCGCCGGCGTCCCGGCGCCGCTTGTGCGGGCGGCGAGTGCCATTGCTGAATCAGCGATCAGAGGATCGGGCGCTTCGCGGCGCGCTGCCCCGCGCCGCGTCGCCAAAATGCTTCGATTCCTCGGTGCGAATAACGCCGATCGAATACTCCAGCTCGCCGACTGGGGCTCAGCCTCAGTGCGTGCAGGACTTTTCAGCCCGGCCGTCTCCGCCGTTCCGTCCGAAACTGTCTATGCAGACTATCTCGATCTGTTCGCGAAGTCTCGCGCCACGACCGACGAAGAGAGGTGGAGCTACGTCCTGTTCAAGACCTTCATGCCGTCGCTCAACCTCACCTATGGGGATCGCACCTCCATGGCCGTGTCAGTCGAGTTGCGCGTTCCCTATCTGGATCGGGCCTTGGTGGAACAGGCGGGCAGAATGCCGCTTGGTGTGAAACAGCGTCAGGGACGCCAGAAGTGGGTGCTTGGCGAAGCCGCCCGTGGCTGGCTGCCGGAGTCCGTGCTCGCGCGCCCCAAGACCGGCTTTGGAGCGCCGCTAAGGGAATGGTTGGCGTCCGGCGGTCCCCTACACACCCAGATGCGCAGCACGCTTCTTGGTGATCGGTTTCTGGAGCGCGGACTATTCCTGCCAGAGGGAGTGTCATCGCTGCTGGAGGACCTGCGAACCGGCCGGCGAGACGTTTCCTATATCGTTTGGGCCTTGTTCACGTTCGAGATATGGGCTCGCACGTTCGTGGACGAGCTTGGACTTACCCCCAGGACGCTCGCGGCGTGAGTGATCGCTCAGCGCAGCGGAAGCATCTGCTATGGGTCAATCATTTCGCCGTCACACCCGACATGGGTGGCGGAAAACGGCACTTCGAGATGTCGCGGGAGCTCGTACGGCGGGGCTGGCAAGTGACTATTGCGGCGAGTGATTTCCATCTACATGACCGCCGCTACATGCGTCGCTCGAGCGCCATGGAACGCCATCCTGTATGCGAACAAGTGGAAGGTGTAGAGATCGAGTGGCTTTGGGCTGCTCCTTACGAGGCCAACGATCTGAGACGAGTCGAGAACTGGCTCACCTTCAGCAGATCGCTCTTGAGAGACAGATTCATCGCGCGATCACCCAGCGTCGTGATAGGGTCCACGCCGCGTCTATTTGCAGCTCTGGCCGCGCGTCGAGTCGCGCGCCGAGCAGGTGTGCCGTTCGTTCTCGACGCCAGTACCACCAACGAAATGGTTTATGGCGAGTATCCCGAGCTCTTCCAGAAGTCTCGTGCTCCGACCGACGAAGAGCGCTGGAGCTATGTGCTATTCAAGACGTTTCTCCCAGCGCTGAATCTCAGTTACGGCGATAGGACGTCGATGGCGACCTCGGTCGAGATGCGCGTACCATTCATGGATCGGCTGCTGGTAGAGCAGGCAGGCAGAATTCCGCTTACCGTCAAGCGGCGCATGGGGCGGCAGAAGTGGGTGCTCGGAGAGGCTGTCAGGCCATGGCTGCCCGCGGAGGTGGTGAGTCGTCCGAAGACTGGCTTCGGCGTACCGCTGCGAAAATGGCTCGCGCACGATCTACATGGCCAGGTTAGGAAGATCTTGTTGGGCGAAAGACTCCTCTCCAGAGGGTTTTTTCGGCGCGAAGGAATCGCGCGCCTGCTTCTCGATTTGGAGTCAGGTAGAAGGGACGTAAGCTACCTCGTATGGGCGATCCTAACGTTTGAAGTGTGGGCACGTACGTTCATCGATGCGGATGGTTCCGCTCCGATCGAAAGGTTGGTGTGAGCCAGGCAGGTGCGTTACAACGCAGACCGCACGTGCTGATCGTCAACCATTTTGCTATGGCGCCCGACATGGGAGGAGGAACGCGCCACGTAGAGCTTGGAAGCGAGCTGACGAAGCGTGGCTGGGTGGTAACCATCATGTCGAGCGATTTTCACCTGTACGACAGGCACTATCTGAGGCGCAGCAACGCAGCTGATCGCTCGACGCACCTTGAGACCATTGATGGGGTTCGATTCAGGTGGTTGCACACTTCAGCCTATGAGCGTAACGATGCCTTGCGAGTGGCGAACTGGCTTTCGTTCGGTCGAGCGGCGTTGGGCGAGCGTTTCGAAGGTGATCGTCCCGACGTCGTACTGGGATCTTCGCCTCATCTTTTCGCCGCCTTGGCTGCCTGGCGAATCGCCCGACGGTTTGGCGTACCGTTCGTCCTCGAAGTACGAGACCTGTGGCCTGAGAGCCTTGCGGTCAATGGCCGACGGCGGCGGGGTGGCTACTGGACATTATGGGCAATCTCTAGATTTCTCTACTTGGTAGCTGATCGTATCATTGTTCTTGCACAAGGCGCAGGCGAGTACCTCTGCCGTCTCCGTATCGATCCTGCGCGAATCGCGCACATTCCCAACGGGGCCGATCTTTCTCAGTTCAATCCCTTGTCACCGCGGCGCGGCGAGGAAATCCGATTGGTCTATGCTGGGGCGCACGGGCCCGCGAACGGGCTGGAGACCGTTTTGGCTGCTGCCTGGGCACTTCGCTCGGATTCACGAATCTCTTTCCTCTTTGTCGGCGACGGCCCTTCGAAAGTTACCCTCCTTGAGAGCGCTCAAGGCATGGGACTAACCAACGTCCGCTTCGGGAACTCCGTGGCCAAACGGGATATACCGGAGCTGCTTGCACGTTGTGACGCTGGCATCATGGTCTTGAAGGACGTAGCGCTATTCTCCTTCGGGGTAAGTCCGAACAAGCTGTTCGATTATTGGAGTGCCGGATTACCGGTTGTCTGCAATGTGCGTGGGGAAGTCGCCGATCTGGTAAGGGAATCTGCGGGCGGCATACAGGCGGCTGACGGTTCGCCTGCCGCGCTGGCAGTGGCAATTCGCGAACTCGTTGCCCTCTCGCCGGACGCGCGACGCGCGATGGGTGAGTCTGGCCGCCGCTGGGTAATGGTGAAACGGAATCGGTCATTGCTTGCGGGCCAACTCGACTCCCTCTTGTCGCGCCTTGTTCAGGATGGAGATCGAGTTGGGTAATCCTTTTCGAACCGCGCGGATAGTGTTGGCGACCTACGGCGCCGGCGGCGCGGCGCTCCGAGCGTCGTTCGAACTGCGGCGCAAATTTGGCCTTTTTCGGACGGTGCCTGCAGCCCACGCGGATTCGCTCGGCGACTATCCGCTTCCGTCGACATGGCCTCTCGCGCCGGACACGAACAGGATCAAACATTCAACCGATTTCGCGATAGCACTCAGTCGTGCGACTCGAGTGTGCGGCGGACAATACCAGGCGTTCGGTTCCCGTTGGCTGCAGTTGCCCACGGAACCTGGTCAATGGTCCCGACACCCACTAACCGGTTTCATGTACGACGCAAAAACTGGGTGGTACGAAATCCGACATCTCGAGGCTGAGGCTGGTGATATCAAGGACGTCTGGGAGCCTGGGCGGTTTGGGTGGGCCTACGACCTCATGCGCGGCTGGATGCTAACACGCGATGACGTATATGCCGCTGCCTTCTGGCGAAACTTCGAGTGCTTCATGGCCGGCTGCCCGATGTTCTGTGGAGTTCAGTGGTCGTGTGGGCAGGAAGCGGCCATTCGTGCGATCGCATGGCTGTGGGCAGAGGCTATTTTTTCCGAGGCACCATCCTCAACAAGCGATCGCGTGGTCGCGCTGCGTCGAGCCGTCGGAAACTCGGCTGCTCGAATTGGCAATGCCATCGGTTATGCCATGTCCCAGCGGAACAACCACGGCATTTCCGAGGCAACAGGTCTTGTGACCATCGGCATGCGTTTTCGCGAAAGTCCTGTGGCTCGCGGTTGGGTTAAACGCGGAGTTGAGGCTCTCGTTCGGCTGATGGAAGATCAGATTGCCGACGATGGCTGGTACATTCAACATTCTACTAACTATACGCGGCTGATGCTGGACCAGCTCATCATGGCGACATTCATTCTGCGTTCTGCGGGTGAGGGGCTGCCCAAGCCGGCAATGGAGCGTATCAGAACGGCTGTCAGGTTGTTGGCGGCGGTCTGTGATCGCCGGACGGGTGTGCCACCCAACCACGGCGCAAATGATGGAGCGAACGCCCTTCCGCTCTCACTGAACAGCTACCGCGATTTCAGGCCGACATTGACTGCGGCTGCTTCACTGTTTGACGTCGAGTTGCCTGTGGGCCTGGCTCCGCAAATGGAACCTCTTGCCTGGCTCAGACTTCCCCTGCCCGCGTTCTCATCTACCCCGAAACACCCGGCCATCTCCACTGGTCGATCCGGCTGGATAGTGGGAGAGACGGCTGGCGCTCGAATCTTCGCGCGTGCTGGAGAGTACCATTCTAGACCATCGCATATCGATCCGCTGCACGTGGATATTTGGATCGACGGAAGGCCGGTCGCGGTAGACGCTGGTACCTACCGATATATGGCACCACCTCCGTGGAGGGATGGGCTGGCTTGCATCGATGTACACAATACTCTCACGCTGAGCGGATATCCGCCTGCTGAGCGTGGTCCACGCTTTCTATGGCTACGCTGGCCGAATGCGACTGTTCGGTCGGCAATCGCCGTTCACGAGGAGCTGAGGATAGAACTGGAGAACCTGTCCTGGACGGAACTGGGCATTCGGCATCTTCGATTCTGCCTGGTGCGTGCATCCGGAGTGACCGTCGTAGACGATGTGCGATCGGATCAGCCACGCGGAATCCAGGCCCGCGTTCAATGGCTGTTGACGGGCGACTCTCATGACGTCATGGTCCGTTCAGACCAGCAGGTCGAGATCGAGGAGTCGCGCGGGCAACCTGACGAGATGTACGGCTGGGTGTCGGAGCGTTATTCAGAAAAAGAACCGGCCACATCAGTTCGGATTCTAGCGACGTTGCACCGGAAGCGCGTCCTTATTGTTTCCGGATTCGGAGACCACAGAGCGGAGACTCACCTGCTCGCGTTACTGGCTGCGTGCGAGCGTGGATCTCCGTTCGCGTTGAACCAGGGCGCAGACTGAGATGCCACAGCTACAACCGCTTGTGATTCTGGGCGCTGGAGGGTTCGGCCGCGAAGTGGCATGGCTGGTCGAAGAGATCAACATGCAGAGTCCGACGTTCGAGTTGATAGGGTTTGTGGATGACTCGAGCGTTGACACCGTGGAGCGATATCCCGTGCTTGGGACTTTCGATGACTGGGTTTCTCGCGCCCCAACGAACGTGCGTGTTGTATGCGCTGTTGGCGACCCGGCGTCTCGATACCGAATGGCGCGACGAGCGACTGCGGCGGCACTGTCCTTCGCGACTCTCATTCACCCTACGGTTCGGAGCTCCCGGTGGGTGGAAATCGGGCCCGGTAGCATCGTTACAGCTTACAATATCCTCACGACGAATATCCGCATTGGTGCTCATTCTTTACTCAATCTTGATTGCACGGTGGGGCACGACTGCGTTCTGGGGGAGTTCGCGAGCCTGATGCCCGGCGTCCATATCTCCGGCGAGGTGACGTTTGGACCGGGAGTGTACCTCGGAACCGGTGCGGTGGTCATCAACGGAGTGAGTATAGGTGCTTGGACCACGGTTGGCGCCGGAGCCGTAGTTTCATCCGACCTGCCTGAGAAGATCGTTGCGGTTGGCGTACCAGCAAAGCAAATCAAGTCCAATCCGCATGTGCCAGCGGGTTACGTTGAATAAGGCACCGGGGTCCCGTGTTTATCTTTCCGTGCCCCACATGGGCGAGGAAGAGGAGCGACTCGTTCGAGAAGCTTTCCGCTCCAACTGGCTGTCCACAGTCGGGCCGCACATCGACGCATTCGAGCGAGAAGTGGCCGAGTACCTTGCTGATGATACCTACGTTCTCGCAGTGTCGAGCGGAACGGCCGCGCTACACCTGGTGCTTCGATACATCGGGGTGGGCAGGGGAGATCGTGTCGCTGTATCCACGCTCACTTTTGCAGGCTCGGTATATCCGATTCTGTATCTCGGTGCAAAGCCGGTTCTGATCGACAGCGAGACCACCTCGGGGAATCTCGATGCCTCGTTGGTGGCTGAGCACTTCGAGAGTGCGTCCCGTCGTAACGAGCTTCCCAAGGCTCTCGTCGTCGTCCATCTCTACGGGCAGCACGCGGACGTCGATGCTATAATCGCGTTGTGCGACCGATACGGGGTCGCGTTGGTGGAAGACTCTGCGGAGTCCCTCGGCGCAAAGTATCGCGGTCGTGAAACCGGTACCACCGCGCCGTACGCCATACTGAGCTTCAACGGCAACAAGATCATCACCACCACCGGTGGTGGAATGGTTCTCGCCAAGGATCCTGCAGCGATAGCGCGAATGCGCAAGTGGTCCACGCAGTCGCGGGAACCGGCGCTCGAATACCTTCACGCCGAGCTGGGATACAACTACCGGATGAGTAATGTGCTGGCGGCAATAGGCCGGGGCCAGTTGACCGTTCTCGAGGAGCGTGTGGCGGCGCGGCGTCGCGTCGCTGAGCGCTATGCGGCCGAATTGGGCGATCTACCCGGCTTTAGCCTTCAGGAAGAAGCGCCGTGGGGAACGCATACACGCTGGCTCACAGTCATGTATCTCGACCCGGATGAGTGTGCCACCAACCCGCTCGATCTGATTCGGACTCTGGGAGAGGATAACATCGAGGCACGTCCGGTCTGGCGTCCGATGCACACTCAGCCTCTGTTTGCGAACTGCGAGCGGGTGGGCGGCCACGTGGCGGAGCAACTGTTTCGCACTGGCATCTGCTTGCCGTCGTCGTCGAACTTGTCGCTCACCGATCAGGATCGTGTGATAACCAAGGTCCGCAGCTCAGCGATGGCGGTATCAGTGCGAGGCCAGTAGCTCAGTCGTAACCGGTAAACTCCGGCATCGTGGCTGCGCCGGCGGCGCTGATTCCCTCGCGGCGGAACACGGCTCGCGCGGTCAGCCACAGGATGCGAGCGTCCAGCCAGAACGAGCACCGCTCAACATATTGCAGATCGAGGTCGAGCTTCTCCTGCCAACGAATCGCGTTGCGCCCTGAGACCTGGGCCAGTCCGGTAATCCCGGGACGCACATCATGCCGCCTTCGATGCGCCGTCGAGTACCGAGGGAGATACTTGACCAGCAGGGGCCTGGGACCCACCAGGCTCATGTCTCCTCGGAGGACGTTCCACAACTCCGGCAGTTCATCGAGAGACATGGTGCGCAGAAACCGGCCGAACTCTGTAATCCGCTGCTCGTCGGAAAGCAGAGAGCCGGACGAATCTCTGTGGTCAGTCATCGATCGAAACTTTACCAGATGGAAAGGCCTCTCGCGGAATCCGGGCCGCAACTGGCGGAAGAAGACTGGCGCACCAAGCTTCAACCTCACCATCGCCGCTATCACTGCCAGCAAAGGCACCCAGAGCACGGATGATCCGAGCACCAGCGCCAAGTCCAGGAGCCGCTTACCTTTGTAACCAGCCACAAGTCGTAATCTGGAATATAGGCATCCTGCGGTTAATGATAATCAAACCTCAAGCGTGATCCATCTTCTTCAGTCCCTGCGTGACGGCTCGACTCGCGTCATAACCGTTCCTGTCCCAAGAGCATCGGGTGCCCAGGTCGTAGTCGAGTCCCGCGCCAGCGTTCTGTCGGCGGGAACGGAACGAATGCTGGTCGATTTCGGTAAGGCAGGGCTATTGGAGAAAGCGAGGCAGCAGCCGGAGAAGGTGCGACAGGTGCTAGACAAGGTCCGCACGGACGGCCTCGGTCCCACCATCGAAGCAGTCCGCGCGAAGCTCGACTCGCCCATTCCGCTGGGCTACTGTCAGGCTGGAACCGTTGTCGAGATAGGCCCACGGGTCAATCGCTTCGTTCCGGGAGACCGGGTAGTCACCAACGGGCCGCATGCAGAGTACGTGAGAGTAGCGCAGACTCTCGCCGCGCGGATTCCGGATAGCGTAGGATTTGAATCGGCGGCTTTTACTCCACTGGCCGCCATCGGCTTGCAGAGCCTTAGGCTCGCGACCCCTGCGCTGGGCGAGACCGTGGTGGTGTATGGGCTTGGCCTGATCGGTTTGCTCACCGTGCAGCTGGTGGTCGCCAACGGATGTCGTGCGATCGGTATCGATCGCTCCCCTGAGCGTGTCGCTGCTGCAGAAGGGTTCGGTGCTCGCGGAATCGTGGCCGAAGGGGATCGTGACGTCGCGCAGGCGGTGCTCGATCTCACCGCGGGCATAGGTGCCGACATTGTGCTTCTCACTCTCGCGACGGAGTCGGACGAGCCGGTTCACGCAGCAGCTACCATGGCAAGGAAACGCGGTCGCATCGTCCTGGTGGGAGTAGCTGGACTCTCACTCAAACGCGAGGACTTCTACCGAAAGGAACTGAGCTTTCAGGTATCGTGCAGTTATGGACCTGGCCGCTACGATCCGGTACACGAAGAGCAGGGCGTGGACTACCCAGAGGCTTTCGTGCGTTGGACGGAAGGACGCAACTTCGCTGCGGTTCTTGATCTCATGGCCAGCGGTAAGCTGGATCCACTGCCGCTGATTAGCCATCGATTTCCAGTGGAGCAGGCGGAGCGCGCGTACGACGCTCTGTCGAACGGGGCCGCGAGTTTGGGGATCGTGCTCTCGTATCCAGTGAAGCCGGAAGAAGCGGCTCGCGTGCGTACCGTCCTGCTCGGAACAGGCGAGCGGCGGCCATCCGGTGAGTCAAGGGTGGGCTGGATAGGCTCCGGTAACTTCGCGTCGCGAATCCTCATACCTGCATTCTCCGCGGCGGGAGCCGAGCTGGAGGTCATCGCCTCCAGCGGCGGACTTTCCGCCGCAGTCGTCGGATCCAGAACGGGTTTTCGGCGTGCTAGCACCGATGTCGATTCAGTTCTCTCCGATCCGGCGATAGATACTGTGGTGATCACGACGCGTCACGATTCGCATGCGTCACTGGCGTTGAGGGCGCTGGCCGCAGGCAAGAACGTATTTGTCGAAAAGCCGTTGGCGCTCGAGCTCCCGGACGTGAATAGACTGCGGATGGCGATCGCCGACTCGCGCGGTCTGTTATGTGTGGGATTCAATCGTCGATTCGCGCCCATGGTCCTGCGCGCCAGGTCTGCCACGGAGCGCAGAAACGGTCCGCTAGTGATTTCGATAACGGTCAATGCCGGAGCCATCCCCAGCGAGCATTGGACACAGGATCGGGAGGCAGGCGGTGGACGGATAGTAGGTGAGGCTTGCCATTTCATCGACCTGGCTCGGTTCTTCGCCAGCTCGGCAATAGCGGGTCTGCAAATCTTCGCTGCACGAAATACAACCCGGATCGTTGGCGACACCGCCGTGTTACAGCTTGTCTTTGAGAACGGCAGCGTGGCCACGATTCAGTACTTGTCGAATGGACACCGTGCGTTTCCCAAGGAGAGAGTCGAGCTCTTCTTCGATGGAAGGGTTATTCGCATTGACAATTTCAGAAAACTGGTCGCCTGGGGAGTCCCGGAGCTGACAACGCGTTTGCCGCAGAAGCAGGATAAAGGTCATTCTGCGCTCGCTACCGCGTTCCTTGCCGCAGTCAAGAGCGGTGGGCCTCCGCCAATCCCATACAGCGAAGTTCTCGAGGTGAGTGAGTGGGCAATCCGCGCGGAAGAGCTTGCCTCCGCGGGAGGCGGCACCGCGTGAAGATTCTTCACGTTGTCGGGGCTCGACCAAACTTCATGAAACTGGCTCCATGCGCGCGAGCCATTGCCCGGGTAGACGGCGTAAGACAGGTGATAGTGCACACAGGTCAGCACTATGACGACGCGATGTCCGACGCCTTCTTTCGCGATCTGGCCATTCCGCAGCCCGATATCAATCTCGAGGTGGGATCCTCGTCGCATGCTGTGCAGACTGCGCGGATCATGGAGCGGCTGGAGCCCGTCGTTCTCAAGGATCGGCCCGACTGGGTAGTCGTATACGGAGATGTCAATTCAACCGCGGCGGCTGCACTGGTATGCGCGAAGATCGGCGTTCGTCTCGCCCACGTCGAAGCGGGCCTCCGGAGCGGCGACCGATCAATGCCTGAGGAGATCAACAGGCTCGTTACCGATCGCCTGGCTGATCTGCTGCTCACGCCGTCGCGCGATGGCGATTCTAATCTCGCAAGGGAAGGCGTTTCGCCCGAACGGATAAAGTTTGTGGGTAACGTCATGATAGACACGCTGCTCTTTTCCCTCCCGGCGGCACGAGCCTGCGGTTTTCGGTCATCGCTTGGCCTGAAGGAGGGAGAGTATGTGCTGGTCACGATTCACCGGCCGTCCAACGTGGATTTACCCCAGCGGCTTAGTGCCATTGCCGCCGCGCTCGGAAGCATTGCTCGCAGGATGCCGGTAATATTCTCGGTTCATCCCAGAACGCGGTCTCGTTTCAGAGACGTCGATCTTGCTTCCCTTGAGCGCGTGATATTGCTCGAGCCTATCGGGTACAACGAGATGCTCGACCTCACCGTGGGTGCCCGCGTGGTGATCACAGACTCGGGAGGACTTCAGGAGGAGACGACGGCCCTGGGCGTTCCTTGCCTGACGCTGAGAGATAATACGGAGCGCCCAATCACCATCGCTGAGGGAACCAATCGTCTTGTGACCGACCCTCGTGACCTCGAAGCGCTAGCGTTGGCTAGCCGTAGGCGCACAACCGCAAAGCGACCTGAGGGCTGGGACGGGCGAGCCGGCGAGCGCGTTGCGGCGGCGCTGATGAACGGCGCGCGTTGACTCTACAAAGAAAAATGCAGTGGTCGCGCAGGGACTCGAACCCCGGACCTCTGGTATGTGAGACCAGCGCTCTAACCAGCTGAGCTACGCGACCTGCGGCTCGGTCGTGCCGGCACGCGCGGAATTATCTAACATATCCAGGATGTAGCCGTTTCGGAAGACGGCCGACCCGCGCCTCTCCTTCCTGACGAGTTCCTCCGATGGCGGGAGCGCGTCTGGCCTCCATATCTTTACCCGAAGCCAGTTGCAACGACAAAGAAGGGCGTTCGGTTCCCTGATGCTTCTCGTCATCAGCTTCAGCATCGCATTACTGATATGCGAGGTGGGGCTGCGCATCGCAGGATTTGGCGTGATCCTGCCGATCATGTTCGTTACCGACAGTGCCACGTACTATAGCCTCAAACCGGGAGCGCACGAGCGGTCGGTCAATCCGCGCTTCTTCGATTACCGGTGGACAACGAATCTGCAGGGCTTTCGCGGAACGGAGGAATACGCGGTCCCCAAGCCCGGCGGTGTCCGACGCGTGCTGATGCTTGGAGATTCCTTCACCTTCGGCGTCGCAGCGAACGATTCTGAGACGTATCCCGCGATCTTGCAGCAGATGCTCCAAGCGACCTGTCAGACACAGGTCGTGCAAGTCGTCAACGGTGGAGTCGGTGGCTTTGGCACGAGCCAGGAACTGGCGCGCCTCGAAAGCCGCGGTGTGGCCCTGCAACCGGATGTCGTGGTGGTCGGATTTCTCCGCAACGATCCTCTCGACGACTCTAACTACGGCGTGCACGAAATGCACGCTGGTATCGTGGTCGAAAAGAAAGGTGCCAGCCGACCTCACTTTGGTCCCGTGAAGGCGCAAGACATTCCTGGCTATGCCTGGCTTACATCGCATTCTGCGCTTCTCAACTTGGTCCGGGCTGCATACGCCAAAGCAATGGTCTTGCGTCAATCTCCTGCGGCGCGCCGCGGGGACGACGTTGGGCCCGAGGGTGACACGATGGGGATAACCGGAGAGGATGACCCGGAACGCCGCTGGATGCTTACCGAGCTACTATTCGCGCGGATGCGTGAGAATGTTGTGCAGGGAGGTGGGCGCCTCATCGTCGCGATTATCCCGGAGCTGAGCGAGGCTGTCGAAGCATATCAAGGCAATCGCGATTCGCTCACTGTCGCGCGCGAGATGGGAATGTGTAAGAGCGCTCAGATCGAGTGCATTGACATTGCGTCCTGGTGGGTCGAGCACTACCCGCAACAGGACCCCAGGAAGCTCTACATACCTGGCGAGTACCACCCCACGAAGCGCGGATACCAGCTAATAGCGACGGCTATCGAAGAGCCGGTCAGGCGGGCGCTCGACTGCGACGGCGCGCCAGATTTGCGCTAGGCGTAGGTACGCGAGTGGGCTCAGCCCGCTGAAGGTCCCTGAGCCAAGTCAGGGCGGATTGCTATAAAGGGTGCTATAGAGCCCCGATGTAGTTGTCCAAGTCTATGGGCCCTGCAGGGATCGAACCTGCGACCGTCGGATTATGAGTCCGCTGCTCTAACCGGCTGAGCTAAGGGCCCCAACACTGCAACCTACTGTGCATGTAGTCCCAATTCAACGTCTCGTTTCCTGCAGTTTGTCGTCACGAAGTTCTTGCCGCCGATCGGCGCACTCTCTTCTACGCGGTAAGCCGGTTTACGCGCGCGCGCTTGGCGGAATACATGAGGTCCAAGACGCCGGAAATCTGAAAGCGAACCAACCAGAGAGGGTCGCGCGCTTCGATGTTGGTTCGCTGGAGCTGTAAGGGATCGTCACCACACCGGATTACCGCGTTGTTGGTCATGAAACTGAATTTGTAGCCCGCGCGTTTCACGAGACGCGCAGCTTCGCTGCTGTAGCTCCACTCCTCGCCTCCTACCCAGCAGAATACATCCACGGGAGCTCCGCCGAGCGCTGTCTCCAACTCGCGCTTCCCGCCCACGATCTCCCGCTCGAGTACCTCGGGCGACAATTCCCTCGACAGCCGCACGTGCGATATGGTGTGGCAGCCTATTACGTGACGGCCCGCCAGAAGCCGGAGGTCCTCCACCGTCATGTGGTCTGTAGAATTCTGCCGGCTGCCCAACAGCCCGACTGGGATGAAGAACCACCCAGGGAATCCGTAGCGCTCCAGCAATGGTGCGACGATCTCGGCGTGCGAGCGCAATCCATCGTCGAACGACAGAATCAGCCCGGGACGCCGGCCCCTCCACGCACCGTTCAGCAGTGCAATCAGATCGGGGTATCCCATGGGCTCGAAATGCGCTGAGTAGTATCGGAGCTGGGACTCGAAGGCCGCTGCCTCGGACTCCGCGATGTCGTGGTAGTTGATCGCGCGGGCAAAGGGCGACATTGCCGCCACCTGAATGCGGTGGCCCAGTCTGGTGAGCAGGCTAGCGTCCAGCGCGCGTGCCGCCACCAGCTTCATTGTGTGGGCATTCACGAACGATCGACCAAGCGCTCAGAACATCGCATAGATCAGTGGCGACACCTCGCCCGATTCCTCTTCGCTCTGTTCAATCGCGCGAGACAGCTCTACCAGCGGTTCAAGCATGGCCATGAGTTCTGGATATTCCTGCCACCGTACGCGCAACCAGGAGGCGGCGGGAAGATTCTCGAGCTCGAATACATATGATGCCGTTGTGGAGTCACGGCGCGCCTCATAGTACGTCGAAGGCGGATCTTTCCTGTCGGGCGCCAATGAAAAGAACCGCACCTGGCGCTGCCGCAGGCGCTCCGCGGCCGGCAGCATGTGCTCCACGTAGAATTGCCTCAGCAGCTCAGCCCGCTCGGAGTCAGTCAAGCTCATACTCTTGCATCCATGTTTCATCGCGGACTGCTGCTGGCTGTTTTTCCTTGCGAAGTATGCAATCCTCCAACACCAGCATGTCCATCTCTGTGCGCATGAAGCAGCGATAAGCATCCTGAGGGGTGCAGACGATCGGCTCACCTCGGACGTTGAAGGAAGTGTTGACGATCACTCCATAGCCGGTGAGACGCTCGAATTCACTGATCACCTCGTGATAATCAGGCTTGTCGGCAACGTGAACCGTTTGGATGCGCGCGCTGTAGTCAACATGCGTGACGGCGGGGATGTCGCTTCGTGCCTGGCGCACCACGGACAGAAGGTCGTCATCGCCCGACTCGAAGGCGCTCCTGTCAGTGGGCTGCTGGCGCTTGGAACGAACCGGTGCGATGAGCAGCATATACGGGCTCTCCACGTCCAGCTCGAAGTATTCCGCGCAACGCTCCGCGAGTACGGACGGTGCGAACGGGCGAAACGACTCGCGGTACTTGATCTTCAGATTCATCTGTACCTGGGTCTCGGCTCTTCGCGGATCGCCCAGGATGGAGCGTGCGCCGAGAGCCCGTGGACCGTACTCCATTCGGCCCACGGCATACCCAACCGTCTTTCCGTCCGCCAGAGCGTGAGCGACCAGTCGGGAACGCTCAGCAGGAGCGACTCGCTCGTACGGGGCTCCCACGCGATCCAGGAACGCAGCGACCTCGGCGGAAGAATACGCCGGGCCCAGATAGCTCCCGCGTTGCGCGTCTCGGCCGATCGCGCCACGCACGCGCGGAACGTTCAGTTGATGATGGGACACGAGTAGGGCCGCACCGAGCGCACCTCCGGCATCACCGGCTGCCGGTTGAATCCAGATCCGGTCGAATATACCCTCCTTCAGCAATTTTCCATTGGCGACGCAGTTTAGCGCAACGCCTCCAGCCATCACGACGTCAGACAATCCAGTCACCTCGCGTGCGTGTCGGGCGCAGGCGATAACGACCTGATCGGTTATTTGCTGAACTGAGGCCGCGATGTTCATCTCCCGCCGCGTTATTCGCGATTCCGGAAGCCGGCGTGGTCCGCCAAACAGAGCGGCAAAGCGCTCGTTCACCATCTCTGCCGAATCCAGAAACCCGAAATAGTCAGTGTCGAGTCGATACGAGCCATCCTTCAGAATGTGGATGAGCTTCTCGCGCATGAGGTCGGCGTAGACAGGCTCGCCGTAAGGTGCAAGACCCATGAGCTTGTACTCACCGGAGTTCACCTTGAATCCACAAAAGTAGGTGACGGCGCTGTAAAGCAGCCCCAGCGAATGTGGATAGGTGATCTCCTCGAGAATCTGGACGCGGTCACCGTGACCGCGGCCGATGGTGGTGGTCGCCCACTCTCCAACGCCGTCCAGCGTAAGGATCGCCGCTCTGTCGAATGGAGACGGATAGAACGCGGACGCTGCGTGAGCCGCGTGGTGCTCGGTGAACAGCACCGGCGCTTCCGTCCGTACGGCGGCCCGAATGAGCCGGGCGACGTGAACCTTCACTCCGAGGACTGACTTTCCAGCCTGCATCCATTGCTCCTCTCCACGCGGAGCAACGGTCAGGAGTGACTTCACGACCCGGTCGAGAGTGAGCAGAGGATGGTCGTAGAACACCACCGCATCCAGCTCCGCAGGGTCGATGAACGCCTCCTCGAGACAGTAGTTGATCGCGAGAGTCGGAAAGCGCGGATCGTTCTTCCTTCGTGAGAAACGCTCCTCCTGCGCCGCCGCGACTATCGCGCCATCCCGTACGATCGCGGCTGCGGAGTCGTGATACAGAGCAGAGATTCCGAGGACTGTAACGGGGCGGGCGGGACGTGGGGAGGGGGGCACGCCGCTAGACTGTTGACGCGAGAAACGGCGAGACCGCTTTCGCTAACGATTCGGCGAGCAGACGGTGGGCGGCCGGCGTTGGATGAACGTCGTGCTCGAATCGAAATCGGCGGCGGTCCGATTTTGGAACCGTCAGAAAATCGTTCAGAGGGTCATGAACCGTTACGCCGGGCACGTCCGCCAGCTCTGCAAAGCGCGCGCGGTATCTCAAAGGCGAGCTCAATTCTTCCACGAAGTGGTACAGCGGGATTGGCATGACTACCACCGGCCGCGTGGCTTCCGAGGGCCACTGCGTGAGAATGGCCTTCATGAGCAACCAGTCGGGGCTCGTTGCGCTGTCGTACCCTGGTACTGGATTCTGGCCCACAACACTCTGCACGACAGACTTGGCTCGAGGCCCCAGCGCACCGATCATACGGCGGAAAAGATAGAAGTCGCCGCCGCGGTCCACGTGTTGCTGCTCGGTCTCGGGCAGCGCATCGGGAGGCACCGGATCCCGGGGAACCGGGGAGTTGTGCAGCGCGATCGCTCCATCACCGTTAATCGTAAAATACGGTTTCGGCAGAGCCAGCGTCTCCCCAGTGGCGGACTTGATCAAGCGATAACGTGCGACGATTCTGCGAATATTCTCCACCAGAACGCCGATGACCACGAGATCGTGCTCAATGCCGCGCGCCACCTCGCGGTAGATGAGATAGTGCTGGTCAGTGCCTGTGCCTGGAACGCCAAAATTGAACACCTCGACTCCAGGTAGCAGAGTCTCGAGGACGTCACCGTAGCGCGCGGCATTACTTACGCCATCGCCTGCCGTGTATGAATCTCCGAATAGCAGTATCCTGAACACTCCGGGCGGCTTAGCCGCAACAAACTCGTGCTCAGAGCGGAAGCCGGCTTCATTGGTGCGGACCAGATAACCGCCACCCTCGTGGCTGACGCGCGCCCTGAGCTTGGGGATGAAGTGGAATCCGAAGACAGGATGGTACTGAAAAAGATCTCGGCTCACGGATTTGACAGGTCGCAGCAGCCGGGAAAGCTGATCGCGTGTGACCTCTCGCGCAACCTCAGCCGCGTGGCGTGTCAAACGCCATTAGAAATGTCCCCTGAATTAGACCATTAGAAATGTCCCCTGGTTTTGGGTTTCAGATTTAGTAGCTCTTGTATTGGGTTGCCGGGTGAAGAACACTCAGAGATTCTCCCTGAGCGAGGGCTTGAC
>JBHENQ010000149.1:0-4206 GCA_046261975.1 Gemmatimonadaceae bacterium | reverse complement strand
TCACGGCGTCATGGGCTCGTCCGGTCCGGCTGCGCGCTCGTCGCACCAACTCGGCGCGCTCGGTGACAGAGAGCCTGAGCGGTTGGGTTTCCATGCCACCCAAACTAATACTAAACACCTATCTGGTACAGTCCACTAGTCGTGGGCCTCCGCCTGCACTGACGCCCCCAACAAGGCCGAATCGCGCCGAAGAGATAATGCACTGCACGTCGAAGACTCATCGTCGCTTCGGACCAAAGAGATGGACCGCAGCCCGGCTAACCACCCTGCGCTTCAGTTGCGGGGCGTGCGACGGGCTCGGCCAGCCTTCGGATCATGGGAGGAGCCGCGCCCGCCGCGCTTACGCCGCGTCAACTGCAAGCGCGGCTTATGCTGCCCAGCAGCCGCCTGCTCCTGGCGCACTTGCTCGGCCAAATAGACTTTGAGCAAGGACTGGTACGGAACGTCTCGCTCGTTCGCCAAGGTCTTCAGGTCCGCGAGCAAGGGCGCGGGAAGTCGGAGGGAGATGGTTTCGGTCGAGGGGCGCAAGTTGGGAAATACCGCACGCTTCGCCTTGGACCAGTCGATGTAGTCCGTCGAATCGTGCGTGGCCCAGAATTCTCGCTCCTCAGCCTCACTCTCAAACCGGGGGATGGGCCTAAAGGGCTTCTTCGGCATTTTCTTGCTCCGCGTAAAGCCGTCGTTCTCGCCGGCTCATGTCTCGGGCCATGATAGGCCGCACCAACGTTTCCCTGATTGTGAAGACGATAGCCACGGTTCGCCCGGCATTGCTCCGTTCCAACGTAGTACCGTGCTTCGACTTCTCAGACCGTCTTGCGAGCGGATCGGCGCCGCGTTGGCTGCGCCATTTGCTCGACGTAGCTTCGTAGCACGGCGTTCATACGCGATTGGTATCGCGGACCGGTCGTGCGAAACCACTTCAGCACATCTGCATCCACGCGAAACGAGATGGCTTCCTTCGTCGGCGGCACCACGACGCGCGCGTCCTTCCAGAAGTCGTCCGGAAGAAACGGCAATTCCGCTGGTGCCGTCCGTTCAATCTCGGCGTCGGTCATCCGGCGGAGCCGCGCCAAGTCCGCTTGGCCGTGCTTAGCGGTGTTAGAGAACTTCGATCGCTTTGCCATAACGCGTACGCTCCTTGCGATTGCTCACTCGTGCACTGATGATCCGCCGCACAGTTGATCCAGTGGGCCGCGTCCGATCGGTGAAGACCACGCTCAGCGGCAATCCTTCAGCGACGCCTAACGCGATAAACCGCCGTTCGCCATAGTCGCGGCGCTCATCAGGATACTCGATGTAGATGCCACGAAAGACCTGCGCCGCAAGGCGAAGTCGAATCCTCGGCGGTGGAGATTCTCGTCGTTCTTGGCGAGATCCCATTCGAACTCCACCGGGATAATCTACATATGTATATACATACCCGCAAGAGCCGGCGGATCAGTCTAGAAACTCGCGTCAACTCCCTCACTCCGCTTGAAGGGCGTTCATGGGATCCACGCGCGACGCTCGCAGGGCGGGGTGCAGGCATCCGACGATGGCCGTGGCCAGACAAAGCGCTGCGGCCAAGAGAATCGTTACCGGATCCTCCGGACGCACTCCCATGAGCAGCGCACCCATCCCACGCGCCGCGACGTACGCGAGTGTTACACCAATCACGACGCCGACGAGCGCGAGCCGCATCCCCTCGCCGAGCACAAGCCGGACGATGCCGCCGGCCTGCGCGCCCAGCGCGCGACGCACGCCGAGCTCCTGGGTGCGGCGCGATACGGTGAAGCTGAGCAGACCGTGAATTCCGACGCCCGCGATCAGCAGGCCGATCACCGACAGCACCACGAGCAATCGCAGTTGCGTCATGCGCGACGCGGTCTCGTCGCTCACGATCTGCGACATGGTTCTCACGTTCGCGACCGGCTGTTCGGGGTCTGCCGCCTTCACGATGCGCCGGATGGCCGGAAGAAGTGTTGCCGGCGGGATCGCGGATCGCACGACCAGCTCCTTGGGATCGTACGACATGAATGCCTCGTCCGGGAGCTGCTTGTACGCGAGATAGACTTGTGGCTCGCTCGATTGCTCCAGCCCACGCACCCGGACATCGCCGACGATACCGACGATCGTGCGCGCGCTGTCCGCGATCTTGAAGCGCTTGCCCAGCGCGTCTTCGTTGGGCCAGTGGCGCTTCGCGAACGACTCGCTCACGACCGCCACGTACTCGCTCGTCTGCCGGTCGGATTCCTCCACGTCCCGCCCATGGCGCAACGGAATTCCCATCGTCGCGAAGAAGCCCGGCGTCACGAAGCGAAGGCTGACATTGTGGGAGCCGTCGGTCGGGTGTTCCCTTCCCGGGATGATCGCCCCGTGAATGCCTCCCCGCTGCGACATGGGAAGACCCGTGATGTACGCTGCGCGCTGGACCCCTGGAAGCGCGCGAACATCATCCAGCACCCGCGTAAAATATTGTTCACGGTGCGCCACTGTGTCGTACTTCGGCCTCGGCAGCGCGGTGCGCAACGCGAGCACGTTCTCCGCCCGGAAACCAGGATTGACTGATTGGATGTTCCACACGGAGCGGATGAGCAGTCCCGAGACGACCAACAGCACCACAGACGCGGCGACCTCCACGATGACCAGTCCCGCTCGAAGTCGTCGTGTGCGTCCGCCACTAGCGCGCGTGCCAGACCGGAGCGCGTCGAGCAGGTTGGCCGTGCCGCCGCTCCCACCTCGTCCGACCGCTGGCGCAACGCCGAACGCGAGACCAGTGATCCCGACGAGTGCGCCGGCGAACAGCAGGACGCGAAGATCGATGGAGGGTTGAGCGAGGGTCGGCAGCGTGTTCGGCACCAGACGAGCCAATAGCGGCAGCGCCGCCCACGCGACCGCGACGCCGACGGCGCCGCCGACGAGCGACAGCGCGATACTCTCAGTGACGAGCTGGCGGATGATCTGCTCGCGGCCCGCGCCAAGTGCGGTGCGCACCGCCAGCTCACGTACGCGACTCGTCGCGCGAGCGAGAAAGAGGCTGGCGAGGTTGGAGCAGGCGAGCAGCAGGATGCAGAGCGCCGCGCCGCACAGCGCCAGCACCAGCATGCGCGCGCGGGACGACAGCTCGTCGCGCAGCATGATCACGGAGGCCCCTAACTTCTCCGGATTGGGATGCACTTTGTCCAGTCGAGCGGTTACGCTGTCCATGTCTCGCCTCGCCTGCTCGAGCGACACGCCGTCGCGCAGTCGCGCGATCCCTTGGAGATAGGTGTCGTCGCGGTCCTCGAAGTCTTCCTCGCTCAGGAAGAGCGCCGTCCACACGTCGGTGTCGTGGCTGGGGAAGCGAAACGAGGACGGCATGACGCCGATCACGGTGTGCGGTACTCCCTGTAGCTGGACCACCTTTCCAAGAACGTCGGGGTCGCCGCCAAACTGGCTTTGCCAGATCGAGTAGCTCAGGACGACGACAGCGCCTGCGTTCGCGTCGGATGCGGAGAAATGCCGGCCGATGAGCGCAGGCACGCCCAGGAGCTGCAGGAATTCCGGAGTTGCGTTCACCGTTTCGAGCTGTCGTGGTTCGGACGATCCGACGAGATTCCACGTTCGGCGCCAGTACCCGGACATCTCGGCGAATGATCGCTGGCCGGCTTTCCAATCGCGGTATTTCGCCGGCGAGAGTTCGTTCCGGCTGAAGCCCGCCCCGCTCTGCCAGAGCTTGACGAGCCTGTCCGGCTCGCGGAGCGGCAGCGGACGCAGGAACACAAAATCGGCGAGCGAGAATGCCGCCGTGTTCGCGCCCACGCCCAGTGCGATGACGAGAATGGTGGTGATCGCGAATCCCGGCGTGCGCCGCAGCGATCGGGACGCGAAGCGAAGGTCGAGGAACAGGATCTCGAGGTGAGCCGCGACCGCGTTGGGCACTACGTCGGCGACGGTGGCGAGCGCGTTCGGGATTGGGGCGACCGGCGACGAACGCTCGCGCATGCGCGCCTCGAACGCCGAGCACAGCTCCCCTTCGTATTCCAGCCGGAAGGACGCCGGATACAGCCGCAATAGCGCGCGATAGAACGTCAACATCCCGTCTCCGGCGTGAGGCCCGTTGCGCGGGCCAGCCGCACGAGCTGCGTGAGCCGGCGCATCTCGGCGCGCGCGACGGCAGTGCCGAACGAGGTGACGTTGTAATACCTGCGCCGTTCGTCATCTCGGCGTGACACACGCTTGGCAACT
>JBHENQ010000148.1:0-17085 GCA_046261975.1 Gemmatimonadaceae bacterium | reverse complement strand
AACCCATCGGGGTCAGTCACCGTGAATCCCATTGGTCCCCACGGGAGGGGCGCGGGTCCATCGTCCAACGTGATTCCCGCAGCCTTCGCTTGCCGAGCGAGTGATTCGACATCCTGATCCGTTTCGAAGTACAGTCGGATTCCCACGCCCTTGACTCGGTCCCGACCTTTCGCAAAATCATCCTGTGAAAGTCCCAAGTGGGCTCCGCCGGCCTCGAGCATCACACCCAAGACTTTTCCCTCCTCCTTCATCTCCTCGCCGACTGCGAATCCCAAATCTTTGTAGAACCGAATGCTCCGGCTGAGGTCGCTTGCGGTTAGGCTTGGCGCAAGACTGCTTGCTTTCAGCGTCGTTGTCGTCATGGCAATCTCCTGTGCTAGCGGTGGCGGAATACTGATCTGCGAACATACTCTGATTAGAACTGTTTGGAAGTGCCCTCCCGGTTAGCAGTGCGCTCCAGGAACCTCCTTCGAAGGGTCGATCTTGTCGGTCGCGGAAGAGATCGCGAGACTGAAACAACAGCCCGGAAAGACATCGCGCTGTTCGGCAGCGCCGACCTCGCGTCGACACTCATGCGACTCGGCCTCATCGATGAATACCGGATCATGGTCAATCCTGTCGTCCAGGGTGGTGGGTCGCCAATGTTCAAGAACACCAAGGGCACAACCAAGCTGACACTTTCGAAAATCAGAGACGCTGAGTTCAGGAATCGTGGCACTCTACTACCAGCCTGACAAGACTTGATGGTCTTGGGAAAAACGCTCGGAGCCGGCGCGACGCCTCGCGTTCGTCTTGCCGTCGCAGCCGGTGGGGTCAGCGGGCTGGTGGCTGGGCTGGTCTTCGCGGCAGCTCACGCGCTGCTCATCGTGCCGATCTGGAATCGCATGGCCTTCGGCCTGGCGTCGGCCGTCGCTGCGGGACTCGCCGCTGGGTGGGCGTTTGCCGAGCTTGGCTTCGAGCCTGCCGACTCAGACCGCCCTGCATCGTGGGGCGCTCACGCGACCGCCGGTCTCCGCTTCGGCGCACTCCTCTGGCTCGCGGTCGTTCCGGTTACGCTGGCCGACACCGCGTTGCGACTGGCAGGCCTAGCGCCGCGCTTCGAGCTGCTCGCCGTCGCAGTGGCGCTTGCCCTGGCGGTCGGCGGTGGCGTGCTGCTCGGCGCGCGGCTTCGCGGCACGCGCCGCGCGAAAGTCGCCGGCGCAGCGGCGACCGTTCTGCTCACTGTGGCCATGGCTGGCCCAGTGCCGCTGCCGAATGGCCGCCGCGCGGTCGCGATCTTCCTTTCCGTGCTACCCGCCTGCCTGACCGCTGGGCTGTTCCTCGGGCTCGCCGTCCGTGCGCTCAGGTTGCCGACGCCGCCCTCATCGCCTGACGGCGCCGCCCCTCTCACCTTCGGAGATAGTTCTTAGTCCACCTGCGCCCGGGCTCGCGCGTATCAGTCACAAACCTTCGCGTCGTGTGTTCCTCCCGTGAGGCGAAACGCCGCAACCACGACACATGGAAGTTGTCATGCCCGTACGATCACTCGCGCGCGCCGCGATCCTGTCCTGCGCTATCGCGATTGGCTGCGACAAGAACGCGACCGGCCCGAAGGAAAATTGCGCCAGATTCCCTCTCGCTCCGGACAGCGCACGCGTCAACCTGTTTCAACCAACGTTCACGAATCCGCTGAGCGTGACCAACCCGCTATTCCCCATCAGCACGTTGCACTCCGCCGTCCTGCTCGGCAACGTCGGCGGCGTGCCGCTACGCGTGGAAACCACCCTCCTGCCCAACGCCAAAGCCATTACCTGGAAGGGACGTCAGATTCAGACGAACGAATCCCAGTACATCGCCTTTCTGGACGGGCGCATCGAAGAAGTCGCGCTCGACTGGTACGCTCAGGCAGACGACGGTTCCGTATGGTACTTCGGCGAAGACGTCTTCAACTACGAGGACGGTGTGCTCGCCGACCGCGATGGGACGTGGCTCGTCGAGCGGGACGGCCCGCTCGCCATGATCATGCCCGCCGCGCCGAAGGTCGGGGACGTCTTCCGCCCGGAGAACATCTGTGGCCTCGTCTTCGAGGAAGTCACCGTCAAAACAGTCGGCGTGACAGTTAACGGGCCATCTGGACCAATCGCCGGCGCAATCGTCACCGACGAATTGCACATGGATGGAACCCGAGAGGACAAGACCTTCGCCCCAGGTTACGGCGAGTTCTCGACTGGATCCGGCGGAAATCTCGAGGCCATCGCGTTGGCCGTGCCAACCGACGCGCTCTCGGGCCCACCGCCCGCCGAATTAAACACACTGTTGGCGGGCGCGGGGTCAGTTTTTGATGCCGCCGCGGCGAGCGACTGGCAGGGGGCGTCCTCGACACTCGGCAACATGACTGCCGCCTGGACCACTTATCGCACGGGAACGTTCCCCCGATGCTCGCCGCCCAGATGACGACTGCGCTCACGAAGCTCACCAGCGGAGTTAACGCACGCAACGCGGCAGCCGCGCGACAGGGAGCGATCGACGTGGCACGCGCTATCCTCGACTTCCATCTGCGCTACCGCCCGCCAACAGAAATCGATCGCGCTCGCTTCGACCTGTGGGCGGCACAAATTCTGGTGGATGCGGCGGCCAACAATTCTGCCGGAGTCAGGGGCGACGTTACGACGCTGGAGTTCGTGCGGAACCGTTTTGCACACACGCTGACGAGCTCGGTGCGGGCGCAGGTGGACGCAATCCTGGTCGAGCTTCGCACGACTGCCGACGCGAACAACATGGCCGCTGCCGCAGCGGCGGCTGCACGCCTTCGGACTGCGTTCGCTGCGCCGTGATTCGGTCCTCAGGGTCGTGCCCGTCAGTCTTCTTTTTGCATGTATGAATCACATGTGATAGGATAGCCACTCGCTCCATCATCATTCTCTTACCGTAAAGACCCATATGGATAAAGTCGTGCATTTTGAGATCCCATTCGAAGACCAGAAACGGGCGACGAAGTTTTATCAGGACGTGTTCAAGTGGCGAACGCAGGAAGTGCCGGATATGAGCTACGTTATGGCCTATTCGGTCGATACGGACGACAAGTTCATGCCGAAGAATCGGGAGCAATCAATGGCGGCATGATGAAACGCAACGACATGGTCAAGGGACCGACGTTTGCGATCAATGTTGACAGCATCGAAGAGGCGATAGAAAAGATAAAAAAGGCTGGGGGTACGGTCGTGATGGGGAAGACAGCAATAGGAGACATGGGATTCATGGCCTACTTCAAGGATACCGAAGGCAATGTGCTGAGTGTGTGGCAGAACGCTTCCTGACGGAGCTACTCCCCTTATTTCCACCCATGATCGGAAAAAGACCCGTGCCAAGAGCACGGGTTTTTGCTTTGCATGATACCGGTTGCGGCTTGTGAACACCGCCTGCCGGGTAGTGGGTCAGTCCGAGTTCGAGGACTGCCACCAAGAAAGACACAGACGCGAGACGCGAGAAGTAAAGTCTGCGAGTTGCGAGAATGAGGCACTCGGCGCTACACGAGCGCGCGTGATTCAGAACATCCGCGCCATAGGATGGTTAGTTGCGAGAGGGAGCTTCACTCCATCGTGTGGGAGGGGCGACTTCAAGAACCTGCTGGTCTGGCAGAAGGCACATGCAATGGCTCTGGACGCGCACCGGGTCGCCAGCCGGATTCTCTGACTCTTATCAGTCAATTCGTGTAAGTCCGAAAAAAGCTCTATGGTCTCCGTCGTTATCTGGCTTCTCAGTCAAAGGACACCAAACTGGGCTAAGTGTTGGTTTCATCCTCGGCCCTGAGGTCTATACTTCTGGCGTCTCGCGTCTGCGTCGTTCTTGGTTGACCTTCCGCTCCCAAACTGACCCACTACCGCCCGCTGTTGCCTGTTGCACACTCGCTGCTCGTGCCTTACGCTCGATCTTCCCGCTTCCTCAGCCGCGACCGGTCAGCCAAAGCATGCGATTGCGAGGCATAGAACTCGAGCTCTCCGCCACCGATCTCTCCAATTTCCTCGGGTGTCGCCATCCGACCGCGCTGGACATGGCGGCCGAGCACGGCAAACGGGAGGCGCAACACGCCCATGATCCGCTGCTCGAGATGCTCTTCAGGCGCGGCCTGGAGCACGAGAAGCGCTACGTCGACTCGCTGCGCGCGGCAGGGAAGTCATCCGGATGACGTGGGCGTCTCCGCGCTGCAGCACATGCTTGGCGGGCACAAGACAATGCCGGACGATAGGGGTGTGTTCCTGCCCACGACGTGGCGGCTGTCTCCTGCCCTTACAGCGTTTACGTCAGAGGTATTCTATGAGAGCCGCCTCTCGTCAAAGCCTGGACTCGAACGACAGACCTTGAGCGGGACCGGGCAGTTCGACGGCAGCGGGCTTCGGGTGGTGGCCGCGAGCCACGACGGCAACCGCACATCTTCTATAGAAGAGATAGAGATCGTGGCAGAGTTGGTTAGCCGGCTAACCGCGAAAGGAGCTCAGTGGACCAGCGAGGACGGCAGCCAGAAGCAGATCACCGGCAACGACATACTTATAGTAGCGCCGTATAACGCGCAGGTTTCCCGGTTGGAGGAGAGGCTCGATGGCACCGGTGCCCGCGTTGGCACGGTCGATAAGTTGCAGGGCCAGGAGGCGCCGGTGGTGATCTACTCCATGGCGACTTCTCGGCCGGAGGATGCTCCGCGCGGGATGGAATTCCTGTACAGCATCAACCGGCTGAACGTGGCGACATCGCGGGCACGGTGCGCGGCAATAGTAGTGGCAAATGAGCGGTTGTTTGAGCCGGAGTGCCGGACGCCAAGGCAGATGAAGTTGGCGAATGCCCTCTGTCGCTTTCGTGAGACTCGCTACGGTAGTCAGCCTGTAACCATCACTTGGTCTCCGGCAGGGACGCATCGAGGAACGCCGGGACCATTGAAAGCAGCCAGTCGGCGCGGTGCACGAGCGTGACGTGTGTGGTGCCGGGGAACACCGCGAGCTGCGAACGCGGCAGTCCCGCCAGATCGCCGGGCACGCCGCCACCGAGCAATCGAAACAACTCCAAAGCATGCTCGGGACGAATGACATCGGAATCTCCGATCAGGATCAGTGCTGGCACCTTTATCGACTCGATCGCTGCGAGCGGCGAGTCGCGCTCAACCCACGAACCCTTCTGTACCTTCGCGACCAGCGTCGCCCAGTTTTCCGGCTTCGGCGCCATTGCTGCATATGCCTTCTGAAATGGCGATCCAGCCAGGTCTTCTGGTTTCAATTTCTGGATTCCCTCAAGGACCTCGGGATAGAATCCCGCTCTGGTGTAGGCGGGCTCGAGGAGCACGAGCTTGCGCGCCAGTTTGGGATGCCGGATAGCAAGCTGCATTGCGATGCCTGCTCCCATGCTGTATCCGAGGACGTCGGCGCTTTCGATCCCGAGCTGCCGCAGCAGCTCGGCGGTATCGTCCGCCATCTGCTCGGTGCTCAGCGGTCGATCGACGTCGCTGGTACGCCCGTGTGCCTGCTGCTCGATGGCGATCACCCGGCGGGTCTTTGCCAAGGTCGGGATCACCTTTCCGAAATCGGTCTGGATGTTCGATAGCGCGCCGTGAAGGAGCACCAAGGGCCGGCCAGTGCCGCGGATCTCGTAGTACATCCTGAGACCGTTCACGGGGGCGTATCGACCCGGCTTCCTGGCTGACGCCTGGGCGTCGGCGCGCCCTCCAGTTCCCACCAGGAGAGCTGCCGCTCCGAGCAAGGCGAGGGCGGCGAGCGCCCGTGCATTCGTCAGATTTTTCATCGCGCCTTCTCCTTCTTCTCCGCGAACGCCCCGCGCGCACGCATGCGCTCCTCTGCCTCCCTCAGTTCCGGTGTGAGCGCGGGACCAAAGTCCTCCGTCTCGAAAACCTGCCGAATCTCGATCTCTCCTTCTTCGAACGGGACGCGCTTTACCCATTCGATTGCCTCCTCCTTCGACTTCACCTGAATCAGCCAGAATCCGGCGAGCAGCTCCTTCGTCTCGGCGAACGGTCCGTCGGTCACCGTGCGGTTCTTTCCCGAGAACTTGACGCGCGCGCCCTTGGAACTCGCCTGGAGCCCCTCGCCCGCGAGCATCACACCGGCTTTCGCCAGCTCTTCGTTGTACTTCCCCATCTCGGTTAGCATCTTCTCGTCCGGCAGGACGCCCGCTTCCGAGTTCTTGTCGGCTTTTACCAGGATCATGAATCGCATCGTCGTGTCTCCTTCTGGTTTCTGGTTATAGGGCCATAGTTCGGACGGTGCCGACCGGCTGAACCTGGGCTCTACTATCACGTCGAACAAGGCTTCGTGAAATCGACACGGCGAACGACCCATTTCCGAAAGTGCTCACATCTGCTTGACGTAGGCCTCGAACCGGTCGAAGGACTCGTTCCAGCCTTCATTCTCGCCCTTCTTTGACTTCTCGGACGTGAAGGGGCCCTTCCGGAAGGTCATCTCTGTCTTCTTGCCACGCTCCGCCGGGCCGCGGGTCCATCTCGAGCACGGGGACTGTGAAGTCCTTCGGTCCCCACCACTGCTTCGCGCGATCGCGCTCCGAGAACGCCTTCCACACGAGGTCGCGCGGCGCGTCGAGGATGCGCTTGATGACGAGCTCACGTTTGTCGGAAATATCGGCTTTGTTACCGCTTCGTTCGGCCATGTGATCTGTTCCTCTTGGTTGGTTTACCCTGGACGTCGGCGAGGTACTCCTCCAACCGGTCGAATCTGGCATCCCAGTAGCGGCGGTACTGCTCGATCCAGTCGGCGGCGCCCTTGAGCGGTCGCGCGCGGAGGCGCGCGGGTCGCCACTGCGCTTCGCGGCCACGCGTGATCAGGCCAGCTCGCGCCAGCACGCCAAGGTGCTTCGAGACCGCCGGTAGACTGATGCGGAAAGGCCTGGCCAGGTCAGTGACCGTAGCCTCTCCCGACGCGAGGCGCGAGAGGATCGCGCGACGAGTGGGATCGGCGAGGGCCGAGAACGTGGCGGAGAGGCGATCGGGCGACATGAGTAATGAACGGACAGGTCAACTAGGCCGCGGTTCTCATTCGCTGAGGATTGCGAGGATGTTGCCGTCTGGGTCCTTGAACCATGCGGCCTTCATGCTTCCCGTAACATGCACGTCACCCTTCCGGGTGGTTCCTGTCAAGTCATAGTGTTCAAAAGCGACTCCCTTGGCCTTGAGTGCTCGCACAAATCCTTCCACGTCATCGCCACCTGACCAGGTCACGGCCGTAGCCTTGTTTGTTCCGGCGTACTGTGACTCGTAGACGAGGAGCTTCGAGTTTCCGCTCTTGTAAACGAGCACCCCATGCTCCTCACTAGCCTCAGGTTTCAGCTCGAGCGTCCCTTCATAGAATTTTCGGGCTGCGTCTACATCCTTCACCGCAACCGTAGCAACAGCATCTCTGTTTTTCAGCATGACAGCCTCCAAAACGTATTTGACTATTTGGTTAATTAACTAAACGGTAAAATAAGTGGCCGTGATTTCCGTGTCAAATGGGTGGGTTAAGAGAAAGGCGGGTCTGGGGTCCAGGGTTTTGAAGTTCAACCCCAGACCCGAGACCCAGACCCACTGTTCGCCTTTTAAGGCAGCACAGCAGCCAAATCCTTCAACGCGCCTTCCAGCTTTCCTGCCTTCGCCGCGTCGCACGAACCGCGACCTTCACCGGCTAACTGCGACGCTACTTGCGTCAGCGCTTCACGCCGCTGCGCTCCCGATGCCCTCTCGGCGCTCGACAGCCCTTCCCTCATTGCGGAGATCCTGCCAGCGCCGAGGCACTTCGACCGCTCGAGTTGATCGATGTAGGCGCGCGCCAACGCGAAGCTCGGCGGCCAGACGAACTTCGGCTGTCCCTGTGCATTCAGATGGTCAAGGTGCACGGTCTTCGCGGCGTCGATCTCGTTTTGCGAGATGTGCTCGCTCGGCGTCAGCTCGAAAATGTCCAGACCGCGGGCGATCTCTGAGCTGACGATGGCGCCGTTGTACCAGTAAACGGACCACGATCCACCGCTGACCATCCTTGTCGCGTCCACTGGTCCGCGATCGAAGTACGCGATCTCCTTCGGGTTCGAGGCATCCGTCCAGTCGAAGACCGATATCCCGCCCTGATACCAGCCCTGCACCATCACGTCCCGCCCCGGGATCGGGATCAGCGAGCCGTTGTGGGCCACGCAGTTCTCCTGGGCCGTCTGCGGCGCAGGCAACTTGTAGTAGCTCTTGAAGTGCATCTTCCTATCGACGAGCGTGAAGATCGCGTTCGCCCCCCACTCAGGCTTGTCGGTGGCGCGACACTTCGGCTGTCCACCGCCGCCCCATTCGTCCGTGAAAAGGATCTTTGTGCCGTCGTTGTTGAACGTCGCCGAATGCCAGTAGGAGAAGTTGGAGTCGGCCACGGCACCGATGCGAACCGGATTGGCTGGGTTACTAATGTCCAGCAGGAGCCCGTAGCCGCCGCACGCGCCGCCGGCGAGACCTATCGCCGGATAGACAGTGATGTCATGGCACTGAGTGGGACCACGACGAGGCCCAGCCTGGCCGCCCACCATCCTGTCGACGATTCCCTGAAGACCCGCGCGCAATGCGGCGCTGTCTGCAGCCGTCGGTGCGCCCGTGCCACCGCGAGCCTTTACGATGCTGTCGAGCATGGGCCTGGTGAACCCCGGTTGTAAGACGAAGTCCACACCGTTGATCTTCGCGACGAATCCGCCAGCGGCGCGCGCAGCTGCGGCGGCCTTGGCTGCGGCCGCGATGTCCTCCGGCGCTTCGCCGTGTGCTGGCGGCGCTTCGAGATCATTGAAGATCCGCGGTGAGCTGACGATCGCTGCCTGCTGAGGCTGGGCCAGAGGAACCCTGATCACTTCGATACGGAAGAGTGCGGAGTTGGGGTCCTTGTCCGGCATCTCACTCACGCATCCCGAGAGCTCGCTTGGCGAGCGGACACCGGCTGAGCCCGAGATATAAACGTAGACGTTCGCCGAATCCTTCGGATCGACCAGCACTGTGTGCGTGTGCGAGCCGCGGCAGGTCTGCACGTTTGCTATGTACTTCGGAGCGGCGATGTCGGTGATGTCGAAAATCCGGAGACCGCGCAACCGCTCAGCGCTGACGGTGTCCTTTACACCTTGTCCGCCGCAGTCGAGGCGACCGCCAAGGCCTTCGCCGGAGACGAAGAGGAGGTTCTTGTAGACTGAGACGTCGCTCTGCGACGCCGGGCAGAAGAACGAAGTCTTCAATGTTGGCCGGCTCGGATTCGAGATGTCCCAGACCTGAAACCCGTTGTAGTTGCCCTGGATGGCGTAGTTGCCGGTGAACGCCAGGTCTGAGTTGGTACTCCCAGCGAACTGTCCGGTCGGCGGACTCTTCGAGAGCACGCGCAGGTTCGACACAGCTTCGGCCGCATCCATCATCCCAGCGCGGAGACCGACGCGCGGATCGGAGCGGGTCGGCGACGGGCCGCCGACGTCCGACGACGTGGTGGACTGGGCACACGCGGTCACGGCGAACAGCCCGATGACGAGCGAGAGCTTCAAACGTGGCATGGCTAATTCCTCTGGTGGGTCGAAATGGTCATTGAAAACGTAGGCAACAGCGTGATCATGGCAACTCTATCCCGAGCGTCAGGGCGGCGAGCATCTTCTGCATCCGTTCGATTTCGGTGCTCTGATCGGCGTTGACGTCGGAGGCGAACTTGAAGACGGTCTCATCCAGTCCGGCGCCGTAGGAGCTGAACAACTCATTCACCATGGAAACGGCGCCGCGGTGATGCTGGATCATGAGTGTCAGGAAGAGCCGGTCGAACTCCTTTCCTCTCGCTTGATCCAGCTGCTGCATCTGTTCGTCGGTGAGCATTCCCGGCATCAGCATCACATGCTCGACACCGTCCATCTTCATCTTCATGCCAGTAGCGCTGGCCTCAGGCACCGGCTGCCGGCGGTCGCGTAGCCACTGCTGCATGATCGCGATTTCGTCTTGCTGGGCATTGATGATCCGCCCGGCCAGGACCTGTATCGCCGGGCTGGCGCCGTGGCTCGGCGCCCAGCCGGCAACCACGACGGCCTGGGCATGGTGGCCGATCATGGAGGACATGAAATGAACATCTGCGGCAGTGTATGGATAGCGTGCGCTGTCAGCTTTGGCCTTGGCGATAGCTGCCATGTCGGATTGATCCTGGCTGGCCGGCTGGGGCGACGTGCGCGCGGTTCCTCGAGTTGCACTGCTGCAAGCCGCCGTCGCTACTGTGGTGATCAGAAGCACGGTGATCGAGCGCATGTTTGAGAGTGTCATTCCGATCTTCGTCCTTGCATGCGGCTGAGACGAGCCCCCTGAAGTTGTTCCTGAACCATAGATAGTAGCATGGCCTGGTAGGCTGTGTACACTCCTTCAGGCCTTGGGTTTCCCAGCGAGCACCCCGTATCTTCCCAGCGCCTAATGGCAATAGACAGCCAACCTCCATGCATTGACCGAAGTCTCTCCGTCCGCCCCGAATAGCCGAGCCTCAGCCCCGCTACCTCCGGCCGTGCCAGCCGCTGGGCGGTACGACCGGTCTATAGTCGAGGGCCCGCTACGCCCAGCGGTCTGGAAGCTCGCCTGGCCCACCATGCTGACCAACCTCATCGGGGGGCTTCAGGGCATCGTGGACCATGCGCTCGTCGGCCACCTGGTCGGCTTCACCGGCAACGCTGCGATCGGCGTGTCGTGGCAGATATTCATCGTAATCATCGTCTTCATCAACTCGCTGTTTACCGGCATGAGCGTACTCGTCGCCCGTTTCGCCGGAGCCGGTTACGAAAACAAGGTGGACCGCACCGTCTATCAGGCATTCCTGACGGCGGTCGGAATCTCGCTCCTGGTGATGGCGCCCCTTGGGTACGTCTTTTCGCCGTCACTGCTCGACCTGGTGAACGCCACGCCAGAAGTGAAGGCGGAGGCACTGCCATTCCTCCGAATAATGTTCCTGTTCAGCAGCGGAATGCTCGTTTTCTACATGCTCAGTGGGGCGCTGCGCTCCGCGGGCGACGCGCGGACCCCAATGGTCCTCGGCGTCGTCATGACGGTGCTGAACTTGGTGCTCAACGTTGTCCTGATCCGCGGACTAGGACCGATTCCAGCGTTCGGCACCGCCGGTTCAGCGATGGGAACGGTCATCGCTTCCGGCCTCGTCGCCCTCTACGCGATGGCGAAGCTCTGGAACGGCGGGTGGGTAGTGTCGTTCCCGCGCGGACATGGCTTCGGTCCGGACTGGGGAATTATCCGTGCCCTGTTCCGGTTTGGCCTGCCCTCCGGAATCCAGGGGATTGCGATGAACGTCGGTGGAGTGCTCATGCTCGGCTTCATTGGATCGCTGGCGCAGAGCGCCGAGGCACAGGCCGCGTTCGCCGTTGCGTATTCCCAGCTCTTCTCACTCATCACGTGGACTGCGATCGGACTGATGGGCGCCGCAGCCGCGGTGGCGGGCCAGAACCTCGGCGCCCGCAAGCCTGACCGCGCCAACCACGCGGTTCACGTCGCTGCGCAAATTGCCCTCGTAGGCGCCGTCTTCATTGGTGCGTTCTTTCTCTTTCTTCCGCGCCAACTGCTCGCCGTGTTTGGGATGAACGAGCCCATCGTCGTCGAGATCGGGACGCAGCTCCTGCGCGTGCTCAGTGTTTCCGGCCTCTTCATCGCGGTCGCGTTGACCTACACAGGCGGCTTGCAGGGAACGGGCGACACCAGGAGTCCGCTTTACATTTCGATTGTCTCCCAGATCATAGTGCCGCTGAGCATCTGCTTCGTGATCCAGCGGACCGGCACACTCGATCCGATGGACATCTGGATCGCCATCCTCGTCGGGCACGTGGTAAGGTGTGCATTGAGCGTGTTGCGGTTCAGGCAGGGAAAGTGGCGCTCCATCGTCGTGAGCCTTGGGGCGAACGCATCGTAGATGGGTTTGACGTCCGGCTCGCGAGCCTGATACGTTAGCCGGCAGCACACGAGTCGGAGGTATTCGGGATGACGGATGTCGCGTCTCGGGCAACAAAGTCAGAAGATCGGTTCGTCGCATACATCGCGAGCCTGATGGCGGCCCTCGGGTCGCGTGACCCGATGGAAGTGTTGCGGGAGACGCCGGGTGAGCTTCGGCGCGCAATCGACGGGCTCAGCGCGGCAGCGCTCTCCACGCCGGAAGCGTCTGGCAAGTGGTCCATACTCCAGGTGCTTCAACATCTCTCCGATTCCGAATTGGTTGGCGGATACCGCGTCCGAATGGTGCTGGCCCATGATCGGCCGGCGTTGGCCGCTTATGACCAGGACCTCTGGGCGGACCGTTTGCACTACGACCAAGCCGATGCCGAGATGACCCTCGAAGACTTCACGCGGTTACGCCGCTCGAATTTGCGCCTCCTCGAGCAGACGTCAGCCGCGGATCGCGAACGGGTCGGCCTTCACTCAGAGCGGGGCGAAGAGAGCATTGCGGCGATGATCCCGAACTACGCGGGCCACGACCTGGTTCACGTACGGCAGATCGCCCGGATCCGTCAAGCAATCTCTGCCTAGCCTGCTTCTGTCGTAGGCTAGCGGCGCCTTCGAGTACCGCGCCTCGATCATCACTTCGGCAATTCGGGCTTTGATGAGACGTAAATGCAAACTGGACGATTGGAGCCAGCGTCGTCCTGGCAGTCAATCCGTCTCGAACCCGATCTTGTTCAGGGGGAATTCTTCGAAGGGTTCCATCATCTGGCGAATCGCGTCGAATACGACACGAAACTGGTCGTCATATCTTCGTTCCAGCTCTTGTAATTTCCGTCCCAATTCAGCGTGTGAGGCGAGAAAGCCTCTCAGCCGCACAAAAGCTCGCATGATCTCGATATTGACCGCCACCGCGCGCCGGCTCCGGAGAACGCTCGACAACATGGCGACGCCCTGTTCCGTGAATGCGTATGGAGTGTATCTGCGGCCACCATGAGAATCTCCAGCGAATCTTGAGATCACAGATTGTGATCTCAAGATTCTGGCCTCGTCCGGCGACAACTGGAACATGAAGTCGGAAGGAAAACGATCTTGGTTCCGTTTGACTGCCTGAACCAACATTCTGGTCTCTACGCCGTACATTCTCGCGAGGTCCGTGTCCAACATTACTCGCTCGCCTCGCAGGAGTAAGATGAGATTCTCGGCATCATGCGCCAGAGTGAGGCGCATGGGCAGCTTCCGGGAGGTTCTCTCTTTTCCCGGCCTTCTCTTCGAGGAGGTTCTGGATTTCCTGGTAGAGACTGCACGCTTGTTGGTGGGCATGCTCACGGCAACATATTTGCCGCCCGCAACTCAACCCACATCAGAATTACGCCTCGGCATCCACTGATGCGCAAGATCGCGTGAGAGGTTCTCGTCTTGCCCAGCGCCACCGTGGTGGTGTATCTCGTACTTGAGTCGCACTTTCTGCTTTCACCGCATGGAGGTCCCAATGTCCAATCAGAGCACAACTCGCGCGTGCCCGTATTGCAAGGAGGAAATCCGAGTTGATGCGGTCAAGTGCAAGCACTGTGGCTCCGCAACCGCACCTCAGACGCCGGATCACGGAGGCACGTGTCCATTTTGCAAGGAACAGATCCACCACCAGGCGGTCAGATGCAAACATTGCCACGCCGATCTCGGCAGCAGCGTGTCCTTTCCGTGGGGCTCTCGCGAGCCGACAGTCCAGCGAACGACGGTCAGACGTCTCGGTGCCCAGATCCCGCCAGGTCCTGCCGGAGAATGCATTGAGTTCTGCACTTTGGTTTGCTTCTAGTTGTTGCTCTCGCGCACCAGGTCACGACAGCCACGCGATCCGATTCGACCAGGTTGAAGGAGTCACCGACCACGAGGTTGGAGCAAGATGCCATTCAAGAGCCAGGCACAACGCCGGAAATTCGCGGAACTCCTGGTCAAGGGTGAAATTTCGCCCGAGACGTTTGAAGAGTGGAATCGCGAAACCGGGAGCGCGAAACTTCCCGAGTACGCCAAGTCCGCCGGGAAGCGAACTTCCAAACGCGGGACAAAGTCCAGGTCCAAATCCGGGGCCAAGGTTGCGTCGAAGGCCACGGCGAAGTCCAGAATCAAACCGAGATCCAAGTCCAGAGGCAAATCGAAGCGCAAGCCGGCCTGATGGGCGGGCGGCTTAACAACAAGCCGCGCCTTTGGCATATTCGGCTTGATGAATTTCGACGCTTTGTCAGTTGACGCCCGCACCGCCATCGCCGAGCGCTACACCCTCGAGCACGAGATAGGCGCTGGCGGCATGGCGACGGTGTACGCGGCGCGCGACACGCGACACGACCGCGGGGTGGCGGTCAAGGTCCTTCGCCCAGAGCTTGCCAGCAGCATCGGAGGCGAGCGGTTTCTGCGCGAGATTGCCATCGCCGCGCGGCTCCAGCACCCGCACATCCTCAGCCTCATCGACTCCGGGATCGCCAACGGACTACCCTACTACGTGATGCCGCTCATACACGGTGAGTCTCTTCGCGCGCGACTCGCGCGCGAAGGTGAGCTTCCACTGGACGACGGCATCCAGATTCTTCGGCAGGTGCTTGATGCGCTCGCCTATGCCCACGCGCATGGCATCGTCCACCGCGACATCAAGCCGGAGAACGTTCTGCTCAGCGGCTATGCGCCGCGCAGCGGGAGCGCGAGCGGACGGTGGCATGCGCTGGTAGCCGACTTCGGAATAGCCAAAGCACTGAGCGACGCGGGAGCAGGGTCGGTACTCACCGGGACCGGGGTCTCGATCGGTACTCCGGCCTACATGTCGCCCGAGCAGGGGGCCGGCGATGATGTGGATCACCGCGCCGACATTTACGCCTTGGGACTGCTGGCGTACGAGATTTTCGCGGGCACACCCCCATTCTCTGGGGCCACGGCGCAGCACCTCATTGCCGCGCACATGACGCGCACTCCGGAGTCGCCTTCCAGACACCGTCCTGCAATTCCGGCGGACCTGGACCGTTTCATTCTCCGTTGCCTGGAGAAACACCCCGCCGACCGTTGGCAGAGCGCCAACGACGCTCTGGCGCGTCTGGAAACGATCGTCACCGCGGAACACGGCAGGGGAATCCAACTCTCCCCGCTGCCGGAGCAGGTCGAGATCGTGGAGCGCCGCTTCCGGCTCACCGAGAGTGTGTGCAGACAACTCAACCGGGCAACGCTCGACCCGCGGATCATCGGCGCGGAGCTAAGGTATGCCGACAACCAAGTCACCAGCGACGTGTTGCTCGTTCTGCTGCACGGCACCGGTCAGGACAGTGGCGTTTTTCGCGAGCTCATGATGACGCTCCCCTACCGATGCCTTGCGCCGACGCTGCTCGGGTTCGAGCCGCGAGAGCGAAGCCAAATGGCACTGCCACTCGCCACGCATCTGGGGATCGTACGCGTCTTCCTGCGTGACGCGATGGACAGGCTCGACGCGACAACCACCGTCCTCGTCGGTTTTTCGTCCGGCGGGGACATGGCGCTGCGGCTCGCATCCGATCCGGACGCCGGCCTGCCCCCCATAGACGGCATCGTCTCCCTTGGCAGCAACCTGGCGCTCGAAACCTGCTGGGTAACTCAACTGTGGTCGCGACTCGGCTCGGATGACGAAACGGAAATACTCGATGGCCTTCGGCGCTTCGGAACGGGCGCTCGCACGCTCGAAGAATGGGTCAAGGTTCACGAGTACCTGGTCAACACCTTCCGGAAATCCGGCTCCGACGTCGCCCCGGTACGGCGTTTTTCCCAGGACATCGTGCGCGTGTTCGAGGAGAGCAAGGACGAAGCGTTCGTCACCTGGTTCCGCGAATCGAGCCTGCGTGTACGGACCGGGGCGCTACGCTGCGTCTGGGAAGATTCCGAGAGCTGCTTGCGGCTTGTTCAGGCACTCAGAGTACGCAATCTCGATTCTGGTGTGCTCGGCGAGCGTTACCGGGAGGATGCACTATACATCGAGCAGCGCGCCGGCCATTTCGATCTGCTCGAGCCGGAGCGGGTGCGAAAGCATGTGGAGGATGTGCTCGCAGTCGCGAGATCCTGACAGACCCTCATCAGTGAGGTCGCTATGCGCCCCGAAGTGCGCCATCTGTGTGCCGCAGCCGCATTTGTCTCGACGCTCGCTATTGCGCCACCACTGTCGGCGCAAGCCATTCCCAGGCGCACCCCCGAACAGATAAAGGCGTCCTACGATGCGCACCGGGTGAATTCGACTATCTGCTTGGCGATTGGGAGTTCACTTCGATGAGTGTCGAGTATGGAAAGGGCCGCGGATACTGGAGCGCCGTGCGCCTCGCCGAAGGGGCAGAGATCCTGGATGAGTATCGCGTCGTCGGTGACAGCGGCGAAACCTATTACTCTTCTTCCACCTTGCGTGCTTACAATGCGATCCTCGATCGATGGGAGCTCGTCTCGGCGGAGTCAGGCACCGGATTGCAGAACGTGGGCACTGCTCACAAGGTCGGCGCGGAAATGCGAATCGAGCAGAAGTTCGGGGTCATGAGCGCCAATCCTTCGGTCTGGCAGATTCGCTACTACGACATCCGTCCAGATCGCTTTTCCTGGAGTGCTGACCGCTCCACGGATGGCGGAAAAACGTGGACGAAGAACGTCCTGACAATCGAGGCGCGCCGGATAGGGCCAGCGCGTTCACTCGGCGCGCTTGCACCCGCGAGGTAGCTGGCCGGCCCGTCAAACGCAAGATTGAAGGAAGCATTGCCATTGCACGCCGGTGGCGTGATCCGAGCTTTGATCTTCGATCTCGACGGAGTCATCATCGACACCGAGCCGCTGCATGCAGAGGCGAAACGGATCGCCTTCGGGAGATACGAGATCGGCGTGCCTGAGAAACTGTATGCTGACTTCAGGGGGCGGTCTGACCAGGACATGGTCGAGCACGTCGTGAGGAAGTTTGGCGACCCATCTTTGTCCGTCGCGAAAGTCCTGGGTTACAAGCACGATGTCTTCAGAGCCCTTCATGAGAAGATAGTTCCAGTCGAGGGCTCGCTGGAGTTCATTCGGTTAGCGCGCCGCCACTTCGAGAAGCTTGCCGTCACCACTTCCGCGACGAAGAAGAACCTGGAGTTCGCGTTCGAGAAATTCAGCTTGCATCCTTTCTTCGATGTCGT
>JBHENQ010000147.1:0-8681 GCA_046261975.1 Gemmatimonadaceae bacterium | reverse complement strand
CAGGCCCATGAATCAGAACTTGTTGCCCCGCTTATGGATACGTCTGTAAGCGGGGTTTCTGCATTCTGACCAAAACAGGCTTGCTGTCGATTCGTGCTGTCGATTGGGCTAGCGGGAGCTAGCAGCACGCCGCTGATCTCGACTCGTCAGCGCGGTTCAAAGGCCGTGGCGTCGGAGTACGACTTCGTGCCTTACGGAGAGCCTTTCGAGTATGCAGGTCCCGACTTAGTGGCAGCGTGGTTTCAGAGAAACATAAGCATTTATCGCAACATCATCGCGCTGATCGACCCTCCGAACGACAGAATTCTCGTGATCTACGGATCCGGCCATCTGGGATGGCTGCTGCAGAATGTTGTCAACCACGGCACAGCCAGGTTACGGAAGCTGACCGACTTGACCGGACAGCAGTGAAGGAGAAGTCTCAGCGTGGCCACCCCGCTCGCGGCAAACGCGGCGTGATCTTCAACGCGTTCCTGTAATACACCTTCTTCAGCACGTCGTCCGGAAGACCGATACCGTACAGCTTCCAGAACGCGTGATAGTCGCGGTAGTAGTCGAAGTAGTCGTCGCGCGTCTCGAACACGCGCCAGTAGTACGGATACTCCTCCGGCTGGTAGGAGTCCTTTCCGAAGAGAATTCGGTCCTGGAACTTGACGAAGAAGTCGTGAGCCGCGCGCGGCTGTCGCCCGATGTCGTAGAGTACCGCGCCCACATCCACGTACACATTCGGCATCTCCGTCAGGATCTTGCCAAGGCGGCCCAGGTCGTTGGCGTGCCAGCCCATGTGCGCGGCGACGAAGGTTGTCTTCGGATGCCGGCGGAACAAATTGTCGCGTTCCTTCATCAGCTCGTCGAAGTTGGGATGCTGGTCGGGGGACACACGACGTCCCGGGAATAGCGACAGCTCGAGCCAGCGCTCATTGCTATAGTCCACCGGCTTGTAGAACTCCTGCGGATCTCCCGTATGGATGAACACCGGAAGCTTGAGGCGGGCGGCCGCTTGCCAAATGGGATCGAGGTCGGGGTCGTCGAGCGCGAGGCGAGAGCCGTCCGCCTTGCGGGTCGACTGGCCAAAGCCCTTTCCGATCTCGCCGATACCTACCGCTCCCGCCGCGACGTCGGCCTCGAGCTGCGTCACTGCGCGCACCGCCCATCCCGGCCCCACGTTCTGAAAGCTGATCCCGGTGAACGCGCGGACGCGGTCCTTCATGGACGGAGACGCGTTGATCGTCGCGACCGTGCGCTTGAGCGCGTCACCCGAAATATTGCTGGCCGCGATCAACACTCGGACGTTGAGACTGTCGAGGTCTGCACCGAGGCGCGCGAGCGACTCGGCGGAGCCCAGCATCCCCTGTGGATGCCCGTGGAAATCGATCGCTGGGTAGCGGGCTTTCTTCACGACGTGCGCTGGCGCGACGAGCGTGGATCGGGGCCGATAATCGAGTATGCTGGGCGCAGCCTCCCGGGGCCCCATGCAGCTGCGAGGTCGAATCTCCGTCGTGCCCGGGGGACAGGACTCACCTGGTTGGATCGACGTCGCGCGTTCAGCGCCCGGTTGCGCGGAGAGCGCGCGCCCAAGGAATGCCGCGCCAAACGCCGCGAGAAACAGGGCGCGAAAACCGTTGAGGTAGATGGACATGACTTAACTCTACCGCCGCGTGTTGCTCTTTCGCGAGGTGCCGAACATATTCGCCGACACGCCGCGCGGTCGAGTGAGCCCCGGCGGCCCACTGAGTGCGAAGCGAACAGGGGGTCCGCTCCATGAAACTGGACAGACGGCGATTCCTCCAGCTTACGGCGACCGGAATAGTCGTGAGCGTGACAAGCTCCGCTTGCGCCGGCGACAGCCACGAGGATGCGCGGCCGCTCGAACTACCTCAGTTGCTCGACATGTTGGGCGAGGAGCAGGTGCGCGAGCTTGGCGCGCACTACCGTGCGGCCGTGCCGAACGAGAACAGCGCGAAGGCGCTGCGCGCCGCCATCTCGGACACACGGCGTCAGAGGTTCCCGCTCTCGTGGATCTGGCGCGTATCGATTGAGCGGCAGGTCCGGGACGATTTCGCAGCTGGCCGAACCGTGCTCGTCGACGGATGGGTTCTTTCGGCGACTGAGGCGAGGCAGTGCGCGCTGTTCTCACTCGGCTTCGCCTAGCCCCTTCGAGACTCCACTTGCATACCGACGCGAGAACGCTGGAGAGCGGCACTGTGCTCGAGGCGGACATCTGTATCGTCGGGGCCGGCGCGGCCGGCCTCAGCGTTGCGCTCGAGTGGGTGAACTCACCACTCAAGGTGCTCCTGCTCGAGGGGGGAGGGTTCGACCTCGAGCCGGAAATGCAGGACCTCTACCGAGGCGACATCGTCGGGCAGCCGTACTATCCGCTGCAAGCGGCGAGGCTTCACTACTTCGGAGGAACCACGGGCCACTGGGCTGGATTTTGCTCGACGTATGATGCGATCGACTTCGAAAAACGCTCCTGGGTGCCGCACAGCGGGTGGCCGATCCGACGCGAGGAGCTGGACCCGTTCTACGCGCGCGCGCACCGAGTCCTCGACCTCGGACCATACGAGTACGACGCGAGCGATTGGGTGAGGCGCGACAGAGCGCTCGCTCCTCTGGCGCTCGACCCGGACGTGGTCTGGACCAAGATGTGGCAGTTCAGCCCCCCAACTCGATTCGGGACCAAGTATCGGGATGCCATCGTCAATGCGCGGAACGTACATCTGTACACGCACGCCAACGTCTGCGAGGTGGAAGCGAACGACGGACTGAAGGCAGTGCAGGGACTTCGAGTGCGGACCCTCGACGGGAAGGAGTACCACGCGCGCGCGCGGTACTACGTGCTCGCCTGCAGCACGATTCAGAATGCGCGCCTGCTACTGGCATCGAACCGGCGGGCAACGGCCGGGTTAGGGAATGCTCACGATTTGGTGGGTCGATACTTCATGGAGCACATCGAGATGCCTGGCGGTGAGCTCGTGCTGGCTAGGCCGCAGTCGGCGAAGATGAAAATTTACGCACTGCAGTTCCGGGTGACGAAGGCGCGGGGCGAGCTCGCCCTGAGCGCTCAGGTGCAGCGGGAGCACCGCATCCTGAACGGCACGGCGTCGCTCGCGCCGGGCGCTCTCGGCGAGGAAGTGAAAAGCACCTTCGAGTTCATCACGCCCCAAGTGCTGACGGCGCTCATGGCCTGGGAAAAAGGTGGAAGGATCGGACCCCCTCCCTTCAACTTGCCCAAACGTCCCAGCGTGAGTTCGGCTCCCACGACGCCGCCGCGGTTCTTCCACCTGAAGACGCGTCAGGAGCAGGCGCCGAACCCAGACTCGCGCGTCACGCTAAGCGCGGAACGGGACGCTTTGGGGATGCCGCGCGCGAAGCTGGATTGGCGGCTAACGGAATTGGACAAGCGGTCCATCCGCACGTTCTACCAGCTGCTGGGTCAAGAGTTCGGGCGGAGTGAAATAGGTCGCGTGCAAATTCGAGACTGGCTGCTAAGCGACGACCGCACCTGGCCGTCGTTCCTGAGCGGAGGGTGGCATCATATGGGGACGACGCGTATGCATGCGGATCCCAAGCAAGGTGTTGTTGACGCCGACTGCCGCGTGCACGGGCTGGGCAATCTGTACGTCGCCGGGGCCGCCGTGTACCCGACCGCGGGGTCTGCGAACCCGACTCTAACGCTTGTGGCGCTGAGCCTTCGCTTGTCGGACCATCTCAAGACGACGCTGGTATGAGCGTGCCGGCATTGCGGCTCTGGGTGTGCGATCGCACCGCCGTTGAAGAGATTGCTGTCGATTCAGCTGTCGTTTGACACCGACACTATCCGGGATTTCGAAAGTCGGACTACGGCAGATCACGCGGTCCGTCAATATTTTACAGATTTCTTGCCCAGTTCCTGAGAACCCGCACAAGCGGAGCGATGGTGAAGACTCGAACTCTAGGCACCACGGGCTACTCTGTCAGCGAAATCGGCTTTGGTGGCTGGGGACTCGGCGCCGATATGTGGCGCGGCGCCGACGAAGCCCTGGCACGTGAGGCGTTGCGCGAGGCGGTCGGTCAGGGGATCACGTTCTTCGATACGGCCTTGGCGTACGGAGCCGGACATAGCGAACGCCTGATCGGCGAAGTGATGAGAGACGACATCCGTGTTGGCCGCGCCAAAGTCGCTACGAAGGTGCCGCCGCTCGACAATGAATGGCCCGGGAAAGCGAGTAAGCCTCTCGCGGCAGTCTTTCCTGCCAGACACCTTCGGGCGTCCACGGAGAAATCACTTAAGAACCTTGGGGTCGAGGCCTTATCACTGCAACAACTTCATGTGTGGCACGACGCCTGGCTGGACGATCCCGAGTGGCCGAAGTCTTACGACCAAATCGGTCGCCTTAAAGAGGAAGGAAAGGTCCTGCACTGGGGTATCTCGATCAACGACCACGCGCCTGAGACGGCTCTGCGGGTGCTCGAGGATCCGCTCTTCGAGACCGCCCAGGTCATTTACAACATCTACGATCGTTCCCCCGAAACAGCGTTGTTCGAGCGCGCACGGACAAAGCCGCTCGGCATCATCGTCCGCGTACCGTTCGACGAAGGCGCGCTCACCGGTCAGATTCGATCCACCACGGTGTTTCCTCCCGGCGATTGGCGAGAGGACTACTTCAGCGGCGACCGTCGCGCCGAGGTCGAACAGAAAGGGAAGGCGCTGGCTGCGCTGCTCGATGAGGAGGTTGAGTCGCTGCCAGAACTGGCCCTGCGGTTTTCTCTATCGTCACCCGAGGTGTCGACGGTCATTCCAGGGATGCGCCGCCCGGCACACGTTCGACAGAACGCCGCGACGTCTGCGAAGGGTCCGTTGTCGCCACACCTTCTTTCCAAACTCGAGGCGCATGCCTGGACCAAGAACTGGTACCCCGCCTAGGCCGCGGCACCTCCGCGATGCTCTCAGAGGCGATCAATCGCTGGTCATGATGAACAGCGGTGCGCCGTCGAACTTGTAAATCGGCCGCAGCCGATCGGTGTTATAGTACTTCGCGACGTCCACGACCTTCTTCTCGGATGTTACGCTCGCGATCGGCACGCTGTCGTAGAATCCGCGGTGGATGCTGACCAGGCGACCGTACTCCTTCCTCGCAACGAGATCGAGTGCGAGGTTACCGAAGGCCATCGGGACGATCGAATCGAGTGCATCGGGGTCGCCGGAGCGCACGAGATAGCCGAGCCGCTGGTTGACGACATCGATGCGACGGCCGTGGTTGTACTTGGGTGACGATTCCTTCAGCGCCGCCCCGACCTGGTCCCCGATCCCGCCCAGCTTGCGGTGCCCGAACATGTCAGTCTCTTCACCTTCGAAGGTCATGCCGTCGTGCGAGGCCAGGCGCGCGCCCTCCGACACCAGCACGACCGAATAGTGGCTTGGGTTATTGTTCCGGTCGTGCGTGAGGAGCTCCGCCAGCTGCTCGACGTCGACGGCGTGCTCAGGGATTACGCAACGATCTGCCGCGCCCGCCATCGTCGGCAAGAGCGCCGTGAAACCAGCGTACCGCCCGAACACTTCGATGACCAAGAAGCGCTCGTGCGAGCCTGCCGACGTGCGCAGCCTGTGCGTTAGCTCGATCGTGCGCGTCACGCAGGTGCTGAAGCCGATGCAGTAGTCGGTGCCATAGACGTCATTGTCCATCGTCTTCGGTATGGCGACGACGTTTACCCCTTCGTCGTGCAGGCGCTTGCCGTAGCTGAGCGTATCATCCCCACCGATGGGAATCAGGACGTCGACGCCGATGTGCTCGAGGTTCTCGAGCACATCCTTGGTGGTGTCGTTGATCGGCTGGTCATACCCGGTCAGATGTGCCGGAACACGTCCGCGCGGCAAGCGGCTGGGCCGCAACCGCGATGTGTGGAGGAAGGTGCCACCCGTGCGACCGGCGCGGTTGACTTCTGCTTCTGAGAGAGGCTGTACGTTTTCACTGTTATCGGCTTTCGCGTCCCGCACATAGTCAACGAGCCCAGCCCAGCCGCGTCTAATACCGACGACGCGGTATCCGTCGCGCAGCGCGCGAATCGTGATTGCTCGGATTGCCGGATTCAAGCCGGGGACGTCCCCGCCGCCGGTCAGAATGGCTATCGTCCCTCTCTTCATCTGTGCTCTCCTCTGGCGAGTTGCGCGGAGAGTTGCTCGAGAGTCATGGGCATGTGGAGCTCGCTGTTGCCGGCTGCAGGGAACAAGGATGCGGTGCGGCAGGTGCGAACATCAATGGCGATGTCCGTGGCGAAGCTTGGCGGGCGATGGCGGCCTTGAGGCGTCAACGAAATCATGGCAAGGCCATGGCGCCATGGATTGTTTTCCACGCGCGAACCCTCGCCTCTCCGAGTCCTCTGAGCTAAGCACGATGTGAGCGCACTACCGGTCGACCTCAAACATCCATCACTTGCGCGCCGCGTTGCGGATCCGATCGTGGTGAGCGTTGCCGCGGGGATCCTCACCGCTGCACTCCATTCCCTCACAACGTGGATCTCGCGGGACCTCCTCGGCTACTTCATGTGGTCGTGGATCAGCCGGGATACCGCGTGGATGCTGGCGCTGGGATACCTTCTGGTGATGGTACCGCTCGGCATCGCGCTGGCGATCGTCGGGGCGCTGCGGCGTGATGGAGTTCCTGCGAGAGCCGTCGCCTTCGTGCTGGCGACCGCGGTCGCCTTCTCGGTGCTTCTCCTGTTCGACCGGATTGTATCCATCGCTTGGCTTATCCTTGCTCTCGCTCTCGGATGGCGTGCCGGTGCGTGGGCAGCGAGACGTGAGCGTTTCCTCCACCGGTTTTGTCGCACGCTCGCCGTCGCCGGAGGAAGCGCGTATCTCGTCTTGGGCATCTGGGCGACGGCCGGCCGGGCTGCACGGGAGGCGAGCGCGATCGCTGCGCTTCGGCAAGCGGAAGATGTGATGAGCGTTCTCCTGATCATCCTCGACACCGTCACGGCGACGGACCTCGGTGCCTACGGTAATGCACGACCGACCACGCCGACGATCGATTCTCTCGCTGCCGGTGCGATCGTGTTCGAGCAGGCGTTTTCCACGTCATCGTGGACATTTCCGTCGCACGCCAGCATGTTCACAGGGTTATGGCCCTCGCAACACGGTGCTGACTGGATGACTCCGCTCGGTGCCGGGCCGCCGACACTGGCGCAGGCGTTCCGTGAAAACGGGTACGCCACGGGTGCATTCACCGCAAATCTGATTGCCACGGGGAGCGCTACCGGGCTCTCACGCGGCTTCATCACGTATCGCGATACCAAGCGAACCCTTCGGGAGATCGCGCTTCACAGCACCATTGCGCAGGGGACCTCCGTGCAGATCGCGCTCGAGAGATACCGGAAAAGCAAGTGGCTCTGGGGTTCAGTGCGTTCACTCCTCCGCTTCGATCTCCGTCCGAACAATCGGTATCAAATGCACGACTCGAAGGCGGCGCCCGAAGTGACCGCCGACTTCGTGAGGTGGCACCGTGCTCTGGAGGGGCGCCCGTACTTCGCCTTCCTCAACTACTTCGATGCCCACGCGCCGTACGAGTCTCCGATGCGCGATCGATTCAACGCTGGGCAGACGCCGCGTGATCGTCACGAGGGGGCACTTCGATACATCGATGGCGAGATCGGCCGCGTTCTGAGCGCACTGCGAGAGACCGGAGCGCTCGATCGCACGCTAGTGGTGATTACCGCCGACCATGGGGAGCTGTTCGGGGAGCACGGGCTCAAGGGGCATGGGAACAGCTTGTACCGTCCTCTGTTGCACGTCCCACTGCTGATCCGCTTTCCGGACGGACCAGGTGCCGCGACGCGCGTGACACAGCAGGTGTCGCTGCGCGACCTCGCGGCAACGATCGTGGATCTAAGCACTGTCCCAGATGCCCACGGCCTCGGAGGTGCGTCGCTCGCTGCCACCTGGCGATCACCGGGTGAGCGGACGAGCGAGGCCCTCGCCGAGCTGAGCAAAGGGATCAACGTCGGCCGCGAGAACATGAACGCGAAGGGCGACATGCATGCGATCGCTGACGATTCGCTGCACTACATTCGCAATGGTGACGCCTCGTTCGAGATCTACGCCTACCGCAGGGACCTGCACGAGAAGGAGAATCTCGCGAAGGGGCCACACGCGGCGCTCAGGCTCGGGTACGAAGCGGCGGTTCAGCGTGCCCTGGGTGCCAACTCACGCGTTTCCGCCAGTAACCGGCGACCATGACATCCTGCAGCCGCGCTTCGACGTCCTGACGTGCCCACTTTTTTCTGTCCCGCAAACCTTCACGGAGGAACATGAAAACTCACTGGGCAGCCTCTGCGATGCTTCCGATACGTCTGGTCCTCGGCATCAGCTTCATCGTTCACGGTTGGCCGAAGCTGTTTTCCTCTCAGGGCCACGAGATGTTCGTTGGAATGCTCACGGGAATCGGTGTGCCCGCGCCCGGTATCACGGCGTGGCTGGTCGGGCTGGTGGAGGTAGTGGGCGGCGTGGCGCTCATCATCGGCGCTTTCGTCACACTCTTCTCTATTCTCCTCATCCTGGACATGCTCGTCGCAATGTTCACAGTGCACATCGGCAATGGATACAATTGGCTCAACATCACGGGCATGGGCCCTGACGGGCCGACTCTGGGTATGCCGGGGTGGGAACTCAGTCTCATCTACATCGCTCCGCTGCTCACGCTCCT
>JBHENQ010000146.1:0-54613 GCA_046261975.1 Gemmatimonadaceae bacterium | reverse complement strand
CTCATCGGGCGCGTCGTCCACGGAACCACCGTCGCGACCAATACCCTTCTCGAACGCTCGGGTGCTCGCGTGGTACTCTGCGCCACTGAAGGTGCAGTGGATCTTCTGGAGTTGCGCTACCAGGAGAGAGCGTCGTTGTATGATCTATCACGCCATCATGCTGCAGCGCTCGTGCCTCCTGAGCGTTGCCTCGCAGTGCCTGAGCGCATCGGCCCCCGGGGCGTCATGCGACCCCTGTCCCGGCAGGGCGCTATCGAGGTAGCTCGCGTGGTACGCAGCCTCGAGCCGGAAATGGTGGCAATATCTCTGCTGCACTCCTACAGGGATCCAACGCACGAGAGGTTTCTTGCGGACGCAATCGTAGAAGAGGTTGGGACGGATCGAGATTGCGTTGTACTCTCCTCTGAAGTGCTCCCGGAAATTCGCGAGTACGAGCGCACCGCCACGGCTACTGTCGAGGCATACCTGCGACCCGTTGTTGGCCGCTATCTCCGCCGGCTGCGCGAGCGTCTTGCTGAACGTGGGTTCCCGCCTCCATCTGTGATGACGTCATCGGGGGGCATGCGATCGGCTGATGACGCAGCGCTCACTGCCTCTTCGCTCGCCCTTTCAGGACCTGCGGGTGGAGTAGTCGGCGCTGCGTATGTAGCGAGGCTCGCCGGATTCTCCGACGCACTCACCATCGACATTGGCGGAACAAGCGCCGACGCAGGCATCGTTCTCGGTGGAATTCCTCTGATGGAGACGGGCGGCGCTGTCGCCGGCGTCCCGATCGCATTACCCCGCGTACTCGTAGAGACGGTATCGGCAGGAGGCGGCAGCATCGGCTGGGTGGATGATGGCGGCGCGCTTCGCGTGGGCCCAAGGAGCGCGGGCGGGAAACCGGGGCCGGCTGCTTTCGCTCGAGGCGGCACGGAGCCGACCGTCACTGACGCGCACGTCATCCTCGGCAACGTCGCCGGACACAGCATGATCGGTGGCGTAACCCTGGACGCGAACGCAGCGCGAGGAGCCATCAGCCAGGTAGCGCAGCGCCTCGGGTCGACAGTGGACCGGATTGCGGGTGCGATGATCGCCGCCGCTGACGCGGCGATGGCCCGCGCTCTTCGGCGCGTAAGCGTGGAGCGCGGCGTAGATCCTCGGCGCTGCGTGCTCGTGGCCTTCGGAGGAGGTGGCCCGTTGCACGCGTGCGCGCTGGCATCGCAGCTGGGAATGCGTACCGTTCTGGTGCCGCCGTTTGCCGGCGTACTCAGTGCTCTCGGTCTTGCGATTGCGGCAGAACAGCGCGAAGCGATCGCGAGCGTCATGCAGCACGCCGGCGCAATGGACGCCGGCGCCGTGTCCACCCTTTGCGAGTCTCTGGCCGCGCGAGCCGGTGCCGGCGAGCGACGCGCCTGGTGGGTGCGAGCGCGCTACGCGGGACAGGGTCATGAGTTAGAGGTTCCGATGAAACTCGGTGACGACGGGATCCGCGTGGGAGAGCGCTTCGCGGAATCACACGCGAAAAGATTCGGCTTCACTCTCTCACAGCCGATCGAGTTGGTGAGCGCGAGATACGTTAGCGGAGGAACGATGCACGATGTCCGGCTTGCCCGCGGCGGCTCGATGAAGTGGAACGGCCGCATTGACGCGGGGGGTCAACTCGAGGCGACAGTCTCTGGCCCAGGCACGATAGTGCTGCCGGATGCAACGCTGCACATCGCCGTAGGATGGACAGCGCGTTCACTGCCGCTGGGCGGGTGGATCATGGAACGCGATACGTGACTGAGCACTTCGATCTTCTCGACCTGGAGATAATGGCGCACGCGTGGGCCTCCATCGCCGAAGAGATGGGGGGAGTGCTGGTGCGCGGAGCTTTGTCGCCCAACATCCGGGAGCGGCGCGATTCCTCAGCCGCGCTGTTCGATGCCGAGGGAAGCATGGTGGCGCAAGCGGCTCACATTCCTGTCCATCTTGGCGCCATGCCCGAGGCGGTCCGGGCAGTGCGAGGGATGAACCCGCAGCCGGGCGACGTGTTCATCCTGAATGATCCATATCACGGCGGCTCACACCTGCCCGATCTCACCTTGATCCAGGCTGTCGAGCTTGACGGGGCGGAGCGAGTTTCCGCGTTCGCGGCGGTTCGCGCTCACCACGCCGACGTCGGTGGTATGAGCCCAGGGAGCATGCCGCAGGGTGCTCGCGAGCTGGTGCAGGAGGGCCTGATCCTGCCGCCGGTGCGCCTCGTTACCAGTGGAAGGGTGAACGAAGATGTGCTCGCCATTCTTCTCGCCAACGTGCGTACCCCGGATGAAAGGCGTGGCGACGTGCAGGCACAGCTAGCCTCATGCGCGGCGGGCGCGGCGGGATTGCGATCTCTCATCGAACGCGAGGGCGAAGCGCGGACTTGGAGTTCCGCACAAGCGCTCATGGATTACGCCGAGAAGCGCGCTCGCGCAGCTGTCTCCGCGATCGGTGATCGCACTGGAACGGCAGAGGATTTTCTCGAGGGCGACGGCGTGACGGAGACTCCAATTCGGATCGTGGTGAGAGTCAGGGCGTCGAGTGGTCGATTGCTGTTCGATTTCGCCGGTACCTCATCCCAGGTTGCCGGCAACGTCAACTGTCCTCTGGCCGTAGCGCGCGCGGCGGCGGTGTTCGTGTTGCGTACTTTGCTTGACGATGACGTGCCGACCAACGATGGGATCGCGCGCGCGATCGAGATCGTCGCTGAACCCGGGTCGCTCGTCAACGCGCGCTGGCCGGCCGCCGTGGCGGCGGGTAACGTCGAGACCTCCCAGCGCATCACGGACACGATGTTCGCGTCGCTGGCCGATGCCGGGCTGGACGTGCCGGCGCAAGGGCAGGGAACCATGAACAACATAACGTTTGGCGGAGATGGTTGGACGTTCTACGAAACCGTGGGCGGCGGACAAGGTGCATCTTCAAGAGGTAGCGGCCCGGACGCAGTACACGTAGGCATGAGCAACACCCGAATCACGCCTATCGAATCGCTCGAATGGTACTACCCGATAAGGATCGACGAGTACGCCGTGCGCAGGAAGAGCGGCGGTGCGGGCACTCACCGCGGCGGCGATGGCGTCATCCGGCGCTACAGAGTCCTGGAGCCTTGTACGGTTACGCTGCTCACTGAGCGCCGCGAGCTGCAGCCACGTGGTGCGCGAGGTGGCGGCCCGGGAGAGTGCGGACGAAATCTGCTCAACGGTCGCCAGCTGCCTTCAAAGTGCCGTGTTTCGATGGAGCCCGGCGACGTGCTCTCCATCGGAACGCCGGGTGGCGGCGCTTGGAGCAGGTGACAGGTTACAGCTGACAGGTGACAGGGGACAGGTGACAGGTGGCAGGGGACAGGAGACAGGGGACAGGGACCCGTAAACTGTGACCTGTGACGTGTGACCGTCATCTGCTACCTGATGTTAACTTTTCTCGCTCTCGGAGAGCTGGCTCGTACTGCGGGAATTGTTCTAGCGCCCTGGTAAGCAGCATCACCGCCTGTTGCCTGTCGCCGCTGTCCTTCGCCGCGAGCGCTCGCGAGTAGAGCATCGCCGCCTGGAACGGCACCTTCTTCGCCGTCTGCTCGCGTGAGTCGCGAATCTGGCGCGGGAGGTCCGGGAGCTTCAGACCTCGATTCAACTTCATCGAAAGCTCAGTTATCAGCGACATCATGTTATCCTGCTTGCCCTGCACGCTCTCGATATGCTCGATCTCCGACGTTTCGACGTTCACGGAGCGCGCGGTGAGTCTCATCGTTCCGCGAGAATCCGTGACGAATGCGCCCACGATCATGTGATGAACACCAAGTATGCGACCCAGACGAACGGCTGATTCGCTGCCGACACGCTCGGAAGCGCTCAGATTCTGTTCGTCGATGAGTTTCTGCAGGTTGTCTCTCTCAACGATTCGAACGCCTGGATTGGCGGCCAGCTCGCCTATCAGTAGATCGGGGATTCCTCTAGTCAGGGGCTCCAGCTCGGCGTGCGCCGGGCCAATTGCGCCGTTGCCAAAGTGCATGACGGCAATCGTCGGCCTGACATCCTCGGCCTGAGCGCAAGCCTGTGACGGAGCCATAAACAAGGCTGTCACGGTGGCTGCCAAGGCGAGATGCAGACCGAAACCTTCGCTCGGATAATGCATTGGGTTCCCTCGGGAATCCGGGTAATTGCTATATGCTCAGCACCAAACCTTCGAAAGCCGCGCTGATGTTCAGGTCCTGCCCTAGGCTCGCTGCCATCGCGCGGCAGGCCGCCACGCGAGCATCCAGCTCATCGTCGCTTCGCTCCGGACTGTGATGAAACAGCACGAGCCTCCCGACGTGTGCTTCCAACGCGAGTGTCACGACGTCCTCGTCGTGCGAATGACCCCAGCCGCGGTGCCGCTCATACTCCTCGGGCGTGTACATGGCATCGTGCACAAGCGTACCCGCGTCCTTGATGAACGCCACCAGCTTCTCGCGCCAATCCGGCGCCGCATCGTATCCGGCCGCCGTACCCTGGCCCAGCTCGTTGTCCGATATGTAGACGAGTGCGCTCCGGTTGTCGTTTCGTCCCCGGATTCGGTACCCTAATGCTCCGCCCGGGTGTCTGACCGGTAGCGAGTCCATGAGCTCATCGCCTAGCCTGTGCGGCGCGTCGTTGAGGGCCCGAAATTCAACTGTTGCGGGAAGCTCGTCAAAGGAAACAGGGAATACACCCGTAGCCATCTGGTCTCTTACGACACGGGCGATGGTCGGAAGCAGCGCGCTTGCGCCCCAGATTCGGAACGTGTTGCCTGTTACATAAAGAGGCTCGAAAAACGGCAGTCCCTGAACATGGTCCCAGTGCGCGTGAGTGAGAAAGATGTCGGCGCTGACTGACGACCCATGGCTGCTCGCAACGAGCGATCGCCCCAGCTCGCGAATCCCCGTGCCGGCGTCGAAGATGACCAAGCTGCCCTTGTGGTTCCGTATTTCGACGCAAGGGGTGTTGCCGCCGTAGCGCACAGTGTGCGCGCCAGGAGAGGGAACCGAGCCGCGAGTCCCCCAGAATCTGACTTGTAAACTCACACGCGGATTTGCGCCATCGCTTCCAGTCGCTGACGGTCAGTGACGGTGATTTGCCGCCTATCCACGGTAATGAGTCCACGATTTTGAAATTCGGTCATCGCCCGGGACACGGTTTCGCGGCTAGCACCTATCATCTGCGCGATTACCTGATGCGTGAGACGCTTCTTTATCGTGGGCGCACCAGCTTCATCGGCTGAATCCAGGAAAAGGCGCGCCATCCGCCCCTCCACGTCCAGCAGCGCGAGACTGCCGATCTGACTATCGGCCTTTCGGAGGCGGTGCGACAATTCCAGGAGCAGTGCCCACGCCAGCGCGGGAGACTCCTGCACCCTTCGCTGGAAATCCTCCCTCATCAACACTATCAACTCCGTCTCGTCCATCGCGACTACGTTCGCCGATCGTGGCTCACCATCTATCAAAGCGAGCTCTCCGAAGTGCGAGCCGGGCCCCAGAATTCCCAGGATGATCTCTCGGCCCGCATCCGAGAGAACGATCTTGACTCTTCCCTCCCGGACGATGAAGAGCGAGTTGCCCGGATCGTTGACGGAAAGAATTACGCTGCCTCGCGCGCATTTCCGCGTTCGCGTGAGCTCAGCGAACCGCGCCAGGTCCTCTCTGCCCACCCCGCGAAGAAGCGGGACGGTCGAGAGAAAGTCCACTGTATCCATTTTGTTTTCCGGCCTAACGAGTTGATTCAACGCGTGCCGATCGCGATCGCGAACTCCAGTTTGTTGGCGGGCAAACGGTTCGTTCCCGTCCCGATCGTGGCGAATTCAACTCCCGCGAGTGGCTGGATCACCAGTCCACCTCCCACATCGAGCGACAGGCCGAGCTGCACCCCGCCACTCAATATTGCAGCGGTGGACAGCGTCTCGTCCACCTTGAGTCCCGTATGGTGGCGACCGGAAGCACCCAGGAGCAACGACACACGTCTCGAAAGTGATGCCGCTCCATTGGCTCCGAAATCCAGCTCGTTTCCGCTGGTGCCGTCTACCTCGACGCCGTCGCGCTCGTAGGTAGTTCGATACCTATCGAACGCATAGAGGGTAAGCTCGCGGACGCGCTCTGAGGCCAACCGCAGTTGCCACTCCGCAACCAGCGACGGCCCGAGCCTTACGCCGTATTGTCGCGGGCCAGTGGCTGTCTGGAATGAAACGTGGTCCTCCGTATAGAACGTGGACGAAATACTCATCGACATCTGATGGGGGCCGACAAACCCGTCCGTTCCCAGCGATACGCGAACGGCTTCCCCGGGGTCGAGGTCGGGCGCCCCCGTTCCGGCCGCGAATGACTCGGCGGGGGAATAAGCACCGCGGTATTCGTAAGACGCCCCCAGCCCCCAAGCCCAATTCCCTAACATCTGGGTGACGACAACTCCTGTGGTACCGCTCACGCCGCTTCCAAGGCCCGGCGTCTGGAATCTCAGCGCTGGCGCGCCAAGCACTCGAAGCGCGCGAAGCTCGGTACTGTCCAGGCTAGTCTTTCCTGTTGGGATGTTGAGACCCAAGGTTGCCAGAATCCGGTCGCCGCCCAGCCGTGCGCTCGCGCGCACCTTCGTGTCGGTCATACCGGTCAGCTCATACGTGCCGGCGCCCGGCTGGCCAGAGGGAATCGTGATGGTTCCGGAGGCGTACGCCGTATACGTATCCGCAGCCTCAAGCGGATGCGGGTCCGTCTCACCGACCAGCGGCGGCCCAGCGCGAACACGGCCGTCACGGGTACAGACCATTGCTCCGCTCGCGTGATGCTGGCTGTAGTGTCCAGGCGCCAGGACTCGAACACCGGCCCGACACGCCATGCTCGACCATCGCCGATGCGCTGCTGAGCGCCCAGCGTAGGTAATACCGCCAGCATTACCCCCAAGGCCAACGCCACGAGGACCCGCAGAGACCGGGCAAAGCGTAGCAGAATGACTGCCATTGGAGTCATGGGATGGTATAGACGAAAATGACGATGGTTCCGATCGCAGCCTCCAGCGCTGCGTTCGCGTTGTCATGACCGCGGGACCGAAGTCTGCCCAGCCGGCTCGCAGGGCTGGGATTCACTCCGTCGATGACCCCACGCAGTGAGCTGTGCGCGCCGCGCGCAGGCGTGTTGGCACGCGCACTGGACATTGGACGCACCTGAACCTCCACGCCGCGCAGACGGGAGGCCGCGTTGGTGAAGCCGGGATCCAGCGACAGGGCCTGGCCGTACTCAGCCGCAGCGCTTTCAAACCGGCCTCCTGCTTCGTCTCTGACGCCGCGGCTATAGGCCAGGAAAGCCCCAATGTCGCGCGTGGGACGCTGAACCAGAATGGCGCGCTCCGCAGGCGTGAGGGAGATGCCGAGCTCGTCTATAAGCATGAACGCCAGCTCCTTCTCGGCGTCGAGGATTCTCGAGAGATTCGTGTTTGTCCCGACACTTCGGCCGTAGGTCGCGGTGATGTCGACATCAAGCAGTCTGGCACCTATTCGAATTTCATCGCCGTCAAGGCGCGTCAGGCGCCCGCTAATGATCTGGCGAGCGGCCACGAGTCGCCCCAACCTCGGCGCGGTTGCTGAATCCATTCTGCCACTGTTGGCAAGATTCAGTTCGCGAAGCACGGCGTCTATTCGAATGCGATCGACGACTCGCAATCTGGAGCTGACTGCCAGGTCGGTGATCAGCAGGTCAGCGACGCCAAACCCGAGGGCAGAAGTGTTGCTGTCAAGACTCGAGGCGTCAAATGGCGCCACTGCCACTGTGCCCTCACTCGGCCGGTTCGCCGAAAGTGATCTTTCCCCGGCTATCGCCGCGCGAGCAGCCTCGTCCGCTTCAGCACGACTTGCCTGGAATCGTTTGTCCTGATGAGTGTCAACTGATTGTTGCCTGGCGCAGCTCGCGAGCAAGATGCAGCCCGCGATTGCCGCGGCGGTGGTGGGCCAGCGATTGGTGAGCAAGGCGATCCGGGCGACGAGAATAGTTGGCGCGGGTGGTCCCTCTACTGACGACTGATCCGTCGCCGGGGTTATCTCCGCCCGATTACGCGCTCATAGTCCTCGAACAGCTCATCGAAAACGTTGTCCCAGGTTCTTGTCATTGCTACGGCCCGTGAGTGGCGTGCCATTCGCACTCGCAGCTCGGCGTCGAGGGCGAGCTCGACGAGCTGAGCAGCCAAAGCGTTCGGATCTTTGCCTGGAAAGAGTCGGCCCAGAGGCGTACGGCTCTCGCCGTCTCGCAATACCTCACGCGTGGGCTCCGAATCCGCAGCCACGATGGGCAGTCCAGATGCCATCGCCTCGTGCAGCACGTTGCCGAAGGTGTCCGTCGTCGATGGGAAAACGAAAATATCAGCCGAGGCATAGAATTCGGAGAGTTCCTTGCCAACTATCCGCCCCGCGAAGACCGAGTGTGGTGGCGCGTGGGACCGGCAGTACGTGAGAAGAGGACCATCCCCGGCGAAAGCAAAGAGAAACCGTCTAGGGAGTTGAGCGGCAGCGGCATTCATCCCTTCCAGGGCCCCGGCAAGACCCTTCTCTGACGCGATGCGCCCAACGTAGGCCATGATCACGGTATCAGCGGCGGCGCCGAGCAAACGGCGCGCCACGGTTGAGCGGTGGCTCGGGTTGAACCGCTGAGCGTCCACACCCCGTGACCAACGGGAGACATTCACGAAGCCCTGATGCTTCAACTCGCTCTCGATCGCCTTGCTCGGGCAATACGTACGCAGTCCGCCGTTATGGAACCACCGCAAAATGGTCCACGACAGGGGTGTCAGCATAGTCAAGCCGTAGTGGCGGCTGTACTGCGTGAGGCTCGTGTGGTAGGACGTCACCAGCGGAATACGCAGCGAACGCGCCGCGGCTCTACCTGCTATCCCGACACCGAACGCTGTCGCAATGTGAACGATATCCGGTCGCCAAGCCTTCAGCTGATCGTGCACCGTGCCGAAGGTAGGCAAGGCGATACGAAGGTGCTTCTCCGCCCAGAACGGCAAGCTTCTGAAGCGCACGATGTCCCGCTCCGCAGGCGAAGCGCGAGGGTCCGAGGTCGTGAACACGCGGACCTCTCCGCCGCGCTGGCAGATCGCCTCCACAAGTCGCTCGAGCGTACGGGACACCCCGTTGACCTGAGGCGCGTAAGTATCGGAAAACAGAGCGAGACGAATTCCGCATCCCGGGCGTGGCCGTGCATCCGGGTAGGCGGCTTCGGCGGTCCGACCTACCATAACGCTATCGTCACAAGTCCGACGACGATGGCGATGCACTGGCCAGCCAGCACGTCACCTGGATAGTGAACGCCGAGCCTCACCCGGGAGAATCCGATCGTCAGCGCCAGCGCCATCAGCGGGAAAGCAAGTGCGGGGAAGTAGGTGGAATAAACGAACGCGACCGCGCTGCTGGCGGTCGCGTGGCCTGACGGAAACGAGAAGCACGCTGGTGGATCCACGAGGGATTGCCACGCCATGGCATCTGAGGGTCTGGATCGCCCCACAAAGCGCTTTACCAACAGCACGATCACATGTGAAACGGCCAGCGCAACAAGCGCTCGTTGCGCCGCATTGCGCACCAGCTCACCAAAAAACAGTAGGGGAATCATTGCGGCGCTGACGGTCGACGTCAGGCCACCCAGGTGAGTGACCGCGCCCCATAGTCTGCTCGCTGTGGCGGAAGACTTGTCCACTGCCAGGGCACACCGCGCGAAGAGGGCTCGGTCATGCGCGTCCAGCTGCGTAAAGATTGAGCGATCCGCGAGCATCCGCTTCTCCCTGTTCGGTCGCCCCGAAGAATGCCGGTCGTCGGCAGCAATGCCGTGAGCAGCCCGCAACGGTCCTGTCACACAGCTTGGAAGCTCTGGACGGCGCTTGAGGTCGTGTTTCCGGCTGCATACCGAGCCAACTATCTGTCGCGCTTGAGGTTGCAGCTACTCACATGCGTTGACCCGCTTGTTTTCGGCACGGGTAACACGATATATTTGAGAGCTATTACCGAATCGACTCGAGGCAAAAAGTGAAGAAAGACATACATCCGGCTTACGCCACGGCCACTGTGCGTTGCGCGTGCGGCAACACTTTCACCACGCGCTCCACACAGGCCGAGATCCATACTGATATCTGCTCCAATTGCCATCCGTTCTTTACCGGCAAGCAGAAGCTCATTGACCGTGCGGGACGTGTAGAACGCTTCCGCCAGAAGTACGGGAAGGAGAACTGAGTCTTCGCGATCGCCTTGCCGAGGCGTTGGACAGAGCAGCGGAGATTGAACGGGAGCTCGTTGATCCAGACGCCGTTCGCGACTCCAACCGGCTCGCGATACTAGGCAAGGAGCACCACCGGCTTCAGCCGGTAGTAGATCTCGCCACGAAGCTCGAGAAGTTCGAGAGCGAGCTCGCGCAGGTACGCGATCTCGTTTCCGTTGACGACCCGGAAATGGCCGCAGAAGCTCAGGCCGAGGAAGCGAGGTTGACGGCTCTCATTCCCGAACTGGAACGGTCGCTCAAGCCGTTGCTCATTCCGCGTGACCCACTCGAAGATCGTGCGGCGATTGTGGAGATCCGTGCTGGCACCGGCGGCGATGAGGCCGCTCTGTTCGCTGCCGACCTTTACCGGATGTACTCGCGATTCATCGACCGCAAGGGCTGGAAGACGGAGCTCCTCTCCTTCGCCGAGGGAGCGCTGGGTGGTGTCAAGGAGGCGATCTTCAAGGTCATAGGCTCCGGAGCCTACGGTGCGATGCGTTGGGAGTCAGGCGTTCACAGGGTTCAACGCGTACCCGCCACTGAGAGCCAGGGCCGCATTCATACTTCCGCTGCGACGGTGGCTGTGTTGCCTGAAGCGGAAGAAATCGATGTCAGAATAGAAGAAAAGGACCTTCGCATAGACGTCTTCAGATCGTCGGGACCCGGTGGTCAGAGCGTGAACACCACGGACTCGGCGGTGAGAATAACTCACGTTCCAACGGGGATCGTCGTAAGCCAGCAGGACCAGAAGTCGCAGCTGCAGAACAAGCTGAAAGCCATGGAAGTGCTTCGCGCGCGACTTCTCGATGCCAGACTCGCGACTCAGGAAGCCGAGCGCTCGCGAATGCGGCGCACCCAGGTGGGAACAGGCGACCGGAGCGCCAAGATCCGAACTTATAATTTTCCTCAGAGCCGGGTTACCGATCATCGAATCGGCTTTTCGCTTCACGGGCTCGACCGGATTCTCAACGGCGAGTTGGATGCGATAATTGAGGCGGTCTCGCTCGCGGATGTGGAAGAGAGGCTTGATGGCTGATTCAGCGGCACCGGGCGCGGACGGGTTGACTTCACGCTCCGTCGGCTCGCTTCTTCGGGACCTCTCTGCCGAGCTCTGCACCGGCGTAGTTGAAGACCCGGCGGGGGAGGCGCGGGACATCCTCGCCGCAGTCCTGAGTGTTGAGCGTCTCTGGCCGGCCGCCAACAGGGAAGCGGTCGTTCCGGACAGACTACGTACGAGCGCATTCGTTGCGGCTCGCAAACGCGCTCTCGGCTGCCCGTTCGCCTACTGCGTGGGGAAGGCGATGTTTCGGCATCACACGCTGCATGTCGACGAAAGAGTGCTCATCCCGCGTCAGGAAACGGAGGTGCTGGTAGACCACGTTCTCGAGTGGAGAAAGGATGCCGCGGGCGGACTAGCCATTGACATTGGCACAGGCTCCGGGGGGATCGCGATCTCTCTGGCGTCCGAGGGTGGGAGCGCGTTCGATCGTGTGATAGGAACCGACATTTCTCTCGGGGCGTTGGCAGTCGCACGATCAAACGCAGAGCGCTTGCTCCTGAAATCAGACACGCGTGTAGAATTCCGTCATGGCGCGCTGTTTGCCCCCGTACGCGACGAGCGAGCCTCCGTCTTGGTCGCCAATCCACCTTACATAGCGTGGTCTGAGGCGGCGGACCTTCCGGCTAGCGTCCGGGACTGGGAACCACCGATCGCGCTGTTCGGCGGTCGGGACGGGATGGTGGTGACTGAAGCACTGATTCGAGGTGCAGTTCACGTTCTGGAGCCAGGTGGGCTCCTGGCTCTGGAGCTCGACTCGCGTCGCGCCGCACGAGCTGCCGCGCTGGCATTGGAAGATGGACGGTACCGGGACATCAACGTTCTGTTCGACCTCACGGGTCGCGAACGTTTCCTCATGGCAACACGGATAGGATGATGACGCCACTTGAAGGGAAGGCAGGTGAGCTCGGCAGGATGATCGGGCAGAGCGCGGAATATCAGGCAGTAAAGCGCACTACGGACGCGATCGGAAATGATCGCGACGCTGCGACTCTCGTGCGCACCCTGGACAAGCTTCGTTCCGACGCGCAGAGCTTGATCGAACGAGGTGAGCAACCCACGCCCGAAATGGAGCGGCAACTTGAGGAGCTCCTCGACAAGGTGCAGTCCAACAGCGTGTACCAGAACGCGCTGGTGGCACAGGAGAATTTCGACAAGCTGATGCTGCGCGTCAACGAGTGGATTCTGGAGGGCATTCAGAAGGGCTCTACCAGTCCGATCATCACGCTTGGATGAGCCCCACTCGTGGACAACTGCTCGTTCTAGAGGGCGCTGAAGGCGCAGGCAAGACAACGCAGATCCAGAAGCTGCTGACTTTCTTCGCGACACGCTCCGTGCCGGTGGCCTCCTTCCGCGAGCCCGGCGGAACGCCTCTCGGGGAGGAGATCCGCCAGCTGCTTCTCGACGCTTCCTTTTCAATGAGCGCGCGGGCTGAAGCTCTTCTGTTCACCGCTTCGCGTGCGGAACTGGTGGAGCGGGAGATAATGCCGCGACTGGCCGCGGGCGAGCTTGTGATCCTGGATCGGTTTTTTCTTTCCACTTACGCGTATCAGATCGCAGGACGCGGCCTCTCCGAAGAGGAAGTGCGGAGGGCCAATGACCTGGCGAGGGCAGGCGTTGTTCCCGATCTTACGTTATTGTTGGTTGTTCCCGATGACGAGCTGGCCCGTCGAGCCAGCATGCGCGGCATGGGCGACCGCATGGAGCAAGCCGGCGATCTGTTTCACGAGCGAGTAGCGGCAGCATTAGCGACTTTTCTCGATCCAGCCTGGCAGGCGACACATCCGGAGTGCGGCCCGGTCGTCGCAGTAAATGCTTCGGGCACGGAGGATGAAGTGTTCGCTCGCATTCTGAACGTGCTTCCCGAGGTATGATGCGTTCCAGAGGTGTCGTCACGTTCGCTGTACTCGCCGCCTCCATGGTTTCCGGCGGCTGGTTGCTGCAGCGCGGCTTCGAGCGCGACGACAGTCTTTCCAGCCGCGCTCGGCTCTTCCAGACGGTGATGACGCACGTGGGCCGCCACTACGTCGACTCCCTGGCTGATTCCGCCTTGTATCGACAGGCGGTGGACGGAATGTTGGAGGAGCTCGACGATCCCTATTCGGTGTTCCTGTCGCCGGATCGCCTGCGCAGGCTCAACGAAACGACCAGCGGTACCTACGGTGGGATAGGAATCCAGATAGACGTGCGTGATGGATGGATTACCGTCATCGCGCGCATGCCGGGTACGCCGGCGGAGCAAGCGGGCTTGCAGCCGGGCGACCGGATCATCGCTATAAACGGACGACCTACGGAAGGCCTTCTGCCTGACGAGGCGTTGCGCGCACTGCGAGGGCGAAAGGGCTCGCGAGTCACTCTCACGGTAGACCGGCCTGGCGAAGGGGGGCCGCGACGCTTCTCGATGGTGCGCACCAATATCCGTGTGCGTGCCGTGCGGACCTCCTTCATGGTCGACAACGGCACTGCTTACATTGGACTCGGCATCTTCAGCGACTCGACGGCGAATGAGCTCGGTAGGGTGATAGATAGCCTTAGAACGCGCGGCATGAAAACGCTCGTGCTGGACCTGAGATCTAATCCCGGTGGACTGCTCGAGCAGGGAGTGGAAGTATCAGATCTGTTCCTGGATCGCGACCAGGATATCGTGTCGCTTCGCGGTCGCGCTTACGGTGCGACCCGCAGATTCACCGACGGTGCGTCGCAACGTTGGCCTGATCTCCGGCTCGTTGTCCTCGTCAACGGTCTCACAGCCAGTGCTGCCGAAATCGTAGCCGGGGCGCTCCAGGATCATGATCGCGCGGTAATAGTTGGCACCACCACGTACGGCAAAGGCAGCGCACAGTCGGTTTTTCCAATTGCGGAAGGCGGTGGTCTTAAACTCACCACTGGCAGATGGTTCACGCCCAAGGGAAGGAGCATTCAGCTGGTGAAGCGTGGGAGCTCGGAGGATGTAGAAGCCGAGGAGGAGAGAGAGAACCAACAGGAGGGCGCGGAACGTCCGCTACAAGCCAGGAAGGAGTTCCGCACAGATGCAGGACGCGTCATATACGGAGGTGGAGGTATAACTCCGGACCTTATCATAGTAGTCGTGGACTCGCTGCGGCCACGCCTGAACGGCGGCCTGTCGCAGACGGAACGGGTGGAGCGCCTTCGCAGCGATCGTGTGGCAGCCGCGGCTCTCGATCTGGGTCGGTCAGCGGCGTCTCAAAAGGAAATGCTTTTGAAGGCGGCGCAGCTTCGTGCCGCTCAGCAGGAAGACGTTTCAGATAAGGAACGGTGAACGAACGAATCTTCGTTCTCGGCGCGGGCCGGGCCGGACTTGGCCTTGCTCGCGCCTTTCGTGAGTGCGGTGTAGATGTCGCTGGTGTCCACGGCCGCCGTAACAGCGGGGGCGTGGATGGAGTGACCACCGGACTGATTGGCGACGCTGTTGGCCTCGCCACCGTAGTCCTGGTGACTGTGAGAGATGGCGAGCTGGACGCGGCACTACGGGAGTTGGCCCTGTCGCCAGTTGCCTCGAGCGCCGTGGTACTGCATGCCAGTGGAAGTATAGATCCGCCCGCGCTGGATGCGCTTCGCGGGCTCGGTCACCCCGCAGGCACATTCCATCCGCTCGTGCCGCTCTCCGATCCCGATCGAGCAGCAACCATACTCCGCGGTTCCTGGATCGGCCTTGACGGCGATCCGGAAGCGCGCGCACGCGGGCGAGTTCTCGCTGATTGTCTGGGAGCTCATACACTTGATATTCCGCATGGTCAGAAGGCGCGCTACCACGCAGCGGCGGTCATAGCTTCCAATTTTCCGGCCGTTCTACTCACGTTGGGAGAGAAGCTGTTGCTGGAAGCTGGGCTGCCGCCGAGGGTTGCCCGCGCTGCGTTATTGCCTCTCTTTGCCGTCGCAGCCGACAACCTCCGCGAGTCCGCGGGATCCATTGCCATCACCGGGCCAATAGTACGGGGAGATGTGGATACGGTGCGCCGTAACATCGAGGCCCTTGCTGCCCGCAGCGAGGCACTCGATGTCTATAAGGCGATGTCGAGGGCAGTCGTTGAGCTTGTGGGCAACGGCGGGACTGATCCGGGTGCGCTGGATCAGATCAGATCGCTTTTACGCTAGTAACCGGCGGCGCATCGATTACCGCGTGCCTTGCTCAAAAATCTTCACCCCCTTTGGGGGAGTAAACATGAAGGTGGAGCCATCGAATTTCGCGTTCGGGGTGAGTGAAGTAAGGGTTACGCGGCTCACGACACCGTTGGCCTCGACCGTCTCGAACTGGCGCAGCAATCCATCTCTGGTGTCGATCCAGACCGTCGCCCTCGCAAACGGTGCGGACGTCCCAGCTCTTGGGATCAGAATCAGCACACGCGATCGCCGGCCTGCCACGTTGCCTGTTCCGCTGTCTGTGACGACGTATTGAAGTTTGGGCGAGGGCAGAAACATCGCCGCTACGTCGGCTGCCCCGGCGCCATTCTCGCCGACAGGCATCTTGATCACCTGGCCTGGATTCGTGCTGGGCAAGTAGACCCAGATCCATTTTCCGTCCGCTACTATCAAATCGCCTGTTGGGTTGGTGAATCTCACAGAAAGCTGACTGGGCAACCCGCGCATCACGACCCCGCGCGTCTTTACTTCGGAGCCTGTGAGGGGGTTGGTGACGCTACGCGTAAATGTGGCTCGCAGAGTCTTGAGCTTGGAATGCGCTGTTATCGCTCGCTGCAGCGCGTCCTCTGCGGAAGGCTGAGCCAGTGCGCGGGAGGGAGCCGCCAAGCCTGCGGCGAAAACAAGGCCGACTACGAATCTAGACATCACAGGTCCTGGGTTACGGTAAGGAGCTTTTTAGCGGCGACGCAGTGTGCCCGTCGCCTTCCTGATGATACCCCGTCAGGAGGCTGCCGATCCCGCTAACTCGGTTACCGAGCGACCGATGGCCGTTGCTATCGCTTGGAGCTCAGTGACGAGTTCCGCGAATTGCTCCGGGTACAGCGATTGCGCGCCGTCAGAGAGCGCTCGCTCGGGATGTGGATGAACCTCGACAAGTATTCCGTCAGCGCCGGCTGCGAGAGCCGCCCTCGCCATGGGTATGACCTTGTCCCTGAGTCCCGTACCGTGGCTGGGGTCCGCGATGATCGGCAGGTGCGACAAGTTGTGCACGATGGGTATCGCGGTCAGGTCGAGTATGTTACGGGAAGCAGTATCGAACCCTCGCACGCCACGCTCGCAGAGGATCACCTGTGAGTTGCCCTCCGCAAGCAGGTACTCCGCGCTCAGCAGTAGGTCACCTATGGTCGCTGCCATCCCGCGTTTGAGCAGGACGGGCTTACCCAGTCGACCCACTGCCTTGAGCAGCGAGTAATTCTGCATGTTGCGAGCGCCGATCTGAATGCAGTCGGCGTGCCGAGCTACCAGCTCGGCGCCGCGTTCATCCATCGCTTCCGTCACTATCGCCAGACCCGTCTCGCTTCTCGCGAGCGACAGCATCTCGAGACCTTTACGGCCGAGCCCTTGGAATGAGTAAGGTGAGCTTCGAGGCTTGAATGCGCCCCCGCGCAGCGCAACCGCGCCCGCTGCCCTCACCGCTCGCGCTGCCTCCAGAATCTGCTCTTCGGATTCCACCGCGCAGGGCCCCGCGATGATGGGGACCTCATCGGCGCCGACCCTGATGCTCTGTGCGATCGTAACGACGGTGTTCTCGGGTCTCCATTCACGTGACACCTGCTTGTACGGCTGGGTGACATGTATAACGTTCGACACGCCGGGCAGCGCCTCGATCCGCGACGAGTCCACGCGGCCGTCATTCCCAACGAGACCGACGGCCGTTCGTTGCGCGCCCGGCATGGGACGCGCCCCGTAGCCCATCTCCTCTATCGTCCGAACGACGCCGGCGATCTCCTCCCTGGTTGCGTCGTGCTTCATCACTACGAGCATCAGCTATCCTCGATCTCGATTGTCCAACCGTCAGTGGCAAGTTCGACTTTGCCCCTGAAGCGCTCCCCGATCACGGCTCGAATATCAACTGCCTCCACCGGTGGATAGAAGTGAGTCAAAGCCAGCAATTCAGGCAGCGCTTCGGCGGCCAGCGCACCGACCCGGGCTGGCGTGAGGTGCGATGGAATCGCCAACTCCTCCGGCAGCGAGCACTCGGCCAGAAGCACATTGCACCCGTTCGCCCAAGGACCCAGTGTGGCGTCGACGCCCGTGTCACCAGTATAAACGATACGGGCCCTCTCGCGGCTCACGGAATATGCCACACTTTCCTCGGTATGGGGAACCTTGTGCGCAGAAAGCCGCACGTTGCCGGAAAGCGAGAGTGAGGAGTCCGGCGTGAGCTCGACGACCTCAAGTGGGAATCCGGGTGACCTTACCCACGCGCCAAACAGGTCGGCGAGGCGGGAGAGCAGGGAATCCGTACCCGGCGGGCCAATGATGGTCAGCGTCTGAGAACGTGGCGGAATTGCGCCGTAGCGCCATGCCTGAATCAGATTGGGCACGTCGCTAACGTGATCGGGGTGGAAGTGAGTGATCGCCAAATGGGATATACCCATCCAGTCGATCCCCAGAGCGGCCATTCGGTGCACGACTCCGCTGCCGCAATCCATCAGGAGACGAACGGTCTCAGTCTCAACAAGATGGCCGGCGCATACCCTGGTGGCCGAAGGAGCGGCGGTTCCGGTGCCGACGGTCGTGAGTCGCAATCCTATCGTCCCCTAAACACCATCTTTCTCACCGAAACGACTCCATCTGCGCGCAGGCGCAATAGGTAGACCCCGCTCGGCACGATTCGACCGCTCGTGTCGGACCCATCCCAAGTGAACCGCTCATCGCAGCCTGTGCCAAGACCACCGACGTCAGCATTGGCGCGACCATATCGGCCTGCGGGCAAAGAGCTGCTGACGGTTTGCGATGGAATGAGCGTGCGGACGGCGTGACCGCGGATATCGAGTACGTCGAGCTGAACGGTGCCCGCCTGCCTGAGGTCGAACCAGACGCACGTGACAGGCGAGGTTACGCTCGGGAACGGGTTCGGAAAGTTCTGGAATAGAAGCGTCGCCAGAGGGGTCGTTGCGTCGAAGACTACGAAGGTAGCCCGGCTTGTCTGACGCGTGGAGTCGCCGGTCGCTAGGCGCGCAGCTACGCTCCAGCGGTAAGGCGTGTTCGACTCGAGGTCGGAAGCAGGCACGAACATGGTGTCGAGCAGACTCACGGCCATGATCGCGATCTGCCCTGTGCCAGCGTTGGTGACCGTCAGATCGTAGATCCAGGGCCCGGGCGGCGACGCCACTCCAGCGCTTGACCAGACGAACTCCGGACGGCGAGCGTCGAGTGTGGTACCGTTAGGAGCGTTGGGAAAGATGAGCGTCAGCCATTGCGGCACGAACCGTGGCCCGCCGGTGGCGGAGATCGAGGAGTCGCCTGCAACCGTACGCACCACCGCCCGCCAGAAAATCTGGGCACGCTCAGGGAGTGGACGGGCAAGCACGATCGTGACGCTGTCGCTCTGGACAGCCGTATCAACCAAGAATGGACCGGTGAACGTCGGGTCGGAGCTGATCTGGAGCCGAATGGTAAGCGGACGCTCAGCCGTGGCTACGTTGGCGGTCCGAACGGTGAACGTCGGCGTGATAGTGGACAGAGTATCCGAGCCGATTGGCCCTGTGACCGTGACGGTTGGGATGGCGCCACGCACAGGTGGCGATGCCGATTCCGTTCGCACCGGTACACCATTGACGAGCACGGCCGCTGACACCAATGTCGCGACGCACAGAATCATGCGGGTGCTGCTACCGTCTCCACGCTCGGCGCTATCTTCGACACGCCATCGGCCTCCGCGCCAAGATCCAATTCCGAGCCGATCTCGATCTCGGTCATTCGTTCGATGGGAGCTTCCGCGTCTTCGATCGGCGACTCTCGCATGCGTACGCTCACGAATGAGGAGACACCGGGTTCCTGCATCGTTACACCATAGACGGTATCGGCCGCTTCCGTTGTCGTGCGCGGATTGTGGGTGATGACAATGAATTGCGTGCGCGCCTTGAATTCATTCAGCATGCGCACAAAGCGCCCGATATTCTGGTCGTCGAGCGGAGCATCTACTTCGTCCAGCAAGCAGAATGGGCTGGGTTTGGTGAGGAAGATCCCGAAAAGCAGCGACAACGCCACCAACGCCCGCTCACCGCTGGACAGCAGGTGGATTCGCTGCGTGCGTTTGCCGCGTGGTGAGGCATGTATCTCGATATCACAGTCCAGCGGTGTCTCCGGAGTTTCCAGTCTGAGGTCGCATTCGCCTCCGCCGAACAAGGTCATGAAGATCTGGCGGAAATGGCCTCTTACTTCCGCGAAAGTGCTTAGAAACATCTCGCGGGCGGTTGCATCGATCTCGCGAATGGCGGCATGCAGTGATTGCTTCGCGGATGTCAGGTCGGCCCGCTGCGTGCTCAGGAACTGGAAGCGCTTCAACTCCTCTTCATGCTCCTCGATCGCCAGTGGGTTAACTGGTCCCAGCGACTCGAGCTCATCGCGAACCGTTGCCAGTTCCGCTCTCAGAGTTTCCACGTCTACGCCACTTGGAGACACGGTGGCGAGCATCTCCGCAAACGGTCTGCGCCACTCGAATTCCAGGCGTTCGCGAATAGCCATCCGTCGTCCCGACAACTCGGCCAGCCGGAGTTCGGAGTGATGCAACTCATCGGAAATAGCGGTCGTCCGCTTGCGCGCGTCATCAAGCGCGCTATCTGCTGCGGCGAGAAGAGCATCAGTGTCTCTGACGGACATCTCGGCTCGCGCAAGTCGTGCCTGACTGTCCCGCTGTGCTGTCTGCCGCCTCTCCAGATCCAGCCGCCACTCGTGGAGCAGTTCTGCGAGCTTCCGATCTGCTTCCTGAATCTCATCAAGCTCCTGAACCAGTCCCTGAACCCGGGCTTGTGCCGTCTGGGCATCGTCCGAGAGGCGTCGGGCGCGATCCGAGGCGACGTCCAGGCGTGCCCGCGCTTGCGCCTGTTCAATCTGACGCTTCAAGCATTCTTCACGCGCGGCCTCCTGGCCGCGTTCGGACTCCCGCAGCATTGCGCGAGCCTGGGCAAGCTCGGTCTGACGCTCTGCCAGACTTTTCTCATGTGCGACCTTCTGTTCACCTCCGACACGCGTCGCAATGCTCAGCTCGCTCTGTCGCTGATCCAGCCGCGCCAGGGTTGCCTCTAAATTGGCGAGATCCCGTTCCATTCTCGCCACATGACGCTCAGCATCGTCGCGCTCATCGCCTGCGTGTCGCTCGCTCTGAGCAGCAGCGGTCGCGTCGCTGACCGCCTTTGCAACGGCTTGCTCGGCCATCTCCAGGCTCGACTTCGCATCGTTCTCCGCTGACCGTGCGGCTTCGTGGGCGATGACGCACGTCTTGAGCTCCGCGCGCCGGGACGAGAGCTCCGCTCTGCGGCGTAGAGGGCCTGGCCCTGCAGCCAAGCCCGGCAGCCAGATAGCGCCGCGCGCGTCGACGAAGGCAGTGCCATCCTCGATCGCGTGAGCCGGGCCCAGAAGTGCGCGGACCCACGGCCCTGCCGGCTCGGCGACCTCGACGCAAGCGGCCAGCGAGCCCTCAGCCGGATTCTCCGCGGCGCTGTTGGCCGCATCCAGAGGAAGGAGCAGAAGCGGACCGGGATTTGTACTCCCGTGCCACACCCGGACCTCATTCGCTACAGCGCGATCTCTGACAAGAACGGCATTGACTGTCCCCGCGAGGAAACGCTCGACAAGTGTGGCGGAAGCCACACCGGCGGTTATGAAATCGCTCAGAGGGCCCAGCACCGCTCCATCTCCAAAACGATCACGGTCGCGAAGCAGTCGTGCTGCGGCTGGGGCCAGTCCGACTCGTTCGCGCTCCAATCCTTCGAGAGCCTGAACCGCAGCCTGAATGGCTGTGAACGACTCTTCGACTCTGAGAAGCTCAGCGCGGCAGTTCCCTTCGCGTGCACTCGCCACCTGGCCGGCCTCACGAAGCGTTGCCACCCGCAAGTTGGTCTCAAAAGCAGCCCCGCGCGCCGCTTCGAATTTCTGTGTCGCGATCTCCAGCTGCTCACGGGCGCCGTGGAGCTCCTTCAAATGCTGAGCTCTCTCCTTCGTGAGCGTCGCCAGACGCGGCGCAATTTCCTCCTGCTCCCTGAACGCGGTGCCGAGATCGAGATCCAGTCGCCGAGCCGAGTCCCATGCCTCCTCAACAGCCTTCTCGATCTGGTCGAACTCAGCTCGAGCAGCAACCACCGCCCGCCTCGCCGCTTCCTCCGCCTCCGCGAACGTGCCAAGCTCTGCCGAGGTTGCCTCCAGCTCGCGCTGAAGCCTAATGTTCTCGCGCTCCGATTCTGCGCGTTCGGCTACCACCTGGCTGCCATACCCTTCGCTGACGCGGCGCTCTTCCTCCGCACGCTGTCGTCTAAATTCCGAATTGCGCTGCCGCTCCTCAGCTACTCTGATCTCGCTCTCCAGACGTAGCGAGTCCTGTTGTTGGGCGCTTACCAAACGGCTCAACTCTGCGCGCCGCCCCTCAGCAGCCGACCGCTCGACGTGGGCGGCATCGCGTTTGTGCTCCTCGGCACGAGCTGCTTCGTCGCTCGCCGGCAGCTCCAGTCTCAGCTCGGCAACGCGCTTCTCGAGTGCGCCAAGCTCCTCGCTCCAGGTCTCAATGTCACGTGCAGCGAGCGTCACTTCCATGGTAAACTTCCTGCCAGTGAGCTCAGCGTGGCGCTCCGAGCGCTTTCGCTGGCGCCCGAGCGACCGAACCTGGCTCTGCACTTCCGATATCAGGTCATCCAGCCGCGTCAGGTCTCCTGCTGTTTCGTCGAGACGCCGTTCCGTGACTCGGCGGCGGTCCCGATACAGGCCTATCCCTGCGGCCTCTTCGAACAGCTCGCGCCGCTCGTCCGGCCTATCTGATAGAAGCGCGTCCACCATCCGTGCCTCAATCACAACACCCGAGTCCGCGCCCAGCCCAGTGCCGCGAAGAAGGTCGTGAATGTCGCGCAGCCGGCACGGTGCGCGATTCAGCAGATAGTCGCTCTCTCCCGAACGCGAGAGGCGGCGCGTTATAACCACTTCGCGAAACGCGACCGGAAGCACGCCGTCATCATTGTCAAAGTGCAGCGACACTTCTGCGATGTTCACTGCGCGCCGTGACGAGGAACCCTGAAAGATCACCTCATCCATCTTCGCCCCACGCAGCGAGCGGGCCCGTTGCTCACCAAGCACCCACCGAACCGCATCCGAGACGTTGGATTTGCCGCAACCGTTGGGGCCGACGATGGCCGATACGCCACGGTCGAAGGTGAGCTCCACGCGGTCCGCGAAGGACTTGAAACCCTGCATCTCCAGCTTCGTCATTCGCACTAGAACGGTCTCCCGGTTCGGTAGACGACGGGCGGCCGCTCACCGGCCGCCGCGAACGTGGATAGAAGCAGCGAGGCCTGCTCTACTGATTCGAATGCTCCGGCGTAAAGACTCGCGTTCCCGTCATTCTGAAGGAGCGCGTATACCGGTAGACCTTTGAGCCGGTACCCCTGTACGAGCGCGCTGGCCGTTTCGCCCTCCACGTCCCTCTGGACCAGCAGCGCGAATGGCGCGCGCACCACGGTGCCGTTGCCAGCGCTGAGAATCTTGCGCGAGCGAAGCCGGCGAAGAAGCGAGTCGGCCGAGGCGCTCTCGCGTTCGGCGCCCGTCACTACGCGGTACCATCGTGCATTGTCCGGAAAAATCACGGGCGCGAACGTGACTGCCATCAACCCACGAGCCTGTTCCTGTTCGATTTGAGCGTTAGCATCAGCCAGACTGCTGAAGAGAGCAAGCTCCACCGAATAGGCAGATGAGGATGATGAGTCCGCCGCGTTCATGACACCGCCTGCCACGCGTGCCGCTACGGACAAGTCGCCGCCATCGGTCGGCGAAGTGTCGGGCGGCGCGGACGGCGCCACGGATCCCGTCAGCCCGGAAGCCGGCGCTTTTCCGGGCACGTTGCCGCGGGCCCGTAACACCCAGAACGCCAGCGCGAATAATGCCACCGCGGCAATCAGGAGTCCGATCACGAGACCGGCGCGGCTTGCAGACCGCTGATGCCCGAACGCGGCTGCCAGCATTTCGTCGCCAACCACGGTCGTAGCGCCATGACGAGGAAATTGCCTGCGCTCCAGCGCCGGAGCGGCTCCAACCACTGGTTGAGATTCTCTTCGAGATTCGTCGATCGCGACACCGTCCTCCAGCTCCGGCGAGTCCGCAGCGACCGTTGGGGCAGGCGCGACGCTAACGCTGGTGCTGCCAACCAACGCGCCGTCTCGAGTCAGTCGCGCCAGAATCTTGCCGGGCACCACTGCGGTGGGTTCACCTACAACGATCGCGCCGTCCGTGGCGGCGATGAGCGTGTCGAGGCCGGCGACGCCGGCAGGGGCTATCACCAGCAACAGCGCGTCCACTTCAACGAACCCTGCGGTTAGCTTCGGCCAACGTGCGCTGCGAAGAATGGACGTATGGTCCATCGGTCCCGCCCCGCTCGGCATCACGAAGAGATTTTTCGCTGGGTCTATAGGGTGGGCAATTCGGTTGAGCGAGACGCCGTAGAGGAAACTGTCTACAAGACCGTGGGGAAAATCGGCCGGAACCAGTTGCTGTATGGTGTCGAGCTCACCGACCACATCGCCGATAGCGACTCTTCGCCTGCGCGCTTGCGCCCGGCCGATGCCGAGCGCCACTCGTGCAGCTGCTTCCGGATTCTCACCTACTAATACTGCGGAATGACATCCTTCCAGCGTTGATGAAAGCAAGCGCCCCTGGTCTTCCCAGCTCTTTCCCTGCTCGTGATCAGGTGGCATCGATCAGGGCACTCCCTCGTAGATCCAGTATGAAGTGCCTGAAGCCCGGGCCACCCGTTCCGCTTCCGAACGGGTGACAAAAGGCCCGAGAACTACTCTGTAGATCCTCAGGCCGCCGCGCTCGGTCGTGACTACCCGCGGTCGAGGCGTCGCGGCCGACATCGATCGCACTGCCTCTTTGGCTGCGTCCTCGGAACTCAGCGCCGCGAACTGAACGATGAAGCCAGCTGCCTTGGAGCTGGTGTCATTCGCTGGAGCGGTCGCCTGGCGTGCCTCCAGTGGCGCTGACGCAGCCTCCACGGGTGGCCGCACCTGGGTGACGGTATCGGAAACGATGGAGTCCGTGCCCGGCCGTTCGTCGGCGAACGGATTATCTCGAGTCGAGCTGTCAGGCACGGCACCTTCCGCGAACGTCACAGGCTGGTCGAGAGATTTTGCCCTCGGACGCAATCCGTTCCAGGCGATGAACATCCACTTGTCGGAGGCACCGCCCTGAACTCGCCGGCGAATTTCGAGCTGTTCGCCATCCACGAATACGACGTCGGTGCCTCGAAGGAGAGCGATCGCACCGTCTGGTGCGACTGCCGGCAGGTCATCGCGCCAAGCGGTCGACACCGCCCCGAGCAGTCTGCTCGTTCCGATGTCGATCACCCATGCGGAATCCGCCGCCGCCGCTCGCACGAGAAGGTACCGGCCTCGTTCATCCATTCGCAGGTCGCCGGGCTGGCCAGGAAGCGCGATCCGACCGTCGATCTCCTCGGTGTAACGATCTACGACAACGATCTCATGTTGGTCCTCCGTAGCGATGAAGATACGGTCGCCACTGGGTGTCGTTGCCACGGCACGCACAGGTCGCGACAAACGCACGCTGGGAACCGGTGAAAGATCGCTGCTGCGGACCCCGATCAGGCCTGAATCCACCGTAAAGTAGAGCCGGTCGCCGATCTGCGTTCCGATCGCTTTCGTGGCGCGCGGCACGCTGGTTGAGTCGGTGATGGTCATCATTGGTGGGAACATCCGCCATACGATTGTCTCTTTACCCGCATCGGCGAGAACCAGCAGTGAACCATCTGGCTGAGGAAAAACCTCCCTCGCCGGCCTGGGCGGCTTGAAGGTCCAGTCGTTTCCACTGGGCGTTATCCGCGAGACGAGACCTCCGCGGCTAATGCCGTAAATCACAGAGCCGTTTTCCGACGCGAGTCGAACTAGGGACGCTTTGGCCTCACGTCCTACTCCTCCGAGCCGGAGGTCCACGCGCACCAAAGCCCCTTTGAGATCCACGGCGACGATTGAGCCCGCGTCGTCATCGAACGCGAGAATGTCACTGATTGGCGGCACCTTGGACGACGATTTCCATATCGTCGAGTCCATAATCGGGTAGTTGAGAGCGCGGGCAATTCCGCCGGCCCGCGGAAAACGCAGGACAAGCAGGTCGGGGCCACGCGAACTGGCAGAGGTAGCGGGAGCCTCGGATTGGGCGACAGTGCCGGCGCGATCTGACGGGCCGCACGCTCCCAACACGAGCACCAGCGCGAGCAGCATTCGCACGTGAGGAAAGGTAGGATTGTGATGCGGGTATTACAAGGCGGAAAAGACGGGTGTGGCGTGTGGGGTGTCGGGTGTCGGGCCCACACCATACACCCCACACCCGACACCCTTTTCTCTCCCTCTCAGAAGCTCGGCGCCAGAGAGAACTGCCAGAAGCCCTTGGTGCGCTGGCCTACGTGCGGAATCGCGTAGTCCCATCTGAGAAGAGCGAACCCGAACAAATTCACGCGAATTCCGAAGCCGTGGCTGGTGAGCAGATAGCGATCGATTGCCGGGTCGCCACGCTCGTTGCGCGAGAAGTGCGGCTTCTGTCCGCCAAACCAGGCGATACCAGCGTCATAGAACACCAGCCCCTCTACGGGTGGTAGCGGAATGGGAAGTGGGCCCAACTCCAGGCGCCGTAACAGTGGGAACCGGAGCTCAGCGTTGGCCAACGCCACCCGGCTACCCAAAAGGGAAGAGCATTTGAAAGAGACGCTGGTACCGTAGCTCGAGCACTCCGCGGGCCCGCGAACCAGGAAGGAATTGCGATCATATCCTCGTACGAGTTCCGGATAGCCGAGATACTTGTAGACGCTGTCGGCATCGCGCCCGGTAGAAAGGCTTGCGAGCCCGCGCGTAGCGATCGTGAGGAAATTAAAGATCACGGGGTCGTAACGCCGATAATCTGCCAGATACTCGATCCAGCGCAGGGTGCCGACGGTAGGTTCGACCTGGAAACGATAGCGGCGCCCCATGATGGGCGCCGTGTATCCGAACAGAACATTATCCGACACGAACGCGACGGATGGCTGGATGTAGTTGATGCTGGGCTGATTGACTATGCTGTCAATCTGAAACTGGCTGGCCAGCTGCTGAAGAGGGTCCACCTGCCGGCTGATGTACATGTCGGCCCGGTCCAGGTTGAGGAATCGGGCGCCGAACTCGGCTCGAGTGAAGCGATCGAACGGATAGATACCGATGCCAAATGCCTGGCGCTGGATGTAACGTGTGAAGATCTGCGTTTCCTTCTGCAGCTCGGGCAAGGTACCCGGGCCGAGGAGGAAGCCGCGAGAGAAGTAGTAGGGCTGCTGGTAGACTCCCGTCGTGTACTGGAAGCGTCGCGAAAGATTGGTGTACGCGCCGAGGAAGAGGCCCTCGCTGATACGCCCGTTGATTTCACCGGCGAAGGCCAGCCGGTGATTCCCGAGCATGTCGCTGAGCAGGATCGTAGTCCCACCAAAGACACCGTTGCCGAAGTTGTCACGCGCGTAGCCTATGCTTGGTCGCGCGACGTAATCCGGTGAGAAGCGGACCTTGTAGTCGTAATTCTTGAATTTCGACGTGTCCGGCAGCGCGATAGCGGCACTGTCAAGAAGGGCTGCTACTGTCAGATTGCCACGCACGTTGGCTATCTCGTCAGCACCGGGGATTTCAGCCGAAGGACGGAAACCTGACGGTGAACGGTATATCGAACGTGCGGTCAGGCTGTCGCCAACCGCCGTATCAACTGGAAGCGCGGCTGCAACCGCGGCGCTGTCTGCAGTAACCGCTCGCGCTGCCACTACGGCCGGTGGTGGGTCGCGTCGATATGGCGCCTTCTTCAGCCCTCGCGGGTTATCGATGGTCCATACGGTGTAATCGCTGTTCTCGTAGTAGGTGAAAGCGAGCTTGTCAGCCTGATGTGCCCAGGTTATGGCGGGGCTGTACTCAGTAGCCGACAATATGCCGCCCACCACGTTCGTGAGCTGGTAATGGAGCCGGTCCCGAAGGTCGAACAGAAACAGGTTTTGAATACCGTTCCGGTTGGACACGAACGCGATGGACCGGCTGTCCGGCGCCCACATTGGGTTGAGGTTCATGCCGTCCTGGTCGGGCAGCGTCTCGATCCTGCCATCGGCCATGTGGTAGACCGAGATGCGCCATTTACCGAGCCTCAGAATGTCGAGGTCAGTATCTCCACCGCGGTCGCTGGCGAAAGCGAGCATTTTTCCGTCGGGCGACCACTGTGGCTGGAGGTCGCCGAAGCGGTCCTCTGTGAGTCGGCGCATGTTCTTGCCATCGGCGTCGATGACGTAAAGGTCAGCTATGCCTCCCTTGTAGCCGGTGAAAGCGATCTGCTTCGCATCCGGAGACCAAGTCGGCCCGGTAACGCCGGAAAGGGGAAGATCGATTCGCCGGATCGTACGCTGTCGCCGAACGTCGAGCAGGTACAGGACATCTCTGCCTTTCCGCTGCGCAGTAAAAGCGAGCAGGCGACCATCGGGCGAAAACGAGCTCTGGGAATAGAGGAGACGCAATTCCTCGAAGTCGGGGTCGAGTGTGCTCCTGACGAGTCGCTTCAGGCGCTTTCCCGTGCGCGCATCGCCAAGCCATAGGTCGATGAAGACTTCACCGCGGCTCATGCGGCCATTCGACAGAAAGACGATGCGCGTGCCGTCGCTGGAGAGCGCGGGCGCAAGGAAGATCTGCCCACCGCTCCGGCGTTCCGTGAGAAGTGGCGCGGCGAACGTTCGAGCGCGCTGCAGGTTGGCGATCTGAGGCAGGTGCTGGACCTGCACGGCTTCCCGCCACTCCTCGCCAAGATCTTCCAGAGACTTCCCCAGCTCGCGACGGAAGGCCCTCTCTATTCCGATGTTGGGGGCTGCGTTGAGAATCGCGCCGATTACTTCATCGCCCCAACGCTGGCCGATGTATGCCCAAAGCGCCTGACCCACGTCATAGGGATTGAACATGTCCGGCCGCTCGGTCATCTGTTCGATCGTCGGCAGGCGGCCGTTGAGTGAGGCGTCCCGCATGACCGTGGACGCAAAAGGATCGACGGGTCCGATGGACAGATATTCGGCCATTCCCTCGGCGAACCACAGCGGCGGATTCACCTGAGCCAGCGTCTGCAGGCCGCCACCCGCCTTGCCTCGCGCGAAGATGTCGTATTGGAACTCGTGCACCAACTCGTGCGACAACACGCGCTCGAAAGAGCCGTAGTCGCCCGTAAAGGGCATAAGAACGCGGTGGCGCAACGCCTCCGTCACACCGCTCGTTGTTTCGCCCAGGTCTCCTAGGACGTTGTTCTGGCCGAAGTCGGCGCGCGACGCGAACAGTACGATGGGCTTCTTCTCGCGAAACTCATGATCGAGAAGGCGCGAGAGCCTCGAGTAGATGCGTTCGGCCATCCGCGCGGCGTCGTGTGCGGCTACGCGCTCGACCGGGTAGTAGTGGATCAGAAAATGCTCTGTCTCAATCACCTGCCAGTCGAAGTTCTGGAACTGGACCTGGTTTTTGCCGAAGTAAGATTGAGACAGGGCCGGCGATGCCAGCGACGCCAAGGCCAGCAGGACACCTGGAACGAATCGTTTCATACGCCAGCTCCTTCCGGATCGACGGCGGTGACTTCGGCATCGCTCCACAACCTCTCCAGCCGGTAGAAATCGCGGAGCGCGGGGTGGAACACGTGAACAACGAAATCGATGTAATCCAGCAGAACCCAACGTCCCTGTTGTAGCCCCTCCACATGGTGAGCGCGCATGCCCTGCTTCTTCATCTCTTCCAGTACGTGCTCCGCAATCGAGCGCACATGCGTGTCGGAGGAACCACTCGCGATCACGAAAAAGTCCGTGGCGTCGAACACGTTCACCAGGTTGAGCATGACCACGTTCAATGCTTTGAGGTCGAGGCACAACACGGCCGCCTGCCGCGCCTGAGCAACGACAGGGCTGGAGGCCAACTTAGTCATTCAATGACGATCGGCTCATTACCCCCTTGGAACCACCGGCCGCAGAAAAAGTTCCGCAAGCCAGGTCGCATTGCGATCCACACCAATCCGCAGCCACGGTCCTGACTGTACCGGGGAAACATAGGCATGGTACCGTCGCGGGCAAACAGTGGTGCTATCGGGGGTGCTACGGGATCCGCGGAAGCGAGCGCAGGAGAGGAGGCGGTAGCGACCTTCTACCCTCGAGCCGCTATCCCTTGATCACCCAGACACGAATCTCAACCTTCACATCAGCGTGCAGCCGCACCGGGACCTTGTAGACACCGAGCGCCTTGATCGGCTCGTGCAGCTCGATCTGACGCTTTTCGATGTGAAAGCCCTGGGCCTCAAGCTGATGAGCAATGTCCGAGGACGTAACCGAGCCGAATAGCCTGTCCTCGTCTCCGACACGCGCTGAAAAGGTGAGCGAAATCTGTTCGAGCCTCGCTCCAACCTCCTGCGCAGCGGCTCTGCGCTCGCCTTCCGCCGCCTCGAGTCGGGCCTTCTCGGTCGAGATGCGTTTAAGGTTGCCTGGAGTAGCCTCAAACGCAAAGCCGCGTGGAAGGAGGTAATTGCGGGCGAACCCGGGCGAAACCTTAACGATTTCTCCCGGCTGACCAACGTTTTCTACCGCCTGGCGAAGTATGACTTCCATCTTGAACTCCTGAAAAGTATAGCGTTAGTTGCGAACCGACCTCAGCGTGCAGAAAAACCGCGGGGCGGCACACTACATGGGGGCCGCCTGACTCTGTCCACCGCCCTTAGAGCCACGCAAATCGAACCAGGTGTCGTTGACGCCCAGCGCGAACGATGCCGCCGCCGCAACGCCGAGCGTGAAAAGCGCAACGACGGTAACAGGGAGAAACAATGCAGCGGCCACGATTGCCGCCGCCGCTATCCACTGCGGCGCTCGCTTCAAACGGGACAGGGCAACTCCCAGACCCCTGAGCGTATACAGCATTGCGAAAAACAGTAGCAGGTTCCACCCCACCATCTTGAATGGACCGAACCTTGGGAGAAGCACAATAGTCAGCGCGACAATCAATCCCAGCAGAAGCTGGTTGCTGAACCGGAACTCGCGCAATGGCGACATGGCCGGGCCCAAGCGCACTCGGCTCAGCCGGTGGTACAATCCCCACGCGAGCGCGCACGCGGCGAGCGCTTCGAGAGCGAGCAGGGCCGGGAAGAGCATGGTTGCCAGCGTGGACGCTTCCTGAAGCCGGATGACGCTGCTTTCAGTCCACTGCGACAACGAAGGTGCCAATGTAACCAGCCTTTGAAGCGCGAGAGCCGACTGCGTGTTGCGAAACGCGAACTGATCCGCGAAAACTCCCTGTACTCGCTCGAGTGGGACGCGCGCGGCTACGACAACGATGAGAGCGAGAAGCATCGCCAGACCAGTGGCCGATAGTGCCCGATGGAATACAACCCCTCTTCTGCCGCGGCCTATAAAGCACACCCAACCGAAAGACGCGGCGACCAATATTCCCCAGCCGCGGGAGATGTCGTGGTAGGCAGACGAACCCTGCCGGCCAGGTTGCATCAGTACCCAGACGGCTAGTCCCAGCCATGCCAGCGAAAGAGCGAAGCGTCCGCCGGACCACCATCCCACCAACATGCAGGCCGCAACCGCCGGAACAACTAGGAGCAGCGTGTTTTCGATGGGCGCGACTGCGCGCAACTGCGGCAGTAACGGCACCAACAGGAAGGTCGCCAGAGCCAGGATGATTCCTTTCCATCCCAGTTCTCGCCCCGCGGAACTGGCGCTCACCTACGCCTGGTGGCCCCTGATATACGGAATCAGCGCAAGAAACCGAGCACGCTTTATTGCCGTAGCGAGTTGCCGCTGGTGCCGCGAGCAGACGCCGCTCAGACGGCTAGGCAGAATCTTCCCTGTGTCCGTGATGAATCGTCCTAGCGCGCGGTCATCCTTGTAGTCGAGAAAGCGTACACGCGCTTCGCAGAATGGGCAGGATTTCTGTGGGCGGCGCATGATTATTCGTCCTCCTCATCATCGTCCCCGCGCGCCCGCCTAGCGAGGTCCTCCTCGCTCATGGGAGGCGCACCAAGTTCGTTCTCATGCAGAGAAACGAGGTAGCGGACGACGCCGTCGTCCAGTCTCAAGGCACGCTCGTACTCGGGCAGCACATTCGGCTCCGCTGCGAATCGCGCGATCACGTAGTATCCGTTCTCACGCTGCCCTATTGGGTAGGCGAGCTGGCGGCGGCCCCAGTTGTCGACGGCGATATCGCCCTCCGCACTGAGAAGGCCGTGAAAACGGCCGAGCTTGTCCTGAATGGCGGCATCTTCGAGCGTAGAGTCGAAGATGTAGACCGCCTCGTACTGGCGAGGCACTTTGGTGTACTCCCTGTGGTCTGTTCGGCCCCCCGCTCGTTGCGGCGGAAGGAGGGGATGAGTTGTATAGGACTGCCCAAATATATCTGTTGCTGCCACTTGGAGCAACGACTCATACCATCCGGTAGTGGGTCAGTCCGAGTTCGAGGACTGGCACCAAGAAAGACACAGACGCGAGACGCCAGAAGTAAAGTCTGCGAGTTGCGAGAATGAGGCACTCGGCGCTACACGAGCCCGCGCGCGATTCAGAACATCCGCGCCATGGAATGGTTAGTTGCGAGAGGGAGCTTCACTCCATCGTGTGGCATGGGCGACTCCAAGAAACTCCTGGTCTGGCAGAAGGCACATGCAATGGCTCCGGACGCGCACCGGGTCGCCAGCCGGATTCTTTGACTCTTATCAGTCAAGTCGTGGAAGTCCGGAAAATGCTCTATGGTCTCCGTCGTTATCTGGCTTCTCAGTCAAGGAAACCAACAGGCCTAAGTGTTGGTTTCATCCTCGACCCTGAGGTCTATACTTCTGGCGTCTCGCGTCTGCGTCGTTCTTGGTTGACCTTCCGCTCCAAAACTGACCCACTACTTACCATCCGGGCCAGAGTCTATACGTTGAATCGAAAGAGCATCACGTCGCCGTCCTGCACCACGTACTCCTTGCCCTCCGAGCGCACGGATCCCCGCTCGCGAGCGCCCTTCCAGCCACCGGACTCGACGAAGTCAGAGTACGAACTGGTTTCCGCTCTGATGAAGCCACGCTCGAAGTCTGTGTGAATCACCGCGGCCGCTTTGGGCGCGGTATCACCAGCATGGATTGTCCAGGCTCTGACCTCCTGCTCGCCGGCGGTGAAATAGGTTCGCAGGCCCAACAAGTGATAACTTGCCTGTATCAGCCTATCCAATCCGGCCGACGACAGACCAAGCGACGCCAAAAAGTCTGTACGATCAGCCGGCGCAAGATCGGCTAGCTCCGCTTCGATCCTGGCGGAGAACCGCACTATCTCTGCCGGCTCGCCGCTGCGGCTCACCACGTCTCGAAGAGCACGCAGGTCAGCTCCCTCATCTCCAGCCAGCTCGGCATCGCTGACGTTCGCGGCATAGAGCACGGGTTTCAGGGTAAGAAGGTTGAGTGTTGCAAGGATTGCGTGATCACTGGCCGTCAGCTTCGCCTCCCACAAGCCCTTGCCCTCGCTCAGCACCGTAAAGGCAGCTTCCAGCGCGGGCAACTCGGCGAGCGCGTCGGCGTCTGCAGATTTCGCGGACCGCCGCACCCTGTCGAGCCGCTTCTCAACTGTCGCAAGGTCCGCAAGCGCGAGCTCGAACTCGATCACTTCACGATCACGTACAGGATCCACGGATCCCATCACATGAAGCACGTCCGGGTCATCGAAGCAGCGTATGACGTGGACTATGGCGTTCGTCTCTCGAATGTTCGCGAGAAATTTGTTGCCCAGTCCCTCGCCGGACGCCGCTCCTTTGACTAGCCCTGCTATGTCCACGAACTGAACGGCGGCGGCGACGGTGCGCTTGGGCTGCACAATAGCCGTTAGCACCGGAAGTCTGGCGTCCGGAACTTCCACGATGCCAACGTTGGGATCAACGGTGCAGAACGGGTAGTTGGCCGCCTCTGCGCGAGCAGCGGTTAGCGCGTTGAAGAGCGTCGACTTGCCGACATTTGGAAGGCCGACGATACCTAGGGAAAGCATTCGAGAAAAGGCAAGTGTAGGGTGTCGGGTGTGGGGTGTGGGGTGTAGGATGCCGGGCGGAACGTCAGGAAGGTTGGCTGTTACCCTACACCCTACACCCGACACCCAACACCCGGCACCTCACCGATTGTGCAGGTTCATCGCCACGCCAATTCCATCCCGGATCCACTTCTCTGCGGCATCGGCGAAGCGAGGCATCAAGCCAAGCACAATTTCCCGCTCCGGTTTCCCGAACGGAGAGAGAACGAAATCGGCGAGCTCTCCGGATCCGGCGCGCCTCTCAGGCTGTTCCGGATGAATTCCAATTCGAAGCCGGGCGTAATCGCGCGAGCCGAGCGCTGCTTCGACGCTCTTGAGACCGTTGTGTCCGCCCGCGCTTCCGCCTGCTCGAAGCCTGTAGCGGCCGATGGGTAGAGCCACGTCGTCGACGATCACGAGAAGGTCCGAAACGGCGTCCCAGGTGAGGCGACGAATGTACGGTCGGAGAACGGCACCGCTCAGATTCATATAGGTCTGAGGCTTGATAATTCGCACATTGTTCTGACCGATGCGTCCGATGGCGACCAATGCGTCACCATCGCGTCGCCAGTCACCGAGATGCCAAACGTCGGCAAGGTGGTCACCGACCCACCAGCCGACGTTGTGACGGGTGAACTCGTACTCGCGGCCAGGATTGCCCAGGCCAAGAATAACCTTCAAGCGAGATGCTACTCTTCGGTCGCGCCCTCTTCCTCTTCACCCTCTCTCGGCTTGCGAATGAGCTCGGGCTCGGTCGCTGGCTCGACACCCTCAACCGGGGCGGCAGGCGCTTCTTCAACTCGCGGCGGCGCGACGACACATACAGTCATCTCCGGTTCGTCGAAGATCTTTACCCCCTCAGGGATCTGCAGGTCGCTGACATGCAACGAGTCGTTTAGGCCAAGCTTCGTTACGTCGAGTTCGAAGTGATTGGGAATGCTTGCGGGATCCACTTCCACCCGGATTTCCCGCATTACCTGATCGAGCGTGCCGCTGTCGAGACGGACGCCGTCGGCGATGCCGGTGAGAAGAATCGGGATGTCGACGGTTACCTTTTCGCCGGCGACCAGCTCCTGGAAGTCGATGTGAATGATCTCAGGCTTGATGGGGTGTCGCTGAATCTCGCGGATCAGGGTTCGGGCAACCTTTCCGCCGACAGTCAGCTCCACGACGGTCGTATCCGGCGAGTACTTGTCGAGCAGGCGGCCTAACTCGCGTGCATCCACGGCAAGTGCCAGCGGCTCGCGATGGTGTCCATAGATCACGCCTGGAACGTTCTTCGAGGCGCGTAGCTTCCGGGCCGCACCTTTCCCCGTTTCCTTGCGCGTATTTGCTGAGAGACTTGCAGTTGCCATGAGTAGTGATGCTCCGATAAAGACTGGTTCTATTGTAGCTCGAACAAACTGCTTACACTTTCGTCGCTGTGCGTGTACCGAATGGCTTTCGCCAGGAGCTCTCCCACGGACAACACCTTCAGTTTAGGAAACCGTCGCTCCGCCGACAGCCTCACGGAATCCGTAACCGTTACTTCCTCGATTGGTGCTTCGATGAGCCGCTCGATAGCCGGTCCGGATAGCAACGCATGCGTTGCGCAGACGTAAACAGTTTTGGCGCCCAGCTGCTTGAGCACCCGTGCGGCTGCCGCAATCGTGCCGGCGGTGTCGATCATGTCGTCAGGGATCAAGCAATCCCGACCTTCCACCTCGCCCACTACGTTCAGCACCTCAGCCACATTGGCCATGGGGCGCCGCTTGTCGATGATTGCGAAAGTGCCATTGAGGCGCTTTGCGAATCCTCGAGCCATTTTGGCCGAACCGACATCCGGAGCGACTACCACAAGGTCCTTGAGCTGTTTCTTTCTATAGTGCGAAACGAACACCGGGGCTGCATAGAGATGGTCCACCGGAATGTCAAAGAAACCCTGCAACGCGTGCTGGTGAAAATCGATTCCCAGCACGCGATCTGCGCCCGCCACGGCGATCATGTTGGCCACAAGCTTGGCACCAATAGCCACTCGCGGCTGGTCCTTGCGGTCCTGCCGTGAGTAGCCATAGTACGGCAACACGCAGGTGATTCTCGCCGCCGAAGCACGCCTTGCTGCGTCGGTGAGCAGGAGCAACTCCAAGACGTTTTCAGCCGGGGGATTCGTGGGCTGCACGATGAAGATGTCGTGCCCGCGCACGTTCTCATCGATTCGCACGAAAATCTCGCCGTCCGCGAACCGCGAAAGCGTTAACTTGCACAGCTCAACACCCAAACAACGCGCGATCTCCTCGCTCAGCTCGCGATTGGCCGTGCCGCTCAGCAGCTTGAACCCGCGTCGCGGGACGAGAAGATCATCCATGGGCAGCGTTCAAATATAAGCCCGAGCGGGGGGGCTGGGGAAGACCATTGCGCAGTGCCCCATTGCCCCCGGTGGATTCGAACCACCATTCTCGGATCCAAAGTCCGATGTCCTGCCATTGGACGAGGGGGCAACAACCTCTAAAAGCTACTCCAGTACCTCCACGCCAACAACGCTCGTGGCCGTGCCAGTCACTACGCTTCGGCCATTGGTAAATGGGGCGTCGTCGGCCATTTCAGCGGGTATCGGTGATGAATCGAACACGCCGAAAACCGCTGAGCCGGACCCAGACATCATCGCGATTCGCGCGCCGGCAAGGCGAACCTTCCGCACCAGCGCTCCTATCTGGGGGTAGCGTTTGACGACAACCGGCTCGAGGTCGTTACACGCTACCTCCGCGACGCCTGGCCAGGAACCTAGCTGTGCCAGCGTGAGCTGCGCCGATTCAGTCACCGGGTCGAGCTGTTCAGCTTGCTCGTCGAACCAGGAGTAAGCGTCGGACGAAGCTACTCCGAAGGACGGGCAGACGAGCAACACGAGAGCTCGCGGGAGAGCCGGAAATGCCAGCAAGCGGTCACCGCGACCCCAGGCGAGGTTCGTAGGGCTCTCGGATGCCATCGCAGGCACATCAGCGCCGAGGGTGCCGGCAATCGCGAGGAGGGTCTTTGCCTCGAGCGGTGAGCTATTCAGGAAGTTGAGGATACGAAGAACCGCTCCAGCGTCCGCACTGCCGCCGCCCAAGCCCCCGGCCGCCGGGATACGCTTGTCTATCTCGATAGCGAAGGACCCGGGCCACCCGCAGGCCTCCTGGTAAGCGCTGGCTGCGCGGTAGGCCAGGTTACGTTCGGCTGGTATAACTTCGCTCGTTCCTTCCACGACCCACCGGCAGTCAACCGAGCGTCCAGCTCCATCTACTTTCACCACGACGTCATCGGCCAAATCGATGCGTGCGAAGATCGTCTCAACGCCATGGTAGCCGGACTGTTCCTTGGAAAGCACGCGCAGGCGAAGGTTGATCTTGCCCTGCGCCAGAACACGGCCGCCGCGCGTGCTCACCCAGCGCTCTCGCCCGCAACGCCGGTCTGGGGCGCCGTCTTTATTTCCCTCATGTGCAGACCGAGTGTGGCGAAGTAGTAGATGCCGATCACGGTTATCGGGATGAACGTGAGCAAATGGAACCCGATAGCCCACGAAACCGCCAGCGCGGCGGGAATGCCATAGATCGCGAGACCTGCCTTCGACATCGCCTCGAAAATTCCGAAGAAGCCGGGCGCTGACGGCACGGATACTCCGATAGCGATCAGGCCCTGAAGCATCACCGCTGCCCCGAACGATACGTGGATGCCAAATGCCTTGAATCCGAGCCAGAAGGCAAATGCATTCAGGAGCCAGTGCGCGAGTGTCCATCCCATGACGGCCGCAAACCGGGTGGGGCTCCGAAGCACTCCCAGACCAGCCGCGAATGCAAGCAGAGCGTCGCGGCCCCGGGCCTCGAACCGTGGGGCCACGCGCCTGGCGAACCCTTCGTAGACCCGCACGAGCGGCGCCGGAAAGAATACAATCGCGTAAAGCAGCACGACGGCCGCACCCGCGACAGCGGCTGCAGCCACTAGCCAGTTCGCAACCGGCTGTCCTACCACTGTCACGTTCTTTGGAAAAACGGGATCGAACATGGCCGCGAGCGTCAGTAGAAGTATCGTGAATGCGTCGAAGACGCGGTCTACGGCCAGGGATGCGAAGGCCGTGGAAAACGGTATTCGAGGCAACTCGCGCGACAAGGCATAGGCTCGGGCGACTTCACCTGCTCGCGCCGGCACCACGTTGTTGATCATCATGCCTATCGCTGTCGAACGCCACAGCGGCCCGAATGGAAGATCCGCTTCTATGGGCGACAGAATGGTGCGCCACCGGCGCGCACGCAGCGGGAATATCATGGTAGCCGCAATGACGGACGCGGCGAGAATTCCAACGTCAGCGGCACGAATGTGAGCTACGACGCTGCTCCATTCGACGTCATGCAGTGTCCACACAAGAAGCAGAACGCTCAGCACAAAGCCGAGCGCGCTTCGCCACTGAAGACTCATCGGTTGTTAGCTGGCGAGATCGAGCAAATCGAATAACTCTGCAATGTCTTCGCGCGAGGCCTCGCGCGAAGAACGACGGATCTCGTCACGAATCTCCTTCGCGCGGCGTAGTGCGGCCTCGCCTCGGTATAGCAGCGTCTCGATAGGTACAACGTTTTCTTCGGTAAGGGTCGCGCCGTTACCCAACGGCGCCTGCGAGAGCTCATTGAGGCCGATGATGCCCCGTTCCAGGAAATCTACAAGGTTCTGGCCCGTTGGAGGCGCCACGCGCGGTCGTGCGGGACGAAGATGGCCAAGAGAACGCACCAGCTCCGGCCATGAGTCGTCCGCCGGGGGCCTTGAGAGCAGAGACGCAGCACCATCCAAAGCCGAAAGCGCGGCTAAATCGAAATCTCCGTCGCATTCGGTCCACTCCGCGACGAACTCCGCGACGTCGATCTCTCCAAAGCTGCCCGCCGTTTCGCCAAGGGCGCCGAGCGCATCGAGGAGCTCCCTCACGTCGGCCGGCCGTTTGGGGACTGCCGCACCGACGCCGCCCGCGGTAGCCATCACCGGCGCAATGATCGCTCGCAGGTGCTCCGCCTGGCTTACTATCTCCAGTCGGAAACGCTGCCTCGGCGAGGTGGGCGGCTTGGCCGCCGCGGAGATGATCTGTGGCCCATCGGCGTAGAACAGGTCACTTACCGGTACGATACGATCTGCGCTCCCGCGAGTCAGGACAGCCAGAACTGATGCCGCGGCATCGTACTCCACCTGCTCGGCGGAGTCGGGGTCAGGCGCTCGGCCGGAGAGAAGGTCGCCTGAAGACAATCGAAGCAGTGCCGCGGCCGCACGGAAGAGATCGAGCTGAGGCTCAGAAGCCGCACTGTTGCGCAGAGCGAGCGGTTTGACCGCGCGTTCGACTGTGTCGATGATCGCGAAAAGTGAAGTCATTTCCGCTATCCCCGCCAGTCCGCGCAGAGTTCGAACTCGTTCGAGGACGTTGCTCTGGGCGCCGGCGTTGCCAGGCGCCGAAGTGAGTATGTCGAGCTGGTGCGCCAGAGCCATGGTCTCCGCTGCCAGGTAGCTCTGACCCGCGCTTCCACCGGGGGGCGTTTCGCGATCCGGCTGCGGCTGCTCGGGCACTAACGATTCCAGCTCTTCGACTCGCTGGGCCACGCGGCGTTCCTCCGCGACGCCCCAGTTGCGGGTATTACGCAACAGAATCCTCAGATCGTCCACGGCGGAGATTACAGCCGCAGAGAGGGCCGCGTCCCAGGCAGTCGAACCATCGGCCAGCGCGCGCGCAACACGCTCGAGCGAGCGAGCGACCTGTGCGATCCCAAACTGGCGCGTCATTGTGGCGCTGCCGCGAAGTGCGCGAGCGGTCCTAAGAACCGCTCTTGCATCGGGACCCTGATCACCAGCATCTGCGAACGCCTGGTCCAGACGCTCGATGTACTCGTTAGCCTCGACGAGGAAGTAGTCCAGATAGGCGGCCGGCGAAGTCATAACAATGTATTGGTTTTGAACGGCGCGAAATCAGGGTTCATGTAATATCGGTCAAACAACGGAAGCGCGAGCTGCCTCCATGAGGCCACGCATCTCCATCACCGCCGCATCAAGTCCGACAAAAACCGCGCGGCTCACAATCGCATGCCCAATGTTCAGCTCCTCCACTTCCGGAATGGCCGCAACGGGGGCGACGTTGCGAACTGTTAGTCCATGCCCCGCGTGCACAGCGAGGCCGCACTCCTCTGAAGCCAGTGTGGCCGCATCCCGAAGTGCGCGAAGCGGTCGTGGGTCATCCAAGGCGTTAGCGTACGAGCCGGTGTGCAGCTCTACAGCAACGGCACCCAGCTCCCAGGCTGCCGAAACCGATTCCGAAGCCGGGTCAATGAATAGACTGGTACGTACCCCTGCGCGTTTCAGACGCTCGAGAGCCCGCGCAATGCGAGTCGGCTCGCGCGTCAGGTCCAGCCCTCCTTCGGTAGTCACCTCCTCCCGCCGTTCCGGAACCAGCGTGACTTGAAAGGGTTTCAACCTCTCGGCGAGGTCCAGCATCTCGGGTGAGAGCGACAATTCGAGGTTGAGAACTGAGCGAACGGCGCGCGACAGACGTAGTACGTCATCGTCCTGAATGTGACGACGATCCTCACGAAGATGTGCCGTTATTCCGTCAGCGCCGGCCTGTTCACAGGCGAGGGCTGCAGCCACGGGATCCGGCTCGTCCGTCCGACGGGCCTGCCTGATCGTTGCCACATGGTCTACGTTGATATACAGTCTCTGGTGGGTTGCTCGCACTTTGGCCTGTAGTTAGGTTCGCACCTGTCACTTGGGAGAAACGCACGTGAAAGGCTTTGCGTTGATAAGTCTATTGTCCCTGTCAGCTTGCGTGAGCACCTCTGCCGCTCGGGGAGGCAGTGGCGGTGACACTGGCGGCGCCAGCCCGCGAGCCGCAGTAGAGAGGTTTCTCGGCGCGGTAAAGGCACAGGATCTTCAGGCGATTGCCGTGGTGTGGGGCACCGACAAGGGTCCGGCCCGTGACCGCGACGACCGTGAGAACGTCGAGAAGGCCGCATTCATCATGCAGTGTTATCTGGGGCATGAGCAGTTTCGGATCGTGAACGAAGCGACGCAGGCTGACGGAAAGCACGTTTTCAGAGTCGCCCTGACAAAGGGGTCTGAGACGCGCGAGACCAACTTCTACACGGTGCAAGGTCCGAACGAGAAGTGGTACGTGGAGCAGGCAGACCTCGAGCCTGTGAAGGACCTGCGCAGGCTCCCACCCAATCAATGTGCGGGTTAGGGCGGGAACTTCCGAGCGTCCAAGCTGATTATTTCTCGGTGAGCTCGACAAGAACGCCCCCGGTGGAGCCGGGATGCAGGAACGCGATTCTCTTTCCTTCTGCGCCGACGCGTGGAGCATCGTCCACGAGGCGGATGCCGGCCTCGCGGCAGCGCTGGAGAGAGGCATCGAGGTCATCCACGGCGAAGCAGATGTGATGGATGCCAGGCCCGCGTTTCTCGATATATTTGGCGACAGGTGTTCCCGCCATCGAGCTTTCTAGCAGCTCGATGAGCGAAGGCCCCGCTGCGAGACCCGCGATTCTCGCACCGTCAGAATTAGCGAGCGAAATCTCTGGCAGGCCGAGAACATCACGGAAGAAGGGGAGCAGTGATTCGATGTCGCGAACCGCGATGCCGATGTGGGCTATCCGCGTGCCGCGATCGGTTGGTGGCATGAAAATGGCTCTATCAGACGGTTTCAGAAGGGATCAAATCTAACGACGCACCGCGCGCTGTCAGGCCGCGGGCCGGAGAGAGAAAGAATGTCGAACGCAGTTGCGGTGACCGATACTACCTTCGAGCAGGAGATAGAAAAGCATACCGGCCTGGCCGTGGTCGACTTCTGGGCGGCATGGTGCGGACCGTGCCGAATGGTTGCTCCGATACTGGATCAACTGGCTCTGGAGTTTCAGGGTAAAGCAAAAGTAGCCAAGCTGGATGTGGATGTTAACCAGGCGACGGCCATGCGTTTTGGCGTGCGCTCGATTCCCAGCATCCTCTTTTTCAAGAATGGGAAGCTGGTGGACACCGTGATCGGCGCAGTTGGAAAGGCCAAGCTGGAGTCGAAGTTCAGGGAACACACCGAGGATGTGCCGCTTCGCGTGTTCGACGCGAACTAGAGCAACAGGGAACAGGAACGCCCGACTCCCGACGCCCGACTCCCGACTCCCGACTCCCGTGTCCGGGCGTCTCTATGTGGTCAGCACTCCGATCGGGAACCTGGGCGATCTGTCCCAGCGCGCGATCGAGACGCTACGCAGTGTTGGGGCCATTCTTGCGGAAGACACGCGTCACTCTCGCAACCTGCTCCAGCACTTCGGCATTGAGACGAAGCTTCAGCCCTACCACGAGCACAATGAGGCGCGTGCGACGCCACGCGCTATCGCGCGTCTAAAGGATGGGGTCGATCTGGCACTCATCTCGGACGCCGGTACACCCCTGCTTTCCGATCCCGGAGCGCGTCTGGTGAGGAGTGCGATAGAAGCGGGCATTCAGATCATAGCGATACCTGGTGCGTCGGCGCTGCTGACGGCGCTGGTCGTCTCCGGACTTGACGCGGAGCGATTCACGTTCTTCGGGTTCCTGCCACGGAGCGGCCGAGATCGTACCCTCGCGCTCGAGGTTCTGTGCAAGCTCTCGCACGCCGCAGTGGTCTACGAGGCGCCTCCACGCGTAGCTTCCACACTCTCGGAGCTAGCCCGGATCGGCGCAGGGGAACGGAAAGCCGTAGTGGCCCGGGAGCTCACCAAGCAGTTCGAGGAGGTAAGGCGGGGAACGGTTGGGGAGTTGGCCGCGTATTATGAAGGGTCATCGCCGCGCGGCGAGGTTGTGATAGTGCTCTCCGGTGCGACGCCGGAGGCGGTAGACGAGAATGCCGCGCGCGAGTCTGCCCGGCGACTGCTTCGCGGCGGTTTGACGGCCCGCGACGTAGTCAAGCAGCTCGTGGCGGATCATGGCGTTTCTCGCAACACGGCTTACCGGCTGGCACATGAACCTTAGCGGCACACTTCCTCGCACCCCGGGTCCATCGTGGTAACGCTCTTTCGTCTCGTTGCGCTGACGTCTCTATTTCTTGTTCAGCCACCGTCTCCCCGGCTGACGATTGCGCGTCTGCAGTACGACGGAGGCGGCGATTGGTACGCCAATCCCTCGAGCATACCCAATCTCCTGGATGCAATCGCCACGCGAACGTCGCTTAAAGTAGAGCGGACTGAAGGACGTGTTACCCTCATGGACGACCGGGTTTGGGACTATCCGTTTCTTCACGTGACGGGGCACGGAAACATTCGCTTCTCCGACGCGGAGCTCGACCGTTTGAGAGAGTACCTGTTACGCGGCGGTTTCTTGCACGTGGATGACAACTACGGACTGGACGAAAGTTTCAGACGCGAAATCGCTCGCGTGTACCCGGATCGACCCCTCACTGACGTTCCTCTGTCGCATCCCATCTACCACCTGGTATACGATTTCCCCAACGGAATACCAAAGATTCATGAGCACGACGGAAAGCCTGCGCAGGGGCTCGGGATTTTCCTCGGCGACCGGCTGGTGGTTTATTACTCCTATCAGACGGACCTGGGCGACGGTTGGGAGGACCCGGAAGTGCACAAGGATCCGCCGGAGCTCCACGAGGCGGCTCTGCGAATGGGCGTGAATCTCTTCGTTTACGCGGTCACCAGCAGACCCGCGTCGTGACGCTAATCCAGATAGTTGCGCGGGAGCGGGCCAGGCTCAGCGTCGCCATGGCGATCATGACAGCGGCCCTGGCGCTTGCCATCGGTGGCGCGATCGCTGCGTTTGCCACGATTCTTCTGGGTGACGCTCGCTGGATAACGCGGCCTTCAGGACCTATGGCTGCCTGGGTGTTGGGGGCTTGCCTCATCGGCGCAGCGACGTATCTCGCTCGGCGCGAAGCACGCCGCACAGGTTCAGGAAAGGCTGTGGCTGCGGCGATCGAGAGCGAACGATCGTTACGCGCGGGATCGATTCGAGGAGCAATGGAAGTGGCGGAGTCCGGCGCATTGGGCGGGCGAGCCGCGCATGACGTTGCCGTGTTGCTAGGGCGCTCAGCCGGTGTATTGGCGCCTGCTCTGCATCGAGTGGCGTGGAAGCGCGCGGTTCTGACGGCGGTCGTGGCCGTAGCAGCCCTCGTGCTGCTGGGCGCGGCGAGACAGAAGTCCCCGGATGGATGGCGTGCTTTCGTCCACCCGGTGAGTGCCTGGACCGGTGACCTGCTTCCGAAGCTTCAAATAGTGGGAACACCTCCATACGTAATGCGCGGCGAACGTCTTCGCGTAAGAGTGTCAGCTCCGGAGCGCAGGAACATCACCCTTCACCGCCGAAGCACCGGACAAGCCTGGGATTCCCAGATGCTGTCTGTGAGCTCGGGCATTGCTGAGGTTTCCATCGGACCTGTAGACGCGGACGTCATTCTCGTTGCGTCGGACGGGCGTGCGACCAGCGATACAGTAACGGTTCGAGTGGCTGACAGGCCCTTTCTCGGTGCCGTCGCGGTCAGAGCAACGTACCCCGCCTACCTGGGTCGCGCTGCTGAAGCTATTCCGGTCGGCGAGCCGGTCCGCCTTCCTCAGGGAACGTCGCTATACGTACAGGGAAAGGCCTCAGCGAACCTACGCGAGGTCTTGCTAGCGACTACGCGTGATTCAATTCGACTGCGTTCAGAAGGGCACGATTTCACGGGCCGCTTCGCAGCTGCCAGCGGCCGGTGGACGTGGATAGCCCGTGCGGAGTCAACGTCCACGGGAATCGGCGGCGGAGCAATCGCGGACGTCCCGGCCCCGCTGGACATAGAGATCGTTCCCGATTCCGCCCCGAGAATCGACATTCTGTCGCCTTCGCGTGATACCGTCATACTGGCGGCTTCGGAGCTTCGCCTCATGGCGACCGCCATGGATGATCATGGGCTGTCGGCCGTGGCGATGCGCAGCTGGCGCGAAACTCCGGCCGGTTCCCAGCCCGAAATCAACCAGAGCATCGCTTCCGGCGCAGGACCACAGTGGAGTGATGAGATCATGCTGGATCTTTCAGCTCGCGGCCTGGAGCCAGGCGATGCTCTCCACGTGATTCTCTCTGCGGCCGACGACTCGCCATGGCGGCATACTTCAGAGAGCCGTGAGCTCGTGCTGAGGGTGCCGTCACTGACCGAGCAGCGCGAGTTAGCCAGGTCGCTGGCTGATTCGACCGCGGCTCGGGCTGAGGCGGCGGCGAAGTCGCAGCGGCAGCTGGCTCAACGTACTGGCGAAGCCGCGCGCGGCCGCGGGCGGCGTAACGCACGAGATCAACGCGCTGAGGATACGCGCGGCCGGGCCGAGACAGCCGAGCAGAAGGACCGAGCGATGTCCTTCGAGGCGGCAGAGCGCTCGCGCGCGCTCGCGAAGGAACAGCAGAGGTTGCAGGATCAGATCCGCGCTCTTCAGAAGGATGCGCGAGCGCTGGAGCGGCAACTGGAGGCGGCAGGCGCGCTGGACAGTTCACTCGCTCGACAGCTGACAGAAGCGCGGGCGCTTCTCGACGAAGCGATCACGCCTGAGTTGGAGGCGAAGCTGAAGGACGTGCTCGAGAGCACGCAGAAACTCTCCGAGGCTGATGCCAGGCGCGCGTTGGAAAATCTGGTAGAGCAGCAGAAGCGGTTGCGTGAGCAGCTCGAGCGAAGCGCGGAGATGCTCAAGCGCGCTGCGCTCGAAGGGGCTATGGAAACGCTCAAGGACGAAGCCAAGGAGATAGCGCAGCAGGAGCGTACCGTGGCGGATTCGCTGGCCGCGGGCGACTCTTCGGCTGCGAAAGAGGCACAAGACCTGAGCGAGCGCTCCCGTGATCTGAGTGCGGATGCTCAAGACTTGGCACGCCGGCTCGACAAGGCTCGAGCCGAATCCGGCCCGGAGCGGCTCGAGTCGGCATCGAAGAAGGCAGCCCAGTCTTCCGACGCCATGAGAAAAGCAGCACAAGCCACTCAGCAGCCGCGGAAGGGAGGGCATCGGTCGGAGGCTAACCAGTCAGGCGAAAACGAGGAGCGTGAAGCTGCTGACGCTGCGCGCGAGGGTGCAGCCCAAATGGAAGACGCCGCTCAACAACTCTCGGACGCTCGCGAAAAACAGATCGAGGAGTGGAAGCAGGAGCTCACGGGCGAGCTCGACCGGTCCATCCAGGAAACGCTGCAACTAGCCCGCGAACAGCAGAATCTCGCGCAGCGCGCCAGAGCAGGCACCACGCAGGGATTGCGAGCGGATCAGAGCGCCGTGCAGCAGGGCGTCGAGAAAGTCGGCGAGCGCCTGCAGAAAACCGCCGGAACTTCCGCGCACGTGTCGGCGCAGTCGCAGGCAGCGGTCGGCGAAGCCCAGCGGAATGTTCGAGAGGCCACAGAGCAGGTCGCAAACTCCCAGCGTGGCGGTGCCGAGGCAGCGAATACGATGCAGGATGCGGCCCAGGCCTTGAACCGCGCAGCTGCGGCGCTCGTGAAGGATCGCGAGCGTGCAGCCGGCGGTGAGTCGGCTTCCGGCTTCTCGGAGATGTTGGACAGGATGCGCGAAATGGCGAAGGCCCAGGGCAACCTCAACGCCCAGGCAGCCGGGCTGATGCCGGTCCCCGGTAGCAAGCCGGGGGGACAACTGAGTGCAGAGGCACGATCGTTGGGCGCCAAACAGCGGGGCCTTGCGGAACAGATGGATCAGGTAGGCGGAGGCGAAAACGCGGCTCGCGCCGAGCAACTGGCGAAGGAAATGCGCCAGATCGCGGAGGAATTGGAGAGCGGCCGCCTGGATCCCGGTGTCCTGGAGCGCCAGCAGCGGGTGTTCCGCCGAATGCTGGATGCGGGTCTCTCAATGGAGAAGGAAGAAAGGGAGGAGACTGGTGAGCGGGAGTCACGTTCGGCCAGCAGTTCGGACGTCCTTACCCCAGGGTCTTCGGCGGCTGCGCGCGCCGGGAACAGATTTCGTGAACCCAGCTGGAACGAGCTTCGCGGCCTTTCTGCGGAGGAGCGCCGGGCGGTGCTGGAGTACTTCAAGAGGATCAATGCCGAGAAGCCGTAGTGCCGTGGGACTGCTCCTTTTCTTTACGATAGCGACGGGCAGGAATATCGCGTCACAGGAAAGCATGGCTGCGGCCGGCGAGGCAGCGTACATGCGCGGTCTCGATCTGGAGCAACGCGAGAAATATCGCGACGCCGCGGAGGCATTCAGGGAATCACTTGTCCGCAGTCCGGCGTCCGTGCCCGCACTGCTCGGCCTCGAGAGAGTGTACGCCCAGTTGGGCTGGACGGATTCCATTCTTGGAGTGCTGGACTCCGCAATCGCGCTGAAACCTCGCGAGCGGTCATTCCGTGTTGCTCAGCTCAGATCGTTCCTCTCTCTGGGCAGTATCGATCGCATGCGTGCTTCGTTCGAGCGTTGGGCGCGCGACTGGCCTCGGGATCCGGTTCCGCATAGAGAGTTTGCAAGACTGCTGATCCAGGAGGGACGAACGCTGGCCGCCGACACGGTTTTGCGCCGAGCCCAACAGGAGCTTGGTTCTGGCCGAGGGCTGGAGAGTGAGATCGCTCAGCTACGCGCGGCGATGGGACTGTGGGAGCTTGCAGCCGAGGCGTGGAGGGGATCGTTGTCTTCTGCTGCTCACATGGAGCAAGCCGCGGTCTTCTCATTACTGCCCGCACCCGATAGCGCCCGAAGGGCCATCAGGCGAATTCTGTTGGCGCCACCGCAGAACGTGGGAGCGCGCCGCTTCCTGGCGGCGCTTGAGCTGGGATGGGGCGCTTCACGCGACGGTTGGATGGCCCTCCGCGATCTGACGGCCGACTCTGCAACGATCGTGGCCTGGCAGGATTTCGCAAGTCGCGCCGAGGAACACGAGGCGTGGTTAGCCGCGCGCGACGCGTTGCTGGCAGTCTACGATGCGAGGCGCAAGCCCGAAATCGCCGTACGTGCTGCGAGCAATGCGCTCGCGGCCGGCGATGCTTCCGGTGCCGCGGTGCTGGCGGAGATGGCGCGCCAACGTATGGATTCTGCCACTGCGGCCACTTCAGCGCTTCCGGTGCTTGTGCGTGCGCTGAGCGAGGCCGGCGGCCGAGCACTGGAAGCCGAGCGCCTCGTCTCCGCTTATTCGCCGTACCTCGGGCCGGAACAGCGCGCGCGATTGGCGCAGATGCTGGCGTGGGCCTGGGTTCGCTCTGGAAACACGGTTCGTGCCAGCGAGCTCATGCGCGAGGGTCGACTGGAGGGAGGGCGAGCGAGTAGCAGCGCTGCGTTCTCGGGCGATCTGGGCGATCCTGCTGGCTGGATTGCGCTGTATGAGGGCGATCTCGAAGTCGCACGGGAAAAGCTCAAGCCGACTTCAAAGGCGTCGGCCGAACTACTCGCCGCACTCGCGGTACTGAGCCGCACCAGCGCCGATAGCGCGCTGCTCGTTGGACGCGCTTTTCTCGCGCTCGCGCAAGCTGATACACTGGGTGCCGCGGCCAACTTCGAGGCCTCGGCACGCGTGCTGAGGGAAGCGGCATCGTTACTCCTGGCGAGCGCCGCGCGCCTTCACTCGGCTCGCCGCGACGAAACGCGTGCCGTGCCACTCTGGACGGTTATCGCATTGGAGCATGGGCAGTCGCCGGAAGCGCCGGAAGCCAATCTGGAGTGGGCCCGATCGCTGCGGCGGTCCGGTCGCGCAGCCGCGGCCATTGAACGGCTCGAGTTACTCATTCTGACCTACCCGCAAAGCGCTCTGGTCCCTCAGGCGAGACGAGAGCTGGACCTTGCACGCGCAACTGTCCCTCCCGCCTCATGAAGGATTCCCATTGGCGTCGACTCATGCGCATTGGAGTTACGCTCGTAATCATCCTGCCTTTCGCGAACGTCAGTGGTCAGCATCTGCTCGTTCCCATGGACGACGAGCAGCAGAACCATCTCAAGGCCTACGGCTTAACCTACAATGCGCTGAAGGACGGGCTGAAAGCCGAATGGCTTCTCAATTATCGCGGCGGCTCGTTTTTGCTTCCCGACCTGCCCGAGCTGCGGCGGCAGGCAGGGCTCGATGGCATCACCGTGCAATCCCTGAGCAGCTCTGCCGTCGCTGAGATGCGGGCTGAAGTGTCGGGCGGAAACATGGACGCGGTCCCGCTGGAAAAAGCTCCAAGAATAGCGGTCTACACTCCCCCAAAGTCGCCCCCGTGGGATGATGCCGTCACGCTCGCACTCAAATACGCGGGGATCAAGTACGACGAGATCTACGACGACGATGTCGTGAAGGGCGATCTGTCGAAGTACGAATGGCTTCACCTCCATCACGAAGACTTCACCGGGCAGCTCTCCAAGTTCTACATTTCGTACCGGGGCGCGCCCTGGTTCATCGAACAGCTGGAGCGCAACACCGCCACAGCCCGGCGGTTGGGATACGCCAACATCCCGTCCCTCAAGAAAGCGGTAGCGGAGCGGATGCGCGCCTACGTGGATGGAGGCGGATTTCTCTTTGCCATGTGCGGGGCGACTGAGACTCTGGAGCTGGCGATCGCGGGCAATAGCGTGGACATAGCGGGCCACTTCGCTGATGGAACACCTGTGGCGGATGACGCCGATGCCAGAATGAACTGGCAGGCGGCGTTCGCCTTTCGCTCGGCTCACGTGGAGATGTCCCCGTACATTAGCTCCATGAGCGACATCGACGGGCATCAGGTGAACGTGCCAGGGCGCAGACAACCGCTGGGGACCTTCACGCTCTTTGCGTTCAGCGCCAAGTTCGATCCGGTCGCGACCATGCTGGTGCAGAACCATCGCTCTGTAATACCCGATTTCTATGGCGTGACAACCAGTTTTGCGAGGCGCACGCTGAAGCCCGGCGTTACAGTACTCGCAGAGGAGGAGAGTGCACCGTGGGTGAAATACATTCACGGCGATTACGGAAAAGGAAGCTGGACCTTCCTGGGCGGCCACGATCCGGAGGATCCTCAGCACAGCATCGGCAATCCGCCAACCGACCTCTCGTTGCATACTGATTCGCCCGGCTACCGCCTGATCCTGAACAACGTGCTCTTTCCCGCAGCCAAGAAAAAGCCGTTGAAGACGTGAGGAGAAATAAAGGATCGGGTGTGGGGTGTCGGGTGTGGGGTGTGGGGTGTGGGGTTACCCCATACCCCAAACCGTAGACTAGCCCTTTTCATTCCGTGATTCCGTCGGACAACCGTCTTGCTCCTGCCGCAGCCGCGGGCATGCGGGCCGCGATATCGCTGGCCGGTGGTCGTGAGGTTTGCTTCGTGGGTAACGTGGATGAGGCGGGTATCGTGCAGGCGGCGCGAGTGGTGGCCCGCGGTGATGTACGGAGCGTTCTTGCGCTGCCCGGTTTCGCGGAGCGCGGCGACATTCTGCTGCACAACCATCCGTCAGGGCGACTGGAACCTTCCGATGCGGACCTGGATGTCGCAGCCCGCCTTCACGATGGCGGTGTCGGTTTCGGAATCGTGGACAACTCGGCGAGAAGGCTGTACGTGGTCGTCGAGGTTCCGCGCGAACGTGCCGCGATCAGGATCGACGATCACGCTATCGGCACTGATCTAGGTCCGAGTGGTGCCATCGCCAGATGCCTGCCGCAGTATGAGAACAGGCCGAGCCAGCGGGAAATGGCGAGTACCATTGCGGCTCTGTACAACGACGGAGGCATCGGCATTCTCGAGGCTGGCACCGGCATAGGAAAGTCACTCGCGTATCTCATGCCGGCACTGCGATGGTCCGCCGCGAGCGGGGAACGCACAGTAATCTCGACCAACACCATCAATCTCCAGGAACAGCTCGTGGGCAAGGATCTGCCATTTCTCGCGAGTGCTTTATCCGACCAACCCGTGCGTTTCGCCCTGCTGAAAGGTTGGCGGAATTACGTGTGCCTCTTGCGGCTGGAGCAGGCGAGCTCGGCCGGCAGTAGCCTCTTCGACGTCGCCGCTGCAGGCGAGTTGGATAGCATACGTGTCTGGGCCGCGAGGACCACCGATGGATCGTTAAGCGACATGGCGGCACCGCCGAGACCTGAGATCTGGGACGAGGTGGCCGCGGAGCCAGATCTGTGCACGCGTCTGAAATGCAAACACTTCGCCGACTGTTTCGTCTTCCAGGCTCGGCGCGAGGCATCACAAGCGGATGTCATCGTGGTCAACCATCACCTGCTGATGTCTGATCTGGCTGTGCGACGCGCCAAGCAGAACTGGGCTGATGCCGCAGTACTGCCTGCGTTCCGAAGGCTTATCGTGGATGAAGGACACCACCTGGAAGACGCGGCCACCAGGCACCTGGGATCTAGCGTGTCGGCGTTGGCGTTGCATCGGCTGTTCAACCGCCTCGAACGCCGCGGGCGCGGTTTGTTAGGGGCTCTCACACAGAGGCTCGAATCGCAGAATGATCTGCTGAGCACGGGGAGCCTGGATCTCGTTGAGTCGCGGATGGTGCCGGTGGTTGCGCATGCCCGGGAGCGGGGCTCCCTGCTGTTCAATCTTCTTGGCACCGTCCTGTCCGAATCCGGAGAACAGATTTTGCGCCTCACCGATTCGTTCGCCGAGCACCGAATCTGGCGTGAAGGGCTCGACGAAACGCTAACCGATCTGTTGCGGCAGTTGGTCTCGCTTCAGGACGGACTGCGAGTCGTGCGCGAGCGAATGGAGCTGGACGCCGACGCTAACGAGTATGTCGCATCTCTGGTGGGCGAAATATCGGGTGTAGCTAGGAGGCTCGACGCAGCGGGCACATCGCTGGTGTGTGCGCTGCGCCCGCCACCGGATTCGGAAGCTAGCGTTCGGTGGATGGAGATGCGCGGACGCGACAGAAACGTAGCCGTCACCGCGGTTCCACTGGACGTCGCACCGGCGCTGAGGGAAGACCTATTTGGCCGGCTCGCGACTGCGGTAATAACCAGCGCAACGCTCACCGCCGGAAACAGCTTCGACTTCATTTCTGGCCGGCTGGGAATCGCGGATCGGAATGACGACACGATCACGAGAATTTTCTCCTCGCCCTTCGATTATGGGCGGCAGGCGATTGTTGTGGTGCCGACCGATCTCCCACCACCCAACGACGATCCAGCAGGCCACCTCGGCGCCGTCGTCACTGTATCTGCTGATCTGGCGGCTGCTTCTGACGGAGGAATATTCGTACTCTTCACCAGCCACAAGCAGCTGCGTGCGGCCGCCGACGAACTGCGAGCGTGTGGCATCGCCGAACGTTGGCCCCTGTTGGTGCACGGTGATGATTCGCGCGATGCATTGCTGCGACGTTTTCGTGAATCGGGCCGAGCCGTCTTGTTGGGTACCGCGTCGTTCTGGGAGGGTGTCGACGTCTCAGGCAGTGCGCTGCGCGGACTCGTGCTGGTGAAGCTTCCTTTCCGAGTGCCTAGCGAGCCGCTCACCGCAGCACACTGCGAGGCAATCGAGGCGCAGGGCGGCGACGCATTTCGCGAGTTCATGATTCCTCATGCCGCGCTCCGGTTGAAGCAGGGCTTCGGCCGACTCATTCGCTCGAGTACCGATCGCGGCGCCGTGGTACTCTGCGACTCACGTGTTCTCTCCAAGCGGTACGGGCGCGAGCTTCTGGCCGCCCTACCGCCTGCGCGGAGGTTGGCACTGCCGTGGAAAGAGGCGCTGGCGTGTCTCAGCGAATTCTACGATTCGCGGCAGACTGCCGAGCGTTGAGTTTGGTGATACGTCCCGGCAAGATCGTTTGCGTAGGCCGCAACTATAGGGAGCACGCGCGGGAGCTCGGCAACGATGTCCCGTCTGAGCCGCTCATCTTCCTGAAACCGTCCTCGAGCATCATCGAGAACGGAGCTCCGATTGTAATTCCTCGCGTTTCGTCGCGCGTGGAGCATGAGGGCGAGATAGGTGTGGTGGTGAGCAGAGTGCTGACGCGCGCATCACAGGCGGAAGCGCGGTCGGCAATAGGGGCCATCGTCGCGGTCAACGACGTCACGGCGCGAGATCTCCAGAAGTCCGACGGGCAGTGGACCCGAGCAAAGGGGTTCGATACCTTCTGTCCCGTGGGCGCTCCGGGCCCCGTAGGGGACCTCGACGACCTCGGGTCACTCTGCGTCGTCACACGAGTAAACGGCGTAGAGCGGCAGCGTGGTGAGGCCACGGAGATGGTGTTTTCCATTCCCGCGCTGCTAGCTTTCATTTCCGGCATCATGACTTTGGAGCCGGGCGACGTGGTGGCAACCGGTACGCCCGCGGGCGTCGGCCCGCTGCTGCCAGGTGACGTCGTGGAAATCGAGATACCCGGAGTGAGCTCAGTGAGAAATCCAGTCATAGCGGGCAAGTAGGGAATGCCTCGTAGAGCGAGCCGCGTGGACCGCCTCCCGGAGTATCCGCTGGCGAGCATCCCACAGCAGAAGCGTGAGCTCCTGGCACGCGGCGTCGACGTGATCGATCTCGGCGCAGGTGACGCTGATCTTGCACCGCCGCCGGCCGCCGTGGAGGCGCTCGATCGCGCGGCACGCGATCCGGCCATGAGCCGCTATGGATTTGGCCTGGGGCTTCCGGCGTTCCGCGAGGCAGTTTCCCGCTGGATGGAGAGGCGTTTCGGCCTTCGCTTTGATCCGTACACCGAGGTCGTACCGCTCATCGGGTCCAAGGAGGGGATTGCCCATCTTGCGCTGGGATACCTCAATCGAGGCGACGCCGCCATTGTCCCCGAGCCGGGCTATCTTGCCTACATGGGCGGAGCACTCCTGTCAGACGCCACGCCTTACAAGTACGCGCTGCGCCCCAGAACGCGATTCCTTCTGGAGCTCGACGAAGTGCCCGAGGATGTCCTGAGAAGGGCGCGGCTCCTGTACCTCAACTATCCGAACAATCCCACGGGCGCAGTGGCGCCGGTGGAGTATTTGCGGCGCACGGTAGCACGCTGCAGGGAACTGGATATCCTGTTGGTGTATGACAATGCGTATTCGGAGCTTGCATTCGATGGCTACCGCCCGCCCAGCATCTTCGAGATTGACGGGGCCAGAGACGTGGCGATCGAGTTTCACTCGCTGTCCAAGACTTACAACATGACCGGCTGGCGCTGCGGGTGGGCTGTGGGGGCACCGGAGATTGTCGCCACACTCTCGAAGGTCAAGTCATTCACGGATACCGGAGCGTTCATGGGAGTGCAGGCAGCCGGAGTTGCGGCACTCGATTCGTGGGAGAAGTTCGTGCCGGCGAACGTGGCAGTGTTTCGCGAAAGGCGAGATGCAGCGATCGCGTCGTTCCGCGAGGCAGGCTTCCAGTGTGAGCCCCCGCGCGCAACGATGTACGTCTGGATACCACTCGCTGACGGTGTCCCGAGCGCAACATTCGCCGCCCGATTGCTGAATGAGGAGGGAGTTGTTGTTCTCCCTGGTTCGGCGTTTGGAGAGGGCGGGGAAGGCTTTTTCAGGGTCTCCTTCGTCAAGTCAGCCGAACGCATCGCGGAGGCGGCTCAGCGCGCCGGACGCGTTCTCGCCTCATTCGGTGCCGGAGTAGCGTGAATCTCCGCGTTCGTCGCCCCAGCGGGGCACTCATCGCTTCGATCGGAATACACATTCTGTTCGGTGCGGCGCTCGTCTCGCTTCTCAAGCTTCCATACCCTCTGGGCAGCCTCTTCGACGGACCACGCCGAGAAGCAATTCCGGTGGAGCGAATCGGATTTCTTTCTATTCCCAGGAGCGACAGTGCAGTGGCTGGCCAGAGTGGCGACGATGGGAGACCTACCCGCAGAGTGCCAGCGCCACCTCCACCTCCTCTAACAGCTCCTGTCGAGACTCCCACAGGCATCCCGGACCCGGCACCGGCATCTCCTCAGCCCCAGAGCGGTAGCGGTCCAGTTGTTGGACGCGGGGGGTTTGCGCCGGGAATAACGCCATCTTTCTCCGATCCACGAGTCTGGACTCCACTGGGACCGCTAATCGGCGCGCCCAAGACCCATGCCCAGCGTCTAGACAGCCTGCTCGTGGCAGCGATCAGGCGGCATCAGGATTCTCTGGCTGCGCTGGCTCCTGGAGGGAGAGCTCCCGGCGACTGGACGGTAGAGCGGAATGGCAAAAAGTACGGCATAGACCAGCAGAAGATCTACATCGGCGACGTTAGCATTCCTACGGCTGTTCTCGCGTTGTTGCCGCTCAATGTTCAGGGGAATCCGTCCCAGCTGGAGCAGCAGCGCACGCT
>JBHENQ010000145.1:0-9503 GCA_046261975.1 Gemmatimonadaceae bacterium | reverse complement strand
GCGCAGTTGCGGGCCGGCCCCGCGCCCGAGCCAGGCCTCCTGCTCGGTGATGCGCACCCCCTCCTCGAGCGTGAGCGGGTAGTGGGTCGAGATCTCGGAGCCGATGCGGTCCTTGAGCGGCGTGATGATCTTGCCACGCGCGGTGTAGTCCTCCGGATTCGCCGTGAAGCACATGAGAACGTCCAGGGGCAGGCGCACGGGATATCCTTTTATCTGGACATCTCCTTCCTGCATGATGTTGAAGAGTCCCACCTGGATCTTTCCGGCCAGATCGGGCAGTTCGTTCAAGGCGAAGATGCCGCGGTTGGCTCGTGGCAGCATTCCATAGTGAATGGTGAGCTCATCGGACAGCACGTGTCCGCCACGGGCGGCTCTTATCGGGTCGACATCACCTATCACATCCGCGATGGTGACGTCTGGAGTTGCCAGCTTCTCCACGTAGCGCGACTCGCGACCGAGCCAGGCTATTGGCGTGTCCTCACCCGCGGTCTCGATGAGCATGCGAGCATACTTGGAGATCGGCGCGAAGGGATTGTCGTTCACCTCGCTACCGGCGACGATTGGTATGGCGTCGTCGAGCAGGGTCACCAGAGCGCGCAGGATGCGCGATTTCGCCTGCCCGCGTAGGCCCAGCAAGATGAAATTATGCCGAGCAAGGAGAGCGTTGACAATCTTCGGAATAACGGTCTCGTCGTATCCGATCACTCCTTCAAAGAGTGGCTCGCTCTTGCCGCTCGCGGCCGTGAGACGTGTGAGCAGGTTGGCGCGCACTTCGTCCTTCACCGAGCGACGAGCGAGGTGTGGCGCCGCGAAGGTCGAGCGCTTGAGCGCGCCCAGGGATTCCGGGTAGGACTTCAAGGAGCTGCTCCGGGGTGAAAAGAAAGTGAAATAGCGGTGTGCGGTGTCGGGTGTCGGGGCCCGACACCCCACACCCCACACCCCACACCCTAGTCTCTAGTCTGCCAACGCCACTTCCACGAGATTGTCGTAGAACACGGGCCCGTGTCCCATGTCGGTCTCGCGCTGCGACGTCGTGTTGTTAGCGTTGTTGCCGTCAGCCGCGTACTTGCCCCACCAGATGGATGGCGCCCACACGACACTTGCTCGAATCTTTTCGTCGACGCGGGCTTGCGCAACGAATTCGCCGCGGTCGTTGTACACCACAACGCGGTCGCCGGTCGAGATTCCGCGAGGCTCAGCGTCGTGTGGGTGGATTTCCAGCTCTGGCTCGCGGGCTGCCCGGCGGAGCGAGTCGACATTCACGAATGTCGTATTCAGGAACTGATGCGCAGGCGACGAGATGAGCGTGAGCGGATATCGCAAAGCACGTTCGGGCACTGCCTCCGGAAACTCGTACGGGGGTGTGAACGAAGGCAGCGGATCCAGGCCCATGTCGGCCATGCGTTGCGAATAGAACTCACACTTCCCGCTTGGCGTCAGGAAGGCACCCGTCGCAAACGGCAGATAAGGACTCGGTACGTTGAGTCGCATCCAGCCTCGATCAAGAAGAGCGTCGAGCGAAATGCCACGCATTTTCTCGTGCTTGCTATCCAGAGCCTGGCCGATGAGCGCGAGATCGTCGTCGCGGAACGCGTCGTCATCCATGCTCATCCGGGCGGCAAGCAGGCGAAAGATCTCCGTGTTTGGTTTGCATTCGCCGACCGGCAGAATCGAAGGTCTGTTCAGCGTGAGATAGTGATGGCCGTAGGCAAAGTGCACGTCCCAGTGTTCCAGCTGTGTGGTGGCCGGCAGCACGATGTCGGCATAGTCCGCGGTGTCCGTCTGGAAGTGCTCGAGGACAACCGTGAAGAGATCCTCGCGCCGCATTCCCCGCAGCACTTCGGAGCGGTCGGGAGCGACTGCGGCCGGATTCGAGTTGTAGACTACGAGTGCCTTAACCGGCGGTCCGCCAACACCTGCGTCCGGCCGCGTAAGCGCCTCGCCGAGCCGGATCATGTTGATGGTTCTGACGTCGGGCGCGAAGTCGGGCCGGGCGAGAGCATCGGAATTGAATCGGAAGTTCGCGCTGGTCGACAGTTGCACACCGCCGCCCGGTCGGCGCCAATGACCTGTTATCGCCGGCAAACACGCGATCGTTCGAACGGCCATGCCGCCGCCAGCGTGGCGCTGCAAACCGTAGTTGACTCTGATGAACGCCGCTCGCGAGCGACCATACTGTCGCGCCAGCTCGATGATTCGCACGGCGGGTATTCCCGTGATCGAAGCAACCCTGTCCGGAGAATACTCGAGGACTCTCTGGCGCAACTCCTCGGCGCCGAGAGTGTACGCTGCGATATAGTCGCCGTCATACAGGGCCTCTGCGAATATCACGTTCATCATCCCCAGTGCCAGCGCCGCGTCGGTTCCAGGACGGATTGGTATCCACTCGTCGCATTGTTCGGCGGTTCGAGTCTTCAAGGGATCGATGGCGATGATCGGCGTACCGCGGTTCTTCGCGTCGAGCACGAACGGCCAGAGGTGCGGATTGGAGGTAAGGGTGTTCGTGCCCCAAAGCAGCACGAGATCGCTCTCCGGTATACCTTCGCCATCAGCGCCGATGTTGGCGCCCAACGTCATCCGCATTCCGACCGTACCGGCCATTGAGCAGATGGTCCGATCCAGCTTCGAGGCCCCGAGTTTGTGGAAGAATCGGCGATCCATTGACGATCCTTGCAGCATCCCCATCGTGCCGGCGTAAGAATATGGAAGGATTGCCTGGGGCCCATGCTCCGATCGTCCGATTTCGCCGAGCCGCCCGGCGATTTCATCTATTGCCTCATCCCACGATATGCGATCGAATTGACCCGCTCCCTTCGACCCACTTCGGCGAAGCGGATGCGTCAGACGCTCAGGATGGTAGGTCCGCTCGATGTAGCGGTTCACTTTTGCACACAGGAACCCCTGAGTGAACGGGTGATCCGGGTCACCCGCTACTCGGATAGCACGTCCAACCTGGACGGTAACGAGCATGGCACACGTGTCGGGACAGTCATGCGGGCATGCGCCGCGCACCACTCCTGATTCCGGAATCGATAGCAGTGTGCTGGCCATACTTTTATGGCGCCAGGTGTCGGGTCGGAGGGGGGTTGCCCATTCAAACTACGGCATGGTACGCCGTGGAACCAGCGGTTCCCGGAGCGCTGTAGATGAATCCAATAGGCTCATACGGGCCGGTTCTAACCTTCAGTCAATGGTCTTGACACCCACCACAGGCACGGTAGAATACCTGCGCTCGCTCTTACACCGCATGCTTGCACGGGCGAAAACCCCGATTCCTAGCCCTTATCCGAGGAGAACCTGAATGAAGCGCCTGGCCGTATTCGCTGTTGTGTTAGCGCTTGCCGCGTGTAAGCCCGCCGGCGATAAGTCCGATTCCGCAATGGCAGCCGATTCCGCTATGGCTCCGCCCGCGATGGCTCCTGCTCCCGCCGACACCGGCATGATGGGCGACACCTCCAAGATGCCCCCTCCGTAACAGGTTTTCCGTTATTGAGGCGTGAAGGCGCAACGAAGGTTGCGCCTTTTCTACTTGTGGCCCGCCTCCCGCCACGATCGAAAGGCTTCCGGGATTCCAACGTCCGACTTCATTGGCGGCGACCATGCCAGCTCGCGGCGCGCTCTGTCGGAAGAGAACGGATTGTCGCGCGTGAGAAAGCTGAACGTTCCTGCCGCTTGCGCTGCCAGCGCAGGTCCTTTCACTACTGCGATGCTGAGGCCAGCCAGCCGTAATCCCGCGCGAGCGAGACTTAGAGGAACAGGCACGAGTCGAACTCTCACGCCCAGTCCCAGACCAGCTAGCTGAAAGAACTCTTTCACCGTGACGTCATAGTCGTTGGCGAGATTGTAAGCGCGTCCGCCGGCCTGGTCAAAGGCAGCCGCGCGCACCGCGCCATCAGCAACGTTCGCAGCGTGGACTATCGCGAGCGTTGTTCCGCCGCCTCCGATGAGCGGTGCTATCCCGTGACGAAGCACGCGGGCAACTCGGGGCACGAACTGACGGTCACGCTTCCCGTAGATGACATCCGGTCTCACCGTTGTCGCCCAGATCGTCCCGCGCGCGTGCGCCTCAAGCACCGACTCTTCCGCCTCGCGTTTGGATCGCGCGTAGAAAGCATGGTGCGGCAACGGCGAGAATGGAACATCTTCGTCCGTCGGAGTCGAACTGAAGCGGGCGGCCGCGCCATAGACTGCCACGCTGCTGACATGCAGAAGACGCGCGCCGCTCTCTGTCGCCGCACGGATCACGTTGGCCGTCCCGTCCACGTTTGCTCGGCGGAACACCTCCCAGCCGCCGTGCGGCGTAACGAGGGCCGCGGCGTGAAATATCGTGTGACAGCCCGCGGCGGCGTGCGCGACTGATGTCGCGTTGAGAATATCGCCCCGGGTACATTCGGCTCCCATTCGAGAGAGCCAGTCGGTGGCCGCCAGATCGCGCACCAACGCGCGCACACCCCAGCCATCCGCAAGGAGTTGCTCTACAAGATAGGATCCTACGAGGCCCGTCGCGCCGGTCACCAGCGCGAGCCGGCGCGACGCCATCAGAGCGGAAAGGGCAGGTGCAGGAGGTCAGCTCTGGCATCACCTTCGGGCCAGCGCACAGTGAGTGTGGTGCCGGGCTCGATCTCACGGCGTGCCGTGGCGAGTGCGATGGCGCCTAACCGTGGTGAGAGAGCAGTGCTCCTGACATCGCCTACGTGCTTTCCCGCGTCGTCAAACAATTCAGCCTTTGCTGGCGGTGGGTCGGTGTGCCCGCACAGCAGGCCGCGAAGATGCTTGTTCACGTGGCCGCGGAAGTGCACTCTTGCAACCACCTCCTGCCCAACGTAGCAGCCCTTGGTGTACGAGATGGCGTGAAGCTCGTCGAAGTTTGCCTCCTGCGGGATCGTACTGTCATCGATGTCCAATCCCCACTCCGGCCGTCCAGCCTCGATTCGAGCAATCTCCCACGCGAGCAAACCCGCCGGAGTTGCTCCTGCGGACGTCAACCGCTGCCACGCGTCCACGAATACGCGTTCCGTCACAAAGAATTCGTAGCCCTCTATTTCGAGGTCGGGGACTCTGGCAATCATTGCGTTCTCGCCGCCGACGACAGCGTTGAAATGCGCGTACGGAGCCAGCGCTGCCAGAGATTCCGCCTGAGGGCCAATCAGTGCCTCGGCAATGGCGCGGGCTTTGGGTCCAAACAATCCCAACACACGCGTCTCGGTCGGCTCCCGGTATGGCGCAAGACGCGGGTTCACGTACTTGCGTACCATGGTAATCCATCCGACCGTGGCTCGAGGTGGGGCGTCCGTCAGCACGCCATCCGAATCACAGAAGATTCGAATGTCAGCTACGATCTTGCCCTTTGGTGAGAGCGCCGCGGCGTACATCCCCTGTCCCGGCGCGAGCGATTGGACGTCGTTGGTGACGAGGCCCGTCAGCATTTCTGCGGCCTTACTTCCGCTCAGTCGTAATCGCCCTCGCGCGCTGCGGTCCACGAGCATCGCGCCGCTACGCAGGGCAGCGTACTCACGCGCGGAATCGCCGTAGTGCATCACTACTGGATGACCTGCCACGTCGCCGATAGCCGGAAACGTCCCCGATAGTGCTGTCGCGTGAGTCATCAGCGCATCCTACTCGCTACCAGCGCCTTCAGCATGCATACCGGAAGCTAAACGAGCGCTATGGGGATGCGCTACGGGCCACGGCGCCCGTCCGTGGCGCTGTTGTTTCACGCTTCGCGCCGTCGTGCGGGCGCGCGCCGTAGGAGGCGTCGAGCAAGTCGACCGGATGTACTACCCGCACGCTCCTGCCGTGGGCGCGCATCAAGCCGGCGCCAATCTGCATGAGACATCCAGGATTGCCGGTGGCAAGCCAATCAGCGCCGCTGCGCTCGATGCTAACCAACTTGGGCGCCAGAACTGCGTCCGACACATCCGGCTCGATCAGATTGTAGATTCCCGCACTCCCGCAACAGTGCTCGGCGCCATCCAGAATCTGCGTGTCCAGCTCTCGAATCCGCGACAACACGACCAGCGGTGCTGCGGAAACTCGCTGTGCGTGCAGAAGGTGGCAGGGTGCGTCGTAAGCCACACGCAGTGGAAGCGAGCCACCCTCCACGGGACCAGCATTTGCGAGCAATTCTGTCACATCCCTCACGCGAGCTGCCATCAGCTTCGCCCTCGCAGACCATTCGTCATCATCGGCTAGCAGATGCCCGTAGTCCTTCATCATGGCGCCACAACCGGCAGCGTTCACCCCTATCAGATCCGCCGCCGACTGCTCGAACGCCGAGATGTTCGCGCGGGCTAGCCGCCGAGCAGCGTCGAGTTGTCCGGCATGAGCATGGAGTGCGCCGCAACAGCGCTGGGCGGGAGCGGCTACCACCTCATAGTCGTTGGCAGCGAGCGTTCGCTCGGTTGCCCTGTTGGTGTGAGAGAAGAGGCCTCTCATCACGCAGCCCCGCAGGATCGCAACTCGTTCGCGCGTTCCGTTGCCGCGTTTGCGGTAAACCCGTCCCCGCCCAGCAAATGGTGGGGCGGTGGAGGCGAGCATTGCCATAGCGAAGCCAAGTCGTCCCGGTAGCCGGGCAAGGGCGGCCGGAAGCCGTGTCGCGCGAAGCGCGCGCGCCAGAGACAGTAATAAAACCAGAAGGGGCTGCTGTGAGAAAACCCAAAGAATGAAACGAGCGGTTGCCGGAGGCGGCCGCACCTGGCCAAGCGTTGCCCGGGTAGCTTCCAGCAAATGCCCGTAAGGCACGCCCGAGGGGCACGCCGTCTCACATGCTCGGCAACCTAGGCAGCGATCTATGTGCGTGTGAACTGCCGGATCGCTGACGTCGAGTGTCCCTTCCACGAGCGAGCGCATCAGCAGAATGCGGCCGCGCGGACTGTCGTTCTCGTCCCCGAGCGCCAGATACGTCGGACATGCCTGGAGACAGAAGCCGCAGTGGACACAGGTCATGATACCAGGGACGGCGCCGGCCAACGGTGTGCCGGGTATGACGCACGGAAGGCCGACCTCGTTCACGTCGCCGCTCCGAGAATTCCGGGATTCAGTATGCCGCATGGGTCGAAGCTGCGGCGGATACCGGAGGATAAACGGCCCGCCACAGAAGACGGCACGTCCTTCCAGGCTGAGGCAGGCAGGCGCTCAAAAATGCACGTACCCGAGAATGACAGCGCCGACGTAACGAGATTAGCCAGACTATCCCCGTCTTCGAACGGAATCATGCAGCGCACGACTCCACGTCCTACGGACGCGTGGGTGAGTGCCTCGCATTTTCCATGGGGGAGCGTCTGCGCGTGCGCCCAGGTCTCGGTCACTCGAGAAGGTCGGCGTGAGAGCCGCAGGACCACGGCCGATGAGGGCTCGCAACGGGCAAGCGCGCGCCACACATCGGCATTGCATGCACTCAGATCGCCGAGTTGCGAAAGTATCCGGGACTGGCTCCGAACAGAGTCACCGCTCCCGGCGATCCGGACCAGAAGGCTGAGATGATCACCAATGCCCAGCAGCCGGCTCAGGTTCCGGTTCAGCACTTCGACTGCCCACGGAGCAAACGAGCTTCCCCCAAGACTCCTTCTTATCCACTCCAGGCCGCTTACGTCCTCCGCGATGGCGAGAGAATAAGTCTCGTCTGCTTCAGGAATGCCGCGTAGCCGTACTGTTACAGACGTGATGGCTCCCAGTGTGCCCCAAGATCCGACCAGCAGGCGCGTGAGATCGAACCCCGCGACATTCTTGACGACGCGCCCTCCGGCGGAAATAGTCTGGCCATTCCCTGTGACGGCATCGAGGCCCAGAACGTTGTCGCGCGGCGTGCCAAACGCGTGAGCGAGCGGGCCCGCGGAGCCGGTGGAGATGGTGGCGCCGATGGTTCCACCCGGCTCCCCCATGGGATCGAATGCAAGCCACTGCCGTTCGGCGCGCGCTACCCGCGCGATCTCATCCAGCGGCGTTGCAGCCAATGCAGTGAGCGTGAGATCGCCTGGATTGTAGTCCACGACTCCTGACGATGCCGACAGGTCTAGTGTGTCGACTGCCGCCACCGGACGGCCGGCGCTTAACCAATGGCCGGCGCCCACGATCCGCAGGCCCCTTCGCTCGGCGGCCGCCTCCTTGATCCGCTCGCCGATCTCGATCACATCGCGCTGGCGTTGGAAGCCATTCGCCATTCGCGACACGAGTGAATCGGGACAACCTTGCCGGGATTCGATCGGCGCTCAGGGTCGAAGACATCGCGCAGCCGGCACATTGCATCCAGCGAGTCCGCGTTGAAGATGAGCGGCATGTAGGCCAGCTTGTCGAGACCAATCCCGTGCTCGCCCGTCACCGTGCCCCCAGCCTCGACGCACGCTTCCATGATCTCGCGCATGGCCTGCTCCACGCGCTCCCGCTGGCCGGGGATGCGCGAATCGTAACCAATGTTTGGATGAAGATTGCCATCGCCCGCGTGGAAGACATTGCAGACGCTCACTCCCACACGCGCTGATATCTCATGAATTCGACTGAGTACTTCCGGCAATCGCGTGCGCGGGATTACCGCATCCTGAACGACCAGGTCTGGTGAGATGCGTCCCATCGCTCCGAATGCCTTTTTTCGACCCTGCCAGAGACGAGCTCGTTCTGCGTCATCGTGCGCTATTCGAACATCACGCGCTCCGCTGGCCCTGCATAACCTGTCAACAAGGCGCACGTCTGCATCGAGGCCGGCTGCAGGGCCGTCGAGCTCGACAAGAAGAACGGCGTCGGCATCCACTGGGTATCCCGCCGCGTAGATAGAAGCTTCTACGGCCCGAATTGTTGGGCCGTCCATCATCTCGAGAGCAGCAGGCACCATCCCCGCTGCGATTATGCATGAAACGGCGCGCGCCGCTGCGTCGATACTCGTGAAATCAGCCAGCAAAGTGCGCACAGCTTCGGGGTTGGGAGTGAGGCGCACTGTAATCTCTGACGCGATGCCAAAACAGCCCTCCGAGCCGACGAAAGCGCCGAGAAGATCGTATCCCTCGTCCTCCCCATCCGCGTTGCCGAGTCGCACCAGCTCGCCGTCCGGAAGGACGACCTCGAGCGCAAGAATGTGGTTCAGCGTGACGCCATACTTGAGGCAGTGCGGCCCGCCCGCGTTTTCCGCGACGTTGCCGCCAATCGTACAGGCCGTCTGGCTGGAGGGATCGGGTGCGTAGTGCAGCCCGAATTCCGATGCGGCACGTGTGAGAGTCACGTTTACCACGCCCGGTTCCACAACCGCGAGCCGGTTCTCGGGATCGATCGAGATTACGCGGTTTAGGCGGTTGAGTCCGATGATCGCGGCATTGCTCTCCGCCAGCGCTCCGCCGGAGAGGCCTGTACCCGCCCCTCTCGCGACGAACGGATACTTCGCGGACGCAAGGGCCCTCACGACAGCAACGAGTTGGTCGCGCGTAGTGGGAAAGACGATCAGTGCAGGCTGTCGCCGATAGGTTGGCAGGCCATCCGAGCTGTACACCCTGAGCTCACTCGGACGCGAGATAACGCCA